>CAXTSH010000051.1:0-13612 GCA_964246925.1 uncultured Acetobacteraceae bacterium
GCGCCCCTGGCGGTCGCCGGCGGTGCTTTCCACAGCGCCACAACGGGGCTCCGCCCCCGAACCCCGCCAAAGGCGGTCGCCCTTGGAACCCATGACTTAAGATGCTGGCGCTTACCATGGGGGATCCGGCCGGGATCGGCGGGGAAATCACCGTCGCCGCTTGGAAACAGCGGGCAACGCCGTTTGTTCTCTATGGCGATCCGGACTGGATCGCGAGCCACGACGTTCCGGTCAGGCCCGTCAACAGTCCTGCAGAAGCAGAACAACATTTTGCCGAAAGCCTGCCGGTCATTGTAACCCCGCTGGCCTGCCCGGCCCGGCTCGGCAAACCGGACGGAACGAACGCGCCCGCCACGATTGAAAGCATCGCGCGCGCAACCCGCGCCACGCTTGCCGGCGAGACGCGCGCCGTCGTCACCAACCCGATCAGCAAGATCGTTCTTGCCCGCGCCGGGTTTCCACATCCCGGCCATACCGAGTTCCTGGCCGAACTTTGCGGGACACCCGGTTCCGAAGTCATGATGCTGGCCTCTCCCATGCTGCGCGTCGTCCCGGTCACCATCCACCTGGCACTCCGCGCCGCCCTCGACCGCCTCGATACCGGCGCCATCGTTCGCGCCGCCCGGACCGCACACGAAGCGCTCCGTCGCGATTTCGCCATCGCACATCCCCGCCTCGCCATTGCCGGCCTCAACCCACACGCCGGCGAAGACGGCAGCATGGGCGACGAGGAACGCACCATCATCCGCCCCGCCATCGACATCCTGCGCGCCGAGCGCATCGACGCACGCGGTCCCTTTCCCCCCGACACCATGTTCACCGAGCGTGCCCGCGCCACTTACGACGCCGCCATCTGCATGTTTCACGACCAGGCGCTCATCCCGCTCAAGGCGCTCGACATCGACGGCGGCGTCAACGTCACCCTCGGTCTGCCGATCGTCCGCACCTCGCCCGACCATGGCACCGCCTTCGACATTGCCGGCCAGGGCGCCGCATCGGCCGACAGCCTGATCGCCGCACTCGAACTCGCCGACATCCTTGCCAACAATCGCCGAAGGTCGTCCGCATGATCCCGCTTCGCCTCGGCGTGAACGTCGATCACGTCGCCACCGTCCGCAACGCTCGCGGCGGCACTCATCCCGATCCGGTCGCCGCCGCACTCGTCGCACAGGAGGCCGGTGCGGACGGCATCACCATGCACCTGCGGGAGGACCGCCGTCATATCCGCGATGACGACATCGTCCGCGCGCGCGCCTCGCTGCGCATCCCGCTGAACCTGGAGATGGCAGCCACGGACGAGATGGTTCGCATCGCCTGCGACCTGCGGCCGCACGCGACTTGCCTCGTCCCCGAACGGCGCGAGGAAGTCACCACCGAGGGCGGCCTCGACGCCGCGGGCCAGATCCAGTCGCTGCGCCCGAGGATCGCCGCGTTGCGCGAAACGGGCATCCGCGTCAGCCTCTTCATCGATCCGGACCTCGCTCAAGTCGAGGCCGCCAGCGCCCTCGGTGCTGCGGTCGTCGAACTCCACACCGGCGCCTACGCGCACGGCAGGCCGGGTGAACTCGACCGCCTTCGCCACGCCGCCAGGCAGGCCGCCGTTCTAGGGCTCGAAGTCCATGCCGGACATGGTCTGGACTACACGAACACCGTTGCGATCAGGGACATTCCCGAATTACGCGAGCTCAACATCGGCCACTTCCTGATCGGCCAGGCGATCACCGACGGCCTCGCCCACGTGGTCGGGCATATGAAGGCACTCATGCGCCGCCCCTAGACATGGCGGCAAGCATCCGGCAGGCGCCATGATCGCCGTCGCGGCAGCGCGCACGCGTGCGGTCGACGAAACTCGCGCTCGCGACGGGGCGGTGATGCCGGACATGATGCAGGACGACGCGCCGATGTGGTGCCGTGGCGCACGATGCGAGCAGCAGTAGCGCCGACAGCATAAGCCAGGGAGGGTGGGCCATGAGCCCACCCGGTCTAGCCGATCAGTGCGTGGGTGTCTTCAGCGACACCTTCTGGACAGGGCTCAGGTCGAGACCGCTGCGCGTGCTCGGATAGGGTCGATTGCCCATCAGGCCGCGCCAGAGCACCAGATTGAACTTCGCCGACGGGATGTGATCCTCATGCGTCCAATCATATCCCTTGGTCTGCTCGGCCCACCACGACGCCGTGTGCGTGCTCATCGGCACCGGACCGGCGTCGGCCTGCTGCGTCGGCAACGGCAGTTCCGTCGAATAGAGATACTTCGACGGCGCCGCCGTGAAGCTCCAGCTTGTCTTGCTCAGGTCGAACACGTCCGTCATCGGCACCTGGTTGGCGTCGTTGATATTGAGATGCCCGATCCCGAGAATGTCCTCGATCGTGCGCAGCATGTTCACCGTCGTGTAGCGTGCCGACACGACCGCGCCCTGCTTGACGTAGGGCCCGATCACGTAGGCGGTCGAGCGATGCGCGTCGACATGGTCGGGTCCGTCCTGGGCGTCATCCTCGACGACGAAGATCAAGGTGTCGTCGCGGTCTGGGCTGCTGGCGACTGTCTGCGCCACCAACCCCACCGAATAGTCGTCATCGGCCTGCTGCAGCTCCGGCGTATTGACGCCTTTGATCGCGGTCGAGAAATCTCCCATGTGGTCGTGATTGAAACGAAGCAGCGTCAGGTTCGGCAGCGTGCCGCTCGCCTCGTCGTTGTTGAACTCGCGAGTCCATTCCTGCACCCGATAGAAGTCCGGATACGCGTTGTCGAAACTCCGGTAATAGGGATCGGTGATCGGCAGCAGCGCCGGGACGTCCGGATAGGCCTGGACGATCTTGTCGGCGTAGGGCGTAGGGTCTTCCGGGATCTGGGTGTCCGAGGTGACATTGTAGTTTCCGTAGTCGGTGCCGTAGCGGTTCTCGTCGCAGAAGAAGCCATAGTTGCGAACCGACAGACCGGCCGCGAGTGCCGCGTTCCAGATGTGGCCGCTGTCGATCGTGTTGGACGCGCCATCGTCGTTTGGCCCGTCCGGCTCGTCGTCGCTGCCGATACCCGGCAGCAGGTTCGGATCGTCGTTCCAGGCCGGGTCGGCGGCCGATCGTTCCGCGTTTGTCGGCAGCACGTTGACGCCGCGGACCTGACCTTCCGCGTCGTAGGCGGCGTTCGTCTGCAGGCTGGAGTAATTCAGGGGAATGTTCTTGACGTTGAAGTCGGTCTCACGCGCCTCGGTGCTCCAGGGCCAGCCGTTGCCGCTGACCTCGCCCGGATCCTCGAAATTGTCGAGATCGACGAACTGCCTTGCGATCGCGTGAAAGTTGGGTGTGATCGCCTGGCCGAATTCGGCGAGCGAGGCATCGCCGTTACCCTCGCCCAGGTCGCCCAGGATTTGGTCGTAGGTCCGGTTCTCCTTGACGATGTAGATGATGTGCTTGATGCGGCTGCGCAGTGCGGCCATCGTCGAAGCATCCGCCGGGTTCGGCAACCCGAGGAAACCGTCGTTCAGGCCAACCTGGATGGTGAGTGCAGCGAGCGAGACAGGATTCGCCGGCAATGGCTCGGCTAGCAGGCCGCCACCCTCGAGCTGCAGGATATATTCGTTCTGCGAGCACGTCGCCGCATACGGGGGCGCCGGCACGATGGCGTAGACGCTGCTGGTGCAGTTGTTCGGGTTCGGCGGCGCGTCCGACTTCTCGCTGACGGCATAGATCCAGCCGTTCGCGAGCACGACCGAGTTCGGATAAAAGCCGGTCGGCAACAGCGCCGTCGTCTCGGCGTTGGCGCCGAGCCTGACGATGGCGATCGCGTTCTCGCCGCCGTTCGAGACATAGAGCGTGCTCTCATCGGCCGACAACGCGAGCGCGTTTGGCGCGACACCGCGGTAGCGCGGCGCCTGGGTCAGATAGTTGTAGGGTGCCGCGACCGCGATGGACTGGGTGACGCTGTTGGTTGCCGTGTCGATCACGTGAACCATGTCGGCATTATCGGCGGCGACGTAGAGCCGCGTTCCCGCCTTGTTCAGCGTCGCCTCGTTGGGCGTGCCCTTGACCGCGATCCGCGCGGTCAGCACCGGGGTGGTGCCGGCGATGCTCAGCACGTCGACCTCGCGGTCGCGCTGCGCCGTCACGTAGGCCGTCTTGCCGTGGATCGCGACCCAGAACGGTGTCTCGCCGCCAGGCACGCCCGCTTGCGCCGGGTTGATGAGCCCGGGGCGCAGATCGAGCTCTCCGCTCACCTTTCCGGTGCTGAGGTTCACCAGGCTGACACTGTCGTTGTAGGTGTTGGCCACCAGGAGCCTGGTGCCGTCCGCGGTCAGCGCGAGACCGGCCGTGCTCGGGTTCTGGTAGTTGCCGTCGGCGGTGCCGCCGTCATTCTTCGTGTTGTGGCCGAGTGCGATTGGCGTGCCGGCCTGTGCCCACGCCCCGCCGCTCAGCGCATAGGTGTAGATGCTGTCGCCGCCGCCGCTGCCGACGTAGAACTTCGTTCCGTCCGGCGAGAACGCGATGCCGGCGTATGAGGCCGGGATCGTCAGCACCTGCTTCTGAACCGGTTTGCCGTTCGAGATGTCGTAGACGAAGATGTATTCGGCCGAGACCGGATCGAGATTGCCCGCGTTCGACCCGCTCTGGACATAGAATGAATTGTAGCCGCTGGTCAGCACCACGAGCGTCTTCTTGTCGGGGCTCGCCACAGCGGTCATGCCGCCGCCTGCCGGCAGCGTGGGGTAAGTCGAGAGCCCGGCATTGAGCTCGACGAAGGACGATCCGGGTGCCGCCGTTGGCGTCAGGAACTGGCCAGAGGGCAGCCGGTAATTGTTCAACGCCGCGAGCGTCGCTTGCGCCGCCGCGGCCATCGGCGTGAGCGCGGCGAGACCCGCTCCAAGCATGAGCGCGCGGCGAAGATGGCCGCAGTGTGACTGCGTCATAAAAGTTTCTCCCTCAGGCTTACCGCATTGGAACATTGTCCTGTCGCCTGACAGGAGCCTGACGCAGGCGAGACATCACGGAACTGTCTCGCGGCTCGTCAGGAGGGGGGACGGGCGGACCGATGCGGCTTCTGCTGATCGAAGATCATCTCTCGCTGCGTGAGATGATGGGCACCCACCTGCGCGAGAGGGGGTTCGCGGTCGACGCGTTCGGGCGCGGTGCGGACGCGCTCGCTGCCGCCGCGCACACCGAATACGACGCGGCGGTTCTCGATCTCGGGCTTCCCGACATCGACGGTCTCGAACTGCTCCGGGGTTTGCGCGGCGGCCGGTTCGCCGAGCTGCCGGTCATCATCCTGACCGCGCGCGACGCCGTTTCCGACCGGGTGCAAGGCCTCGATGCGGGCGCTGACGACTACGTCCTCAAGCCGTTCGACCTTGCCGAGTTCGACGCCCGCCTGCGCACCGTTCTTCGGCGCCCGGGCGTCCGGCGCACGACGATCGAACTGTTCGGCGATCTCGCCTTCGATACCGCTTCGCGCTCGGCCACCGCCGGCGCGCACCCTCTCGAACTCACCAGGCGCGAGGCCTGCCTGCTCGAGGAGCTGATCCGCGCCAACGGACGCATCGTGGTTCGCGACGCGCTGGAGGAGCGTATCTACGGCTTCAACGAAAAGGCGAGTGCGAATGCGCTCGAGGCGGTCGTCTCGCGCGTGCGCCGCCGGCTCGCCGCCGCCGCTTCGACCGCGCGCATCGAGACGATGCGCGGCGTCGGCTACCGCCTCAGCGCAGAGGATCCGTGACTCTGACGGCGCCTCTGCGGACCCTGCGCGCCCGCCTGGTCGGCCTGACGTCCGCCGTCGTCCTGGTCTCGCTCGCCGCAGTCGCCGCTCTGCATCAGGCGGCGGCCGGCCCCGGCGTTTTCGCGCGACTCAGCGGCATCGTCCTCGGCGACGAGTTCCCCGAGCCTTGGCAGGACGTCGCGATCCTCTTGCCGTTCAGTGCCGTCGTGCTGGTCCTCGTGTGGACGGTGAGCGTGTGGAGCCTGCGGCCGTTGATCCGCGCCTCGCAGCAGGCGGCACTCGCCGGTCCGCGCAACCCGCACGCCCGCATCGACGTCGCCGGCCTGCCGGGCGAGCTGCTGCCGCTGGTCGGCGCGATGAACGGCGCGCTGGATCGTCTCGCCGAGGCCTACGAAGGCGAACGCCGCTTTACCGAGGACGCGGCGCACGAGCTCCGTACGCCGCTTGCCGCACTCGGCCTTCGCCTGCAGCGCGCCAGGTTCGACGGTGCGACCGACTGGCAGGCGCTCGACCGTGATCTGGCCCAGATGGGCCGGCTGGTTGCGCAACTGCTCGACCTCGCACGCAAGGAAGCACGATCGGGGAGGACCGATCCCCCCCGCTCCCCGGTCAATCTCGCCCGGATTGCGCGCGAGGCCGCGGCCTCCGTCCTCGTGCTTGTCGAGGCCGCGGGCCGAACCCTCGACGTCGATCTCCCCGAAGTGATCACGGTCGAAGGACGTGCGGACGATTTACGCGACATGATCCACAACCTGCTCGAGAACGCGCTCAGGCATGGTCGAGGCCGGATCGGACTTCACCTCCACGCCCACGGCGACGCCGTGCGGCTGGAGGTATGCGATGAAGGACCCGGTGTGGCGCCCGCGCTGCACGACGCCGTATTCGACCGGTTCCGCAAGGTGCGTCAGGACACGGGCGGCAGCGGCCTTGGCCTCGCCATCGCACGTGCCGTCGCGGTCGGCCACGCGGGCCATGTCGGATTCCTCCGTGGGCCGACCTGCCGAATTCGTGTGGTCCTTCCGCATCTCGAGGCGATGCCGAGAGTGGCCTGACATGCCGGCGCATGCCAATGCAGGTGGCCCGCGGCTCGACGAAATGCCGTTGCCGGTTGCATTTGGCCTCTCCTGCCTGCTGTCGGCACTCACGGTCGCGGTCGTGATCCTCTGCCTTCAGCATGCGTCGATCCGGCACGTCGCGAGACCGTTGCTGACGCGTGTCGTCCTGCTCGAGCTCCCGCCGCCACCGTCCTTCGCACCCCCGCCCGAGCCGTTGCCCCCGATGCCCCCGATCGTGCTGCCGACACAGCCAACCGCGACCATCGTGATCCCGCCTCCCACGAAGCCGCCGCAACGTGAGCGGCCTGCGCGACCGAAGCGGATTTCCTCCACCGCCCGTATTCAGCAGGCGGCCCCCGCGCCCCAGGCGGTCAGTGCATCGACGGCCAAGGCCGCTCCGGCAACGCAGCCCGCCTCCGACCCAGCGGCTCGCGACAGCCTGGAGGCGCGGATCAGGGAGGCGATCCGCCAGGCTTTCCGATTTCCGCAAGCTGCACGCGACATGGGCAGTCACGGCACCGCGATCGTCGGCTTTCTCTATCGGGACCGGACAGTCTCGTCGGTCCGCATCCTCCGATCCTCGCGCTCGACCGTGCTGGACCGCGAGGCAATGGACATCGTCCAGCGCGCCGACCTGCCTGCGCCCGGCAAAATGACCGGCCAGACACTCGACCTCGAAGTGCCGATCGTCTTCGACCTGATCGACGACGATTGACGGACGTGACATTGATGCCACTGCAACAATAACGTCACTCGCCCGTCAGGTTTGCGTCAGCTATCCGCCCAGCGTCTGCGGGAGGCTGGCATGCGGTCGAGTTGGAAAATTCCAGTCCTCGCGATCGCATCGTCGCTGCTCGGCGGCGGCGGCATGGCACAGACCGTTCCGGCCGACGCGCCGGAAAATATCGGCGCCGTCGAAGGCAGTGCCGCCGGGAACAGCGTTCCCTTCGGCAACGCGCCCGTCGCTCCGACCACGGCGACTCAGTTCGCTCCGAGCCAGGCGCCGCTCAGCTCCATCCAGCCCACCAGCGTCGTCGGCTCCGAGTTCCTGCAGAAGGTCGCGCCACAGACCGACGACTACAATGACGTCGTGCTGTTCACGCCGAGTGCGACAGACATCTCGCCCTCGGGTCCAGGCCTGCAGCAGGATTTCGGACAGAGCATACGCGGTCTGCAATACACCGAATTCAGCGTGCTCTGGGACGGCATCCCGGTGCCCGGCTTTCCGTTCAACTTCGCGCCGCAACCGGGCGCCTACTTTCTCAGCCGCGACTTCTCCAGCGTCACCATCAATCGTGGACCCGGTCAGGCTTCTGCCATCGGTCAGGCGACGTTCGGCGGCTCCGTCGACCTCGCCACCACAAACCCGCTGAGCACGCCACAGACCCAAATCTACGGCGATTTCGGCTCGTTCGGCACCAAGTTCTTCGGCATTCAGGGCGACACCGGCGACATCGCCCAGACCGGCGGCACGCGCGGCCTGCTCGACCTCACGCGCGAGGAAGCGAATGGTGCCGACACCGGTATCGCCACCGAACGGCGCAACCTGTTCGCCAAAATCGAGCAGCCGATCGGATCCAATACGGTCGTGACGCTGGCCATCAATGCCGACAACGACTTCACCAAGACGCCCTATGGCGCCACGTTGCAGAGCATCGCGCTGTTCGGGAGGAACTACAGCTTCAACAACGACCCGGCGTCACAATCCTACAATAGCTACAATCGCGATATCTACACGACCGATTTCATATATCTCGGCGAGCACTCCTTCCTCGGCGACGGCTGGGTGATCGACAACAAATCCTACCAGACCGAATACATCCAGCGCGATCAGCACGGTCTTGACGTCGGTGGCACTGCCCCGAACTTGAACGGCACTATCTATATCGGCAACTCGCCAGTCAGCGTCAGCAACGACGTGCCGGGCGTCTTCAACCACCTGGATTTCGAGGACTGGGGCGACGTGCTGCGCATCAGCAAGGCGTTCCCGTCAGGCGACCTGCGTTTCGGCATCTGGGGCGACCGCGAAGGCTTCGGCATCTACAGCTACGATTCCGATCTGACACGCGATGCCACCGCCTACACGACCGCTCCGGGCGCCGACCCGTTCACCACTCAGTACTTCTCAACGCTGGTCACGATCCAGCCCTACGCCGAATTCGCCTACAAGCCGACACGGAGCGTGACGCTCACCGCCGGGATCAAATACAGCTCGGTCACCCGCAACATCAATGGCCCCATCTTCAATGGCGGCCCCACGGACGTCGGCGCGACCTACAACCAGGCGCTGCCGTCCTTCGATGCCAACTGGCGCGTGATGAAGGGACTGGCCGTCTTTGCACAGGCCGCGGAGGGCTTCCTGGCACCGGAACTGGGCGTGCTCGGCAACCAGGCGGCGACCTCGGTCCAGCCATCGACGACCTGGAGCTACCAGATCGGCACCGTCTACCACCGGCGCTGGCTCAGCCTGGGTGCCGACGCCTACACCATCGACTTCAACAACTACATCAACAACACGGAGGTCGCGAACGTCACCACCTACTTCAACCAGGGCGGGGCGAACTTCAAAGGTCTGGAGATCGAGGGCACGGTCACGCTCGGCTACGGCGTTGCCTTCTATGTCAACGGCTCGCTGAACGACAGCAACTACGACTCCAACGGCAACAATCTCGCACAGACGCCGCGCCGCACCGCCGCCGCCGCCCTGCTCTACGACAAGGGCTCTGTCTTCCTGCCGAGCGACGACCTCTACGCCAACATCACGTCGAAACTTGTCGGTCCCGAATATGCCGTCGACACCGCCGACAACGGCGCTTTCGACTCCTTCCCGATCAAAAGCTGGAACCAGGTCGATCTCAGTGCCGGCTACGTCCTGCCCGTGCTGCACCGGCGTGTACGCGCCGCCGTCAACGTCGCCAATCTCCTAGATCACCAGAGCATCACCGGCTATGACGGCATGACGCTGGAGGGGCAGCCGCTCTACTGGGTGCAGGCCGGCCGCAGCATCTTCTTCTCTTTTACCGCCTATCTCTGACCGACCGCCTGGAAGAAAAGTCGCGACGTCGCATACGACACCCAGACCCGGTGCCGCTCGAACCAGTCCGCCCCGAGCAGCATGTCGAACGGGTCCGAAAGCGGGGTGACCGTCAGCACCGGGTTGCGATCGGTCTCGCCGCCGACCCGCAGAGTGTCGAACCGATGCCAATGATAGAGCACCTCGCGACCATCGATGCCGCTGGTGATGCCGCCCGGCTCGGCCTCCAGCGTCGCAGCGTCGACGCCGCCCGTGAGTGCGGCCCTCCGCGAAACGATCCGCGAGCGCGCGCCGCTGTCGAGCAGCGCCGTGATCGGCTTGCCGTCGAGCGAGACGCCCAGTGCCATCCGATTGCCGACCGGCGTCAATCCGACGGTCTCGACCGGCCCCCGCCAGGGCGGCAGGTCGCGGCAGAGGCTCGACAGCTCATGCGCCTGATAGAACCGCAGCACCCCGCCCGAGGCATCGATCTCGACCTCGAAATGCGACAGCAGGTCGCCACCGATCAACCCGGCAATAGGAGGCACGATCCGTGGAAATGCCGGCAGCGCGCCCAGCGGAAACGGCACCGCGCCGAGCGACAGATCGCCGATCCCGAGCGTCGGCACGGTCGCCACCGGAACGCCCCGCGCGCCGCCGCCGGTCCCGCTGACATGTGCGACGCGGCCACGCTCGACCGGCAGGCCACGCGCAGCGCCGGGCGACAGCAATCCGGCGTCCGAGCCAGTGTCGATCAGCATCGACGCCGGTCGTCCCGCCAGCGAGACCGGGATGCTGAGATACCCGTCGGTGTCGCGCAACGCGACTTCCGCGACCAGCGCAAGTCCGCAATCGGCGCGCGCCGGCACCGCGCCGGCGATGACAGCCAGCGCGACCAGCCAGGACCCGGATCGGCCGGCCAAGCCAATGTCGGCAAAGAAGTGCCTCAGCACGCCCAGGAGTTTGCCGCTTCAGACAACCCCTTAAGCCCGGCGCCGGCGAGCCGCGACCGCCTTGTCGATCTGGTGCTGCCGCCCGGCGCGCAGCGCGTAGTCCGTGAACCGCTCGTCGACCATCCGCGCCAGCATCGGCAAGGCGACGCTCTCAGGCACATTGTGCAGGAACCGCGCCGCGAAATAGCTCGCGCAGTCCTGTAGACGCCGCTCCAGGGTCGTTCGCGGCGCCAGCTCGCATGTCAGCACCCCCGCTCGGGGCCGGCCGAACCGTCGCGAACGCAACGGCATCACCGCACTCCAGGGCGCCAGGCCGGCCAGTATCTTGTTGCGGTTGTTCTGAAACCACCGATGCCTCTCAAGCCCCTCGGGCAGCTCCAGACCGAGATCCGAGCCGGCCGCCGCGACGACCTCGCCGCCTGCACCGCTGAAATCTTCCGGCCGGAAGAACCGGTGCGCCACCCCCGCGTCCTCGAGCCGGTTGAACAAATCCTCGTCCTCGAATCCCCAGCCCAGCAGGTATTCGTGATAACCGCCGATCGACGCCCAGTCGGCATGGCGGAACATCGAGACCTCCGACGCGACCGACTTGTCGATGCCGTAGCCGGTCAGGTATCCGCCGTGCGCCGCAATGGCCCGGCGATACCCGCCGATGTCGCGCAACTGGTGACCCGGATCGAGCACCAGGATCGTGTCGCGGCTTGCCGCCTCTATTCCGATATTCAGCGCCAGACCCTTCGCCCAGGGCTCCTCCCCTGCCACCTGGACCACCACGGTCTTTGCGGCACCCCGACTTCCCCGCCGCGCCGTCGCGCCGTCGAATGCGACGGCCACGATCTCGTCCACATCGGCCTGAGCCGCCCACCGCTTCAGGATGGTCTCCAGACCCCCGCGCGCCGCCGTCACGATCGACAGCCCGGCCTGCCGGTCAGACACGGCCGAGGCGCGCACGCGGATGCGCGCTCTCCCAGACCCGCGTCAGGCTCGCCTCGTCCACCCCGGCATAGAGCTGCGTGGTCGCCAACGACGCGTGCCCCAGCAGCTCCTGCACCGCGCGCAGGTCGCAACCGCCCTGCATCATGTGCGTCGCGAACGAGTGCCGGAGCGCGTGCGGCGTCGCATGGTGCGGCAAGCCCAGGCCGTGCCGCCAGACCCGCATCCGCCGTTGCACCACCCCCGCCGCCAGGCGCCCTCCGCGCACGCCCACGAACAACGGCGCGTCGTCTCCGGCGTCCGGGCGGCGTGCCAGCAGCGCTGCGATCGCCTCCCGCACCGCCGGCAGCACCGGCACCAGCCGCTCCCGCCCGCCCTTGCCCAGAACCCTGATCGTGCCGCCCAGAGCCGCGATCCCGTGGCGGTGATCGAGCGCCAGCGCCTCCCCGATCCGCAATCCGCCGCCATAGAGCAGCGTGAACAGCGCCCTGTCGCGCGCCACCACGGCGGCGTCCTCCGACATCGCCCCGATGTCCCCCGCCGCGAGCGCGTCCGCGGGAGCCAGCGGCCGCGGCAGGCGGCGCCTGCTTCGTGGCGCGGCCAGCATGGTCGGCACCGTGTTGGTCAGGCCGTGCCGCCGCGTCAGGTAACGCCAGAACCCGCGTATCGCCGCGAGCCGCCTGGCCCGCGTCCGCACGGCGGCGTCAGGCCCATGACGCGGGCCACGAGGCGTACTGGCCTGCTCGGTCAGGAACGCCCGCAGGTCGGCCGGCCGCAGCGTCTGCAGCGAGGCGATCGTCGGCTCGGCGCCCTGGTGCCGAGTGAGGAAGCCCAGGAACAACGAGACATCATGCTCGTAGGCGGTCACCGTGTTTGCCGGCGCGCGCCGCTCGTGCCGCAGCCACGCGAGCCACAGCGCCAACCCGTCCGAGGCGGTCATCCTCGATCGAGGGCCGCCTCGAGCGCCGAGGCGAGCAGTCCGAGCGGCCCCTCCGATCCAGGACCGGGCAAGCCGTCGTCCCGGCTGCCAAGGGCAAGCACGCAGGCCGGCCGCAGCCCGCGCCGAACCCGCACCAGCACGTCCCGGCGCACCAGCGATGCCGCCGCCCCATGCAGCGCGCCGCCGTCGGTGACGGTCTCACGAAAGACGATGTCGCGACCGCCCAGCAGACGCCTGGTTTCCTCGCTGGGCAGGAAACGCAGATGCGCCGCATCGACCCCCAGCGTTCCCGCAAGCTCGTGATCGAGCCAATCCAGCGGATCGGACGCGCGGATCAACCCGAGCAGCGCCATCTCCACCCGTTCGCTGAGCGAACGCCCCGCCCGACGGCGGCGCACGCTGTCCTGCAACTGGAGGTTCTGCCGGCGTGCGGCAGCCAGCATCGCCGCCATGTGGTCGGCCAGCCGGTCCCCATGCACCCGTGCGGGCGGCAGCAGCGTGAGATACAAGGAGGGATGACGCGCCAGGAAGTCGGGCTGCAGCTCGAGGAAGCGGATGATGTCGGCCTCCGTGACCGCGCGCACCGCCCTGCGCCCGCTGCCGACCTCGCTCGTCACGCTCGTACGGACGGGCAATCCATCCCCGGCTCCCTCCCAGAACACGAGAGGACCGTAGAGCAAGGCCTGCCGGCCCGTCCACGCCTGCGGCGTGTGCCGGTCCTGCTGCCCTATCCGTTCGCCGGCCCGTTCGACTATCGCGTCGACGGCGCCGCTCTCGAGCCGGGCGACCTCGTCCTCGTCCCGCTCAACCGGCGGGCCGAACTCGGCGTGGTCTGGGATCGGGGCGACGCCAGCCGGATCGACGAGACACGTCTCAAGCCGGTCGCCGCCCGCCTCGACGTCCCGCCGCTGCCCGAACCGCTCCGGCGTTTTATCGACTGGGTCGCCCACTACACGCTCACGCCGGCTGGCCTCGTGCTGGCGATGGCGCTGCGTGTCGATCCGACCCGGCCGC
>CAXTSH010000051.1:13712-23567 GCA_964246925.1 uncultured Acetobacteraceae bacterium
ACGCCGGCTGGCCTCGTGCTGGCGATGGCGCTGCGTGTCGATCCGACCCGGCCGCAGCTCCAACAGCAAGGCTGGGGCTCCGCCCCAAACCCCGCCAAAGGCCTCGCCTTTGGAAACCTTACACCAGCCCGCTCGCGGGTCCTGGCCGCGCTAAACAAACATTCGCCGCAGACCACGGCACAGCTCGCTCGCGCCGCCAGCACCGGCGCAGGCGTGATCCGCGCGATGGCCGACGCCGGCCTGATCTCCCCCGAGCCGATGCCAGCCCCAGCCTGCCCGATCCCGGACCCCGATCACACGACCGCGAACCTCTCGGAGGAACAGAGCCGCGCCGCCGCCGACCTCGTCCAGGCGGTGACCAAGCGGACCTTCACCGTCACCCTGCTGGACGGTGTCACCGGCTCAGGCAAGACCGAGACCTACCTCGAAGCCGTCGCCGCCTGCCTGCGCCAGGGCCGCCAGGCGCTCGTCCTGCTCCCCGAGATCGCCCTCTCTTCGCAATGGCTCGCCCGCTTCGAGCGGCGCTTCGGCACCAGCCCCGCCGTATGGCACTCCGAAATCGGCGGCAAACGACGGCGCACGACATGGCGCGCCGTCGCCGACGGCCAGGCGCGCGTCGTCGTCGGCGCCCGCTCCGCCCTCTTCCTCCCCTTCGCCGATCTCGGCCTGGTCGTCGTCGACGAGGAGCACGAGACCGCCTTCAAGCAGGAAGAAGGCGTAATCTACCACGCCCGTGACATGGCCGTCGTCCGCGCCCGTCTCGCCACCGCCGCGGCCATCCTCGTCTCGGCCACCCCCAGCCTCGAGACGCTGGCCAACGCCGACGCCGGCCGCTATCGCCGCCTGACCCTGACCACCCGGCATGGCGGCGCCCGCCTGCCGGCCGTCGCCGCGATCGACATGCGGACGGACCGCCCGGAGCGCGGCCGCTTCCTCGCACCAGGCCTGATCGCCGCCATCCGCGCCACCGTCGAGGAGCAGGGCGAGCAGGCCATGCTGTTCCTCAACCGCCGCGGCTACGCGCCGATGACGCTGTGCCGGGCCTGCGGCCACCGGCTCGCCTGCCCGAACTGCACCGCCTGGATGGTCGAGCACCGCGCCAGACGCCAGCTCGCCTGCCACCATTGCGACCATACCGAACCGCTGCCGCCGGCCTGCCCGGTCTGCACGGCGCCGGGAACGCTGGCCCCGATCGGTCCCGGCATCGAGCGCATCACCGAGGAAGCACGCGCGCTCTTTCCGGCCGCCCGCATCCTGGTCATGGCGAGCGACACGCTCCCCGGCCCCGCCGCCGCCGCCGAGGCGGCGCGCGCGATCGAGGCTCGCGAGATCGATCTCATCATCGGCACCCAGATCGTCGCCAAGGGCTGGCACTTCCCCCACCTCACGCTGGTGGGCGTCGTGGACGCGGATCTCGGCCTCGCCGGCGGCGATCTCCGCGCGTCGGAGCGCACCGTGCAGCTCCTGCATCAGGTCGCCGGTCGCGCCGGCCGCGCCGAAGCCCCGGGCCGCGTCCTGCTGCAGACCTACGCGCCGGACCACGCCGTCATGCAGGCCCTGGTCGCCGGCGACCTTGAGCGCTTCATGCGCCTCGAAGCCGACACGCGACGCCCGGGGTTCTGGCCGCCCTACGGACGGCTCGCCGCCCTGATCGTCAGTGCCGACGACCCGGCAGAGGCCGACCGCACCGCCGCTTGCCTGGGCCGGTCCGCCCCAAGCGGCGAAGGTATCGTCGTGCTCGGCCCCGCCCCTGCCCCGCTCGCCATCCTGCGCGGCCGCCACCGCCGCCGGCTGCTGCTCCGCACCTGGCGCAGCCGCGCGGTGCAGGGCTTGCTCACCGACTGGCTGGCCACCGTCAAACCCGGCCGCGGCGTCCGCATCGAGGTCGACGTCGACCCGGTCTCGTTCCTCTGATGCCCTCGCTCGGCTACTGGGCCGTCACCGCGGGAGAGTCGGTTCTCAGCCTGTTCGGGATCCGGAGCACCTACGAGCAACCCGCCTACAAGGTCATGGCCCAGCTTGCCATGGGCGTCGAAATCCGCGCCTACGCCCAGCGCACGGCGGCGGAGACGCCGATCCGCGATGGGCGGGACGACCAGGCGTTCTCCCGCCTGTTCGCCTACATCACCGGTAACAACGGACGGCCGCAATCGATCCCGATGACCGTTCCCGTCGAGCGGTCGGCGGCCGGCACGCTCCGCTTCTTCCTGCCGCGCTCGATCGCCACCAACCCTCCGGCACCGAACGATCCGAGCGTGCGGGTCGTGACCCTGCCGGCCGAGACCGTCGCCGCCAGACGCTTCCCCGGCACGTTGTCGCGCGCCGAAATCGCCCGCCAGGACAAGATCCTGCGCGCCGCTCTGGCCGGGTCGGCCTGGCACGCGGTCGGCGCCACCGCACGCTTCGGCTACGACCCTCCCTTCACCCCGCCTTTCCTCAGACGCAACGAGGTCGTCGTTCCCGTCAGCCGGTGAACCCTCGCGCCGGCGATTCGTTTTCGTGGGACAACAGGGAGCACAGGACCATGGTCGATCACAACCGCGTCGAAGGAGTGGGCCACCAGATCAAGGGCGGCATCAAGGAGGCGATCGGCAAGGTGACCGGCGACACCGATACCGAAATCGAAGGTGCTGCGGAAAAGACCGGCGGCAAGGCGCAGGAGACCATCGGCAACGCCAAGGACACCGTGCGCGACGTCTTCAGGAAGTAGATCGCACGATCCGGTCTCGGCGCGTTCGCGCGCCGAGACTATACGTTGCCAATGTCGACCGGCGATTGCTATCGTCGAGGTCCGTTCCCGGATTGGACTGTCTGGGGGATCTGGCATGAAGCTCTATCGTATCGGCTGGCTCTGTGTCGTCGCCGGTTGCAGCCAGGCGCAAGGGCCCGTCGCGACAACGGAGGACAGTTACGGCGACGGGATCAGTTGCGCGCAGGTTGCCGCCGGCATCAAGCACGAAAACCTCGTCATCAATCTCGCCAACGCGCAGGCGCGACAGGGCGGTCAGACCAAGCTCCTGGCGCTGGTCGGCAACAGTCAGATTGCCGATCTCGGACAATCCTACATCGCGTCCGCCGCACTGGTGCCTGGCCCGCAAGGCGAAACTGAGCTGCAGAAAGAGGCCGATCAGGTCGGCACCGACGCGTTCAACCTCGCCAACGAACTTGTGGTGATCGGGCGGTTGGAGAAGTGCTTCCGATAGCCCCCCGGGCTGTCGCTGACAGGCTATCCATGACTGGGGACCCTATTTCGCCACCGACCCGTTCGACAGCACGGCCTGGTCGTGCGCCCCGCCGCCTCCAAAAATGCGCGCGTTGTCGCCTTCGCCGCGCTCCAGCACGTTCTCGAGCCCGAGCGCCGGAAACAGCAGCTCGGAGACCCGGTAAGCCTCTTCCAGGTGCGGATATCCCGACGCGATCACCGTATCGATCCCGAGCGCCTGATACTCTCGCAACCGTTCCGCCACCACCGCCGGCGAGCCCACCAGGGCGGTTCCGGCGCCTCCGCGCATCAGCCCGACGCCAGCCCAGAGGTTCGGACTGACCTCCAGCGCGTCCCGCCGGCCGCCGTGCAGCGCCATCATCCGCCGCTGGCCCTCGCTGTCGGTCGCACGGGCCATGAACTCCTGCGTCTTGGCGATCGTGTCGTCGGAGAGTTTAGAGATCAGCCGATCGGCCGCGCGCCAAGCCTCTTCGTCGGTCTCGCGCACGATCAGATGCAGCCGGATGCCAAAGCGCATCGAACGGCCGCGCGCCTCGGACAGTGCGCGCATCGACGCGATCTTTTCGGCCACCGCCGCCGGCGGTTCGCCCCAGGTCAGATACATGTCGGTCTGGTCAGCCGCGAGTTCCATCGCACGCGGCGACGAGCCGCCGAAATAGAGCGGCGGGTAGGGCGACTGCACCGGCGGAAACATCAGCCGTCCCTTGGCCACCGAGAGATATGTCCCGGCGAACGTCACCGTCTCGCCCGACATCACGCCGCGGAACACGGTCAGGAACTCATCGGCCTGGTCGTAGCGCTCGTCATGGCCAAGGTGGATGCCGTCTCCGGCGAGATCGGCCGGATTGCCGCCGCAGACGACGTTCAGCAGCAGCCGTCCCTGCGAGAGCCGGTCGAATGCCGACGCTTGTCGCGCCGCCTCGCCAGGCAGCGTCATGCCGGGTCGCAACGCCACCAGGAAGCGCAACCGCTCGGTGTGGGTGACGATCGAGGCGGCCGTGATCCATGCGTCCTCGCAACCCGTACCCGTCGGCAGAAGCACGCCCTTGTAGCCGAGCCGGTCGGCAGCGACCGCGATCTCGCGCATGTAGCGGTTGTCGGCGGCCCGCCGTGCCGTTGCTCCGCCCAGATACCGCCCGTCGCCGCTGGTTGGAAGGAACCAGAACATCTCGAGCGGTCGCGCTCCCGCCCGGTCCGGGAACATGTCCATCGGTCCATCCTCGCTGTATAACCAGTGGTTTTACGCCGACGTGAGGGAATTACAAACGAACCACAGCCGCGCAGCCGGCAACGATGAATGTTTGGCAGGACGGGAACGTTTCGAGCCGGGCCGCTTTCACGTCATCGTGTGGTCGCCGCCGTCTGGCGTGCGGGCGTCGCAAACGTGCCGGATCGACGGCATAAAGAGCGGCCAGCCAACGAAGCCGGGCTGACCTGCCGTCAGCGATTGGGGGAAGCAACATGGCATCACGGGTCGAAGTGAACGCACCCGACTTTGGCGGAGCGATGCAGGCCGGCACCGGGATCGACCAGCTCTGCATCGACACGATGCGCACCTTGGCCATGGACGCGGTGCAGAAGGCCAATTCGGGTCATCCCGGCACGCCGATGTCGCTGGCGCCGGTCGCCTACACGCTCTGGCAGCGTTTCCTGAACTTCGATCCGGACGACGCGAACTGGCCCAACCGGGACCGCTTCGTGCTCTCCGTCGGCCACGCGTCGATGCTGCTCTACAGCCTTATCCATCTCACCGGGATCAGGGCGGTCAACGAGCATGAGGACCGCTCGAAGCCCGCGCTCACGCTCGACGACATCAAGAAGTTTCGTCAGCTCGACAGCAAGACTCCAGGCCATCCCGAATACCGCCTTACGTCCGGCATCGAGACGACCACCGGCCCGCTTGGTCAGGGCTGCGGCAATTCAGTCGGCATGGCGATGGCGCAGAAGTTCCTGGCCACGCGCTACAACAAGCCGGGCTTTCCGGTCTTCGACTATCACATCTACACGCTGGCCGGTGACGGCGACATGATGGAGGGCGTGTCCGGCGAAGCGGCGTCGATCGCCGGGCATCTTGGCCTCGGCAACCTGACCTGGATCTACGACAGCAACAAAATCACGATCGAGGGCTCTACGGATCTTGCCTTCAGCGAAACCGTGCTCGACCGGTTCAAGGGCTATCGCTGGCACACGATCGAGGTCGAGGACGCCAACGACACCGAGGGCTTCGCGCGCGCCATCGAGGACGCGCGCTCGGTCACCGACCGCCCCACCTTCATCATGGTCCACAGCACGATTGCCTGGGGCGCGCCGACCAAGGCCGGCACGCACGGTGCCCACGGCTCCCCGCTCGGCGACGAGGAAATCCGCGGCACCAAGCGGAACTACGGCTGGCCGGAGGACGCGCAGTTCCTCGTCCCGCCCGAGGTGCCCAGGCATTTCGACGAGGTTTTCGGCAAGCGCGGCCGCGACGGGCATACCGGCTGGTCGCAGATGATGGAGCGCTACCTCGCCGACTATCCCGAGCTCTCCAAAGAACTCGACATGATCATGCATCACGATCTGCCCGAAGGCTGGGATAAGGACATCCCCACCTTCGACGCCGATCCCAAGGGTATCGCCTCGCGTGTCAGCTCGGGAAAGGTGCTGAACGCGATCGCGCCGCACGTGCCGTTCCTGCTCGGCGGCTCGGCCGACCTGTCGCCGTCGACCAACACCAATTTGACCTTTCAGGGCGCCGGCAGTTTCGAGCGCGACAACTATGGCGGCCGCAACCTGCATTTCGGCATCCGCGAGCACGCGATGGGCTCGATCCTGAATGGGCTCGCCGTCAGCGGCCTGCGGCCCTATGGCTCCGGCTTCCTGATCTTCTCGGACTACATGAAGGCGCCGATCCGGTTGTCGGCGATCATGGAGCTGCCGGTCCTCTACATCTTCACTCACGACAGCTTTGGCGTCGGCGAGGATGGACCGACCCACCAGCCGATCGAGCAGTTGGCCCAGCTCCGCGCGACACCCGGCCTGATCACGATGCGTCCCGGCGATGCCAACGAGGTTGCCGAGGCCTGGCGTGTGCTGCTCCCGCTCAAGGAGCAGCCGGCCTGTCTGATCCTCAGCCGGCAGAACCTGCCGACAATCGATCGAGGCAAATACGCCTCCGCCAAGGGGGTGGCCAAGGGCGCCTACATCCTTGCCGACCCGCTAGGCGGCAGAAAGCCCGACGTCATCCTGATCGCGACCGGCAGCGAACTGGCGCTCGCGGTCGGCGCCTACGAGAAGCTCACCGAGGAGGGCATTCCCGCCCGCGTGGTCTCGTTCCCGTCGTGGGACCTGTTCGAGGAACAGGAGCAGAGCTACCGTGACGAGGTGCTGCCGCCCGACGTGATCGGGCGCGTCGGCATCGAGCAGCTCACCAGCCTGGGCTGGGATCGCTACATCGGCAGCGGTGGTGCCATGGTCGCCATGCACACGTTTGGCGCTTCCGCTCCGCTGAGTGCGCTGCAGGAGAAGTTCGGCTTTACGCCGGACAAAGTTGTCGAACTTGCCCGTGAACAAGCCGCGCGCAGGTCGCGCTGAGGAGATCACGATGAACGTCATTCAGAAGACCGGTGCCGGCAATTCCCTCCAGCAGCTCGGCGCCGCCGGACAGGCACCCTGGCTCGACTTCATCCAGCGCAGCTTCGTCGCCGACGGCAAGCTCAAGGCGCTCGTCGAGAATGACGGGCTGCGCGGCGTCACCTCCAACCCGTCCATCTTCGAGAAGTCGATGGGGCACGGCACCGAGTACGATCCGCAATTCAAGGAGATCATCGGCCGCGGCGAGCTTGACGCGTCCGCTCTCTACGAGACGCTCGCGATCAGCGACATCCAGCACGCGGCCGACGTTCTCCGTCCGGTGTGGGATCAAACCGAAGGCCTCGACGGCTATGTCAGCCTCGAGGTCTCGCCCTATCTCGCGCTGACCACGGAACCTACGGTCGTCGAAGCACGCCGTCTCTGGGGCCGCGTCAAACGCACCAACCTGATGGTCAAGGTGCCCGGCACGGAGGCCGGCGTCCCGGCGATCCGTACGCTGATCTCCGAGGGTATCAACGTCAACGTCACGCTGCTGTTCTCGATCAATGCCTATAGAAAGGTGCTCGAATCCTACCTCCAGGGTCTCGAGGATCGCGCCGGCAAGGGCGAGGACGTGTCGGCCATCTCCTCGGTCGCGAGCTTCTTCGTCAGCCGCATCGACGGCAAGATCGACGGCGCCATCGACAAACGCGTCGCCGCCAATGATCCCGAGTCCGCCGCGCTCAAGGCAGTGCGCGGCAAGGTCGCCATCGCCAACGCCAAGCTCGCCTACCAGCACTATCTCGAGGTGACGAAGTCCGACCGCTGGCAGGCCCTCAAGGCCAAGGGTGCCAACCCGCAGCGCCTCCTCTGGGCCAGCACCGGCACCAAGGACCACGCTTACTCGGACGTGCTCTATGTCGAGGAACTGATCGGTCCCGAGACGGTCAACACGATGCCGCCGGCGACGATGGACGCGTTCCGCGACCACGGCGCCGTCCGACAGTCGCTGACCGAAAATCTCGACGCAGCCAAGCAAGTCCTCGACGAAACCGAGCGCCTCGGCCTTGATCTCGCCGCCGTCACCAAGACCCTCGTCGACGAGGGTGTGAAGTCGTTTGCCGAAGCCTTCGACGCCCTGCTCGGCGCGGTCGCCGACAAGCGCACGGCCCTGATCGGCGACGCGGTCACCACCACCAGGCTCGATCTCCCCGCCGACCTCGACGAGGCGGTCAAGAAGAGCCTCGACGAGTGGCGGAGCAGCGGCAAGGTCCGCCGTCTGTGGCAGCGCGATGCGTCGGTCTGGACCGGCGACGATGAAGGCAAATGGCTCGCCTGGCTCGACGTCATCGATGAGCGCCTGACCCATGTCGACGAGCTCGAATCCTTCGCGCGCGACGTCGAGACCGGCGGCTTCGGCCACGTCCTGCTGCTCGGCATGGGGGGCTCCAGTCTCGGTCCCGAGGTCCTGGCCGAGACCTTCGGCAAACGCGGCGGCTATCCGGAGCTCCTGGTTCTCGACAGCACCGACCCGCAGCAGATCGCGACGTTCCAGGCCAAGATCGATCCCGCCAAGACGCTCTTCATCGTCAGCTCCAAATCCGGCGGCACGCTCGAGCCCAACATCCTCAAGGCCTACTTCTTCAAAGTTGCCAGCGAGGCGTTGGGAGAAACGGCCGGCAAGCACTTCGTCGCCGTCACCGATCCCGGTTCGCACATGGAAGAGGTCGCGAAGGCCGACGGCTTCCGCCACATCTTCTACGGCGACAAACAGATCGGCGGACGCTATTCGGTGCTGTCGAATTTCGGTCTTGTGCCGGCGGCAGCCGCCGGCATCGATGTCCGGCACTTCCTGGAGACCGGCCGGCTGATGGTCCGCTCGTGCTCGGACTCCGTGCCACCGCAGCAGAACCCGGGTGTGGTTCTCGGCACCGTCCTGGGCATCGCCGCGACCAAATTCAATCGCGACAAGGTCACCATCGTCGCCTCGCCCGGCATTCATGACATGGGCGCCTGGCTTGAACAGCTCCTGGCCGAAAGCACCGGCAAGGAAGGTCACGGCCTGGTTCCAATCGACAACGAAGCGCTTGGTGCTCCTGCCGTTTACGGCAACGACCGGGTCTTCACCTACCTGCGCCTGGGCGACGCTCCCGACCCGGCGCAGGACGCGGCGATCAAGGCTATCGCGGCGGCCGGACAGCCGGTGGTCACCATCGCTCTCTCCGGCAAGCTGCAGATCATTCAGGAGTTCTTCCGCTGGGAGATCGCGACGGCGGTTGCCGGCTCGCTGATCGGGATCAATGCGTTCAACCAGCCCGACGTGGAAGCGAGCAAGATCGAAACCAAAAAGCTCACCGATGCCTACAACAACTCCGGCAAACTGCCCGATGAAAGGCCGTTCGCGACCGACGGCGCCTTCAGCTTCTTCGCCGACCAGTCCAATGCCTCCGCGCTGGGCGACGGCGACACGCACTCCATCCTGTCCAAGCATCTCGCACGTGCCGGCGCCGGCGACTATGTCGGCATCCTCGCCTACATCGAACGCGACGCCGCCACCCGCGCCTGGATCGAGCGTGTCAGGCTGGCCGTCCGCGACAAGAAGCATGTCGCCACCGCCGCCGAGTTCGGCCCGAGATTCCTGCACTCGACCGGTCAGGCCTACAAAGGCGGCCCGAACTCCGGCGTCTTCCTGCAGATCACCGCCGACGACGCGAAGGATCTGCCGGTGCCCGACGCAAAATACACGTTCGGCGTGGTGAAGGCGGCGCAGGCGCGCGGCGATTTCGACGTCCTCAGCGAGCGCGGCCGACGCGCGTTGCGCGTCCACATCGGCGGCGACCTGAAGTCGGGCCTCGAAAAGCTCGCGGCCGCGATTACCTCGGCACTTTAATCGAGACCAGGGGCGTCGTGCGTGAGCACGCCTAGCGGCGTGACCCCTGGACCCCGCCAAAGGCTAGCCTTTGGAAACCGGGGTCTGGGGCCAAGGCCCCAGCGGGTCCAGGGTAGAGCCCTGGCCTTCACCATTGGAGACCAAGCATGCAGATCGGCGTGATCGGCCTAGGCCGTATGGGCGGCAACAT
>CAXTSH010000052.1:0-23205 GCA_964246925.1 uncultured Acetobacteraceae bacterium
ATGTCGCGCGCCGGATCGCGCACGAGATCAAGAACCCGCTGACCCCGATCCAGCTTTCGGCGGAGCGTCTGAAACGCCGGTTCCTGCGCGAGATCACGTCCGATCCGGAGACGTTCAGCCAGTGCGCCGACACCATCGTGCGCCATGTGGGCGACATCGGCAGGATGGTGGATGAATTTTCCGCCTTCGCGCGCATGCCGCAGCCGGTGATCAAGCTGGCCGATGTCGGGCGGGTGGCGCGCGAGGCGCTCGTCCTGCAGCGGAGTGCCGCGCCCGCCATCGAATGGGAGACCACGATCCCGGCGAGCGGTCCGATGGCGCGGTGCGATCGGCGTCTGATCGGGCAGGCGCTGACGAACCTGCTGCTGAACGCGGCCGATGCGATCGCGATGAGCGGCCATCCCGACCGCGGGCATGTGAGCGTGTCGGTCCGGGATTGCGGGGATGCGGTCGAGCTGACGGTTGCCGACGACGGGACCGGGCTGCCGGCAGAGGACCATGCGCGGCTGACGGAGCCCTACGTCACTCACAAGCCGAAAGGAACCGGGCTGGGGCTTGCCATCGTCAAGAAGATCATGGAGGACCATGGCGGATCGGTCACGCTGGTGGACCGGACAGATGGTGTCGGAGCGGTCGCGACCTTGATTTTGCCTGTGCGAGACGGCGATGGCGCATGAGATCCTGATCGTCGACGACGAGCCGGACATCCGGCTCCTGATCGACGGCATCCTTCGCGACGAAGGCTACGAGACCCGCCAGGCCGGCGATTCCGAGGCGGCGATCGCCGCGTTTCGGGCGCGCCGGCCGGCGCTGGTCATCCTCGATGTCTGGCTGCAGGGCTCACGTCTCGATGGATTGGGGATCCTGCAGGCGATCAGCGACGACCCGCCGGTGCCGGTCATCATGATCTCGGGGCACGGCACGATCGAGACCGCGGTCGCCGCGATCCAGCGTGGCGCCTACGACTTCATCGAGAAGCCGTTTCAGTCCGATCGACTGCTGCTGTGCATCAACCGTGCGCTCGACGCCGCCCGGCTGGAGCGGGAGAACGCGGAATTGCGGCTGCGTGCCGGGCCCGACAATCGGCTGGAAGGGGACAGCCAGGCGATCGCGAACGTGCGCCAGCAGATCGACCGTGTGGCCCCGACCGGGTCGCGGGTGCTGATTTCGGGCCTGCCGGGGGTCGGCAAGGAGGTGGCGGCGCGGATGATCCATGCGCGGTCGCGACGGGCGGACGGGCCGTTCGTGGCGCTCAATTGCGCGACGCTGGCGCCCGGGCGGTTCGAGGAGGAGCTGTTCGGCCTCGAGGGCAGCACGGACGGGAGCGTGAAGCGGCGGACGGGTCTGCTGGAGCGCGCGCATGGCGGCACGCTGCTGCTCGACGAGGTCAGCGACATGCCGATCGAGACCCAGGGCAAGATCGTGCGCGCGCTGCAGGACCAGACCTTCGAGAGGATCGGCGGGTCGGCACGGGTGAAGGTCGACGTGCGCGTGCTGGCGACGACGAACCGCGACCTGCAGACCGAGATCGGCGCGGGCCGGCTGCGCGAGGATCTCTACTATCGGCTGGCGGTGGTGCCGCTGCGGCTGCCGTCGTTGCGGGAGCGCCGGGAAGACATTCCGGAGCTGGCGCGCATCTTCATCACGCGGTCGGCGGAAACGGCGGGCATCCCGAAGCGCCAGCTCTCGGCCGACGCACTGGCCGCGATGCAGAGCTATGACTGGCCGGGCAACGTGCGCGAGTTGCGCAACACGATCGACCGGCTGCTGATCATGGCGCCGGGGACGCCGTCCGAGCCGATCCGGGCCGAAATGCTGCCGGCGGAAATCAGTCAGGGCGCACCGATCCTGCTGAACTTCGATCCCGGTGCCGACGTGATCGGATTGCCGCTGCGGGAGGCGCGCGACCTGTTCGAGACGCAGTACCTGCAGGCGCAGCTCGTCCGGTTTGGCGGCAACATCAGCCGGACGGCAGGTTTCGTGGGGATGGAGCGCAGCGCGCTGCATCGCAAGCTCAAGCAACTCGGCGTCAATTCCGAGGAACGTCAGGCGGGTTGAGGTCGCATCAGAAAAAAGGATCAGCCTGTGGCGAACGAACGATCTCAGAATGTCCAGGACGTGTTCCTCAACCACGTTCGCAAGGGCAAGACGCCGGTGACCGTGTTCCTCGTCAATGGCGTCAAGCTGCAGGGCATCATCACCTGGTTCGACAATTTCTCCGTTCTGCTCAGGCGAGACGGGCATACCCAGCTCGTCTACAAGCACGCCATCAGCACGGTGATGCCGGGAGCGCCGATCCAGTTGTTCGATCCGGCCAAGGAGGGGGCGCAGGTACGCGAGGCCGGATCGGGCGGTGACGGTTCCTGATCGGGGCGTCACGACGGAGGGGACGCCGACACGGGCGGCCGTCGTGCTGCCCTGGGATCGGCATCAGGCCAGACGGACCGCCTCTTCACGCCTCGCAGAAGCGGTTGGGCTGGCGGCGTCCATCGGGCTGCTGATCGTTCATGAGGTCATTCTGCCGCTCAAGCGGCGACGGCCGTCCAGCCTGCTCGGCCTGGGGCAGATCGACACGTTGCGTGAGGTGATCGAGGGCGAAGACGTGGCGTTGGTGATCGTGGACGCGACGATCAGTCCGGTGCAGCAGCGCAACCTCGAACGCGCTTGGGACTGCAAGGTGATCGACCGCAGCGGTCTGATCCTGGACATTTTCGGGCAGCGCGCGGCGACCCGGGAGGGCGTGCTGCAGGTGGAGTTGGCCCATCTCGACTACCAGCGATCCCGGCTGGTGCGGTCGTGGACGCATCTGGAGCGGCAGCGCGGCGGCTTCGGATTTCTTGGCGGACCCGGCGAGACGCAGATCGAGGCGGACCGTCGTTTGATCGACGAGCGCATGGTCAAGATCAAGCGGGAACTTGAGGAGGTCCGCCGGACGCGCGGGCTGCATCGGACGGCGCGCCGGCGGGTTCCGTTCCCGGTCGTTGCACTGGTCGGGTACACCAATGCCGGGAAATCGACGCTGTTCAACGCGATGACCGGGGCCGCGGTGGTGGCGCGCGATCAGCTTTTCGCGACGCTGGATCCGACCATGCGGGAGATGAAGCTGCAGTCGGGACGGAGCGCGATCCTGTCGGACACGGTGGGTTTCGTCAGCGAGCTGCCGACCGAACTGATCGCGGCGTTCCGCGCGACGCTGGAGGAGGTGGGCGCAGCCGACATGATCCTTCATGTCCGCGACTGCGCGCACCCTGACAGCCTGGCACAGCGTGCAGACGTCATCGCGGTGATCGACGGCATGGTCGAGGACGGCACCATCGATGCGGAGTGGCCGTCCCGAACGATCGAGATCCTCAACAAGATCGACCTGCGGGAGCCGGGTTCGGTGATCCCGAACGACCCGGACTGCATCGGGGTCTCGGCGATCACCGGAGAGGGGATCGCCACACTTCTGCAAGCGATCGATGCGCGCCTGTCCGCCGGCATGGATGAAGTGCGCTACGTTCTCGAGCCCAGCGACGGCGCCAGGATGGCCTGGCTTTACGAACATGGCGAGATCGTCGAGCGAACGGACCGCGAGACCGAAATCGATCTGAGCGTGCGTCTGCTGCCGGCCGATCGGGCCCGGTTCGAGCGGCTCTGATGGCGGGTCCGGGGGCGTCGTGCGTCAGCGCGCCTTCCGGCGTGACGCCCCCGGGCGGGGTTTGAGGCAGGCCCCGAGTCTCACATCTGGTTCAGCGCGCGCACCGTGCCGGGCGGCAGCTCAAGGCTGGACGCGGCGAGGTTCTCACGCAGGTGGCCGACCGAAGACGTGCCCGGGATCAGCAGGATATTGGGTGCGCGCTGCAGCAGCCAGGCGAGGGCGACCTGCATCGGCGTCGCATCGAGGCTGGCGGCGACGTCGGACAGCGCCGTCGACTGCAGCGGGGTGAAACCGCCGAGCGGGAAGAACGGCACGTAGGCGATGCCGTCGGCCGCGAGTTCGTCGATCAGCGCGTCGTCATGGCGATGGGCGAGGTTGTAGTGGTTCTGCACGCAGACGATGTCGGCGATGGCGCGCCCATCGGCGACCTGTCTGGGGGTCACGTTGCTGAGCCCGATGTGACGGACGAGGCCCTGGCGCTGAAGGCCGGCGAGGACCGCGAGCGGCGCTTCGATCGGGCCCTCGGCGGGTCCGTGGGCGCTGAACATGAGGCGCAGGTTGACGACATCGAGCGTGCCGGTGCCGAGGTTGCGCAGATTGTCGTGCACCGCGCTGGTCAGGTCCTCGGCCGAAAAGGCAGGGTTCCACGAACCGTCCGCGCCGCGGCGGGCACCGATCTTGGTCACGATCACGAGGTCTGAAGGGTAGGGGTGGAGCGCCTCCCGGATGAGCTGATTGGTGACGTGCGGGCCATAAAAGTCGCTGGTGTCGATATGATTGACGCCGCTTGCCACGGCCTCGCGCAGCACGGCAACCGCGGCGTCTTGGTCCTTCGGTGGCCCGAAGACGCCCGGTCCGGCGAGCTGCATGGCGCCATAGCCGAGGCGCTTGATGATGCGGTCCCCAAGCGTGAAGGTTCCGGCTTTGCCGATGTCGCTCATGGCCCGTCTCCTGTGGATCGAGCATGGAGATGGATGGCCTGGACGCGCGCGATAATGCGGCGCAGTCGGAACAGGCTGTTCGGGAGTGCGAACAATGTCGGCAGACCTTGGCGACCTGACCGCCTTTGTCGCGGTGGCGCGCTTGGGAGGCTTTCGCGAGGCGGCACGAGCAGGCAGCGGCAGCGCATCCGGCTTGAGCGAGGCGGTGAGCCGGCTCGAAGCCAGGCTTGGCGTCCGGCTGCTGAACCGCTCCACACGCAGCGTGGCGCCCACCGAGGCCGGCGCGCGCCTGCTCGACCGGCTCGGGCCGGCGCTGGGCGAGGTCGAGGCGGCACTGGATGTGGTCAACGGCTTTCGCGATCGACCGGCAGGCACGCTCCGGCTCAACGTGCCGGTCAGCGCGGCACGTCTGGTGCTGCCCCGGATCGTGCCGCCCTTTCTCGACGCCTTTCCTGACATCTGTCTCGAGGTGATTGCCGAGGACAGCTTCGTCGACATGCTGGCGGCCGGTTGCGATGCGGGCATCCGCTACGACGAGCGGCTCGAGCAGGACATGATCGCGATCCCGATCGGCCCGCGCGCGCAGCGCTTCGCGACCGCGGCGTCGCCGGCCTATCTCGACCGGCGTGGCCGTCCGCAGCATCCGCGCGAGCTGCTCGGTCACGCGTGCCTGCGCGGCCGGTTCGCGAGCGGGGCGATGCCCGATTGGGAGTTTGAACGCGACGGCGAGGTGGTGAAGGTCGATCCGGCCGGTCCGCTCATCGTCCGCGTCGGCACCGCGACCGATCTTGCCGTCGAGGCGGCTGTCGCCGGGAGCGGCGTCATTCAGCTGTTCGAAGACTGGCTGCGTCCGCATCTGGACAGCGGTGCGCTCGAGCCCGTGCTTGAGGGCTGGTGGCAACGCTTCTCAGGGCCGTTCCTCTACTATCCGGGCCGTCGCTACCTTCCGGCCCCGCTGCGCGCCTTCGTCGGTTTCATGGCGTCGATGCGCGGGCAGGGCTGAACCAGGGCTGAGCGCCTGTGGACCGCTGACGAACCGGTTGTCCCGCGCGTAGAACCGCAACAGGCTGTCGGCGGCACGGGTCAGGCCGATCCGTTTGCTCTGCCCGATGTCGCCGGACGCTCGATCATCGGAGCCGAGCCACAACGGACCGGACTGGCAAAGGTCGATCTGGTCCAGCCGCCGATCGATCTTGAAGGCTGCACACAGCCGGCCCGGACCCCGGGTCAGGTCTCGCAGCCGCTCGGTGCCGCGGTTGTGCGCCATGATCGCGATGCCGTCGGTGGGCTCGATGGCCCTGATCAGGACACCCGCACCCACGCCCGATGTTTCGCTGGAGACGTTGAGCATGAACGAGGTGCCATAGGCGAGATAGACGTAGGCGCGCCCGCGCTCGAGAAAGAGCGCCCGATTGCGTTGGGTGATGCCACGATAGGCGTGACCCGCAGGGTCGCCGACCGGGTAGGCCTCGGTCTCGACGATGCGGCCGCCTACCGTGCCTTCGGCCAACACCCGCACGAGCATCTTGCCGATGAGGAAACGGGCGAGCTGGGCGGTGTCGGCGGGGATTTCTGCCCGGTCCAGAACGCGGGAGCGCGCACTCGTCGTGTCGAGTTCATCGTGTTCGCTCAACCAGATGGGCGCGCGAGGGTCCCGGCTCGAACGGTTGACCGAAATATTGGGTCTCGCGGGCGACCCTGCCATCGAGGAACTCCATGATGCTCACCGAGTAGGTCGGCTGGCCATCATACGTGAGGATGAACTCCGTGACCCAGAGATCGCCGCATCCGACGATGCGGCGTACGCTGAAGCGCTTCGAGCTCGGCTGCGCAACCCGCGAGGCCTGAATGTTGTGCCGCCCTCTGATGCGCTCGCCCGATTGCGGATATTCGAGCACGGCGTCCGCTTGATAGATGTCGTGCTCGACATCGAAGTCGTCGGCGTCGGATGCGGCCCAGTGGCGGGCCAGTGCCTCTCGAACCTCGCTCTCGTCCATGTGCCGCTGCCGTTCCTGGTCACCGGAGCCCGGCCGCCCCGTGCCGTCGCAGGTTGGCCGAAGATTTCAGCGAAGGGAAGCGACGGCACGATCCGGCGGCCGAAAGTTGTATAAGATTTATTATGCCAACTCAAGCCGGCTCGTGGTCGTTGTCGAAACTCACTCTATCAGCGTCCTCGCTTTCAACGCAGACTTGCGTCGGTCGTTGACCAAGGAGGCGTTCGGCATGCTGACGCTGTTTTCCTATCCTGGCCTGTTTGGCGTGGCCGACAACAACCCGTTCGGGTTGAAGGTGTTCGCCTTCCTCACGCTCTGCAGGCTCGAGTTCCGGCACGAGCAGATCGTCGATGCGTCAGCGGCGCCACGCGGGCAATTGCCCTATGTCGTCGATGGCGACGAGACGATCGGCGACAGCGACAGAATCGTAGCCCATCTCATCGAACGGTATGAACTGCGGATCGACGAGTGGCTGACGACGACGCAGCGTGAGACGCATTTTCTGGTCCGCCGGACACTCGATGACCTGTACTGGGTCATGTCGTATTCGCGCTGGAAGGACGATCGCTTCTGGCCGATGTTCCGGGACGCGTTTCGAGCGACCCACCCAGAAATCGAGGTGACCACTCTCGACGCGGCGCGCGCATACAACCTGAAGCGCTACCATTACCAGGGCATCGGCAGATATGAGCCCGCAGCCGCCTACGAGCGCGGACTCGACGATCTGCGTGTTCTGGCGCGCCTCGTACCGCAGGACGGGTTCGTGTTCGGGGGCAAGCCGTGCAGCCTGGATGCGGCGCTCTACGGGTTTGTCGCCAACATCCATTTCTACGAAATCGATACGCCGCTGCGCCAGTTCGTCGCGACATGCCCGAACCTGGTCGCGCATTGCCGGTCGATGCACGCCATGCTGGGGCGAGCACGAGAGGCTGGTGCGTTGCTTGGGAAAGCTGGAGGCTGACGATGAAGAAATGCGATGTGGTGGAGCTATGGGAGCAGCATACGAGATGCGAATTCGAAACGCGTGACGTCGAGGCGACCATGGCGACGATGGTGGACGAGCCGTACGTGAACCATGTGCCCACGATGGCCGGGGGCGTCGGGCACGACGAACTCAAGCGTTTCTACAAATATCATTTCATCAGCAACAACCCGCCTGACATGGAGCTCAGGCCGATCAGCCGCACCGTCGGCGCTGATCAGGTCGTCGACGAAATGATGGTGAGCTTCACCCACACCACCGAGATCGACTGGATGCTGCCCGGCGTCGCCCCGACGGGGCGCCCGGTCGAGGTGGCGCTGGTGGCGATCGTGCGCTTTCGCAACGGCAAGGTGGCGCACGAGCATATCTATTGGGACCAGGCCTCGGTGCTGGTGCAGATCGGACGCCTCGATCCCGCCGATTTGCCGGTCGCCGGCGTCGAGACGGCGCGAAAGGTGCAGGACAAGACGCTGCCAAGCAACCAGCTGCTGCACAGGCAGTGGCAGCGGAGCGCCGGGTTGCCGATTTGATCCTGCCCGGGATCAATCCGCTGACGGCGGGCGGGGTGGTGCTGGCGACCGCGGTCACGGACGCCGTCTACGTGATGTTCAGCGCGGCCGTGATGGCTCGGCGGCGGGTGTCGGCGGCGAGCTGGAGCAGTCTGTGGTATCTGCTCTCGTCGGTTGCCGTGATCAGCTACACGCACAACTGGATCTACGTGCTGTTCGCGGCTCTCGGGTCCTGGGTCGGCGCTTACGGGAGCATCACCTTGCTTGGAACGAGCGGGCCGTTGCCGGAGCGCCCGCCTCGAACGGGGTGACGTCCAACCCGAAGCGGCGCGTGAACTTGCTGGCGTCCACCTGGTAGGGACGGTCCCAGGTGAAGGCGACATCGGCAACCTCCTTCATCGTGCGCGAGAACCGTCCGAGCAGCGGCAGCAGCCAGAGCGGGACGGATGTGATCCGCAAACGAACGCCGATCGCCTCGGCGCCGAGTTGCAGGATCTCGCGCGGCGTGCGGGTAGGCGCGCAGGGCATGTTCCAGACCTGCCCGAAGGCGTCGTCGGGCGCATCGAGCAGCGTGACGATCGCGCGCGCGATATCGGGGACGTAGGCGAAGTCGTGCGGCGTGTCGGGCGGTGCGAGAAGCAGGGCGGCCTTGCCGTTTGCGAGCCGGCCGAAGCCGGTGTCGCCGATGTGCGATGCCGACACGCCCGGTCCGTAGAAGTCGGGGCAGCGCAGGGCGGCCAGGCGGACGCGATCCCTCGCCGCCATCCAGATGCGCGTCACCTCGGTCAGGATGGGGGGTTTCCCGCCGGCCGAGCTGAGCGGCATGTCCTCGCGCCGCGGCTCGTTCTGTGGGCCGAGCTGGTAGAGGTTGTCGAGGAACACGATGCGTGCGCCGGCCGCTTCACAGGCCTCGACGACGTTGGTCATCGTTCTGGGCCAGGCGGTTTGCCACACCCGTGAGTCATAGGGGAAGCCGACCGCCAGCACGACCTGTCCGGCTCCTTGAACGGCCGTATGCACGGCGTCTCGCTCGAGGATGTCGCAGGCGATGAACGAGGCGCCGGGCGGCAGGTCCGCCGGGCGGGTGCGTTGCGCGATGCGGACGCTGTCGCCGCGGTCGAGCAACGTCCTGGTGACAAGACGGCCTACGGTGCCGTTCCCGAGCACGACTGTCGTTCCGCTCATGCTGGTCTCTCCATGCAGTGAGGCAGACATGAGGGGACGAAGAGCCGAACGAAATGCCGGAAGGTCTTGGGGTGCTATACGGAAATAGATGAGCGCCGGACCGGACTGGAATTTGTACTGCACTTTCCTGGCGGTGGTTCAGGAGGGCTCGCTCTCGGGTGCTGCGCGCCGGCTTGGGCTGACGCAGCCGACGGTCGCCCGGCATGTCGGCGCGTTGGAGGCGGCGATCGGCGCGGATCTGTTCCTGCGCTCGCAACGCGGCCTCCTCGCCACCGAGTTGGCGCTGGACCTGGTGCCGTATGCGGAGGGATTGGCGTCGACGGCGGCGGCGTTGCTGCGGACGGCGAGCGGCCGCGCCGGCGAGGTGCGCGGCACCGTTCGGATCAGCGCGAGCGAGGTGGTCGGTGTGGAGCACCTGCCGCCGATCCTGACGCGGCTGCGCCTGCGTCACCCCGGCCTTGTCGTCGAGCTGGTCCTGTCCAATGTCCTGGACGATCTGCTGCGGCGCGAGGCCGACATCGCTGTCAGGATGGTGGAACCGACGCAGGAGGCGCTGGTCGCGCGGCGACTGCCGTCGATCACGGTCGGCCTGCACGCTCATCGCAGCTACCTCGAACGGCGCGGCACGCCGGCAACGGCTTGCGACCTCGCTGGCCATGACCTGATCGGGTTCGACCAAAAAACACCCGCCATTCGCGCGGTCGGCGAGCGCTTTCCGGCACTTGACCGCTCGGCGTTCGCTTTCCGCGCTGACAGTGACCTCGCGCAACTCGCGGCGGTGCGCGCGGGATTTGGCATCGGCGTCTGCCAAGTGCCGGTGGCTCGGCGCGATCCGGCTCTCGTGCGCGTCCTAGCGGACGCAGTGTCCGTGGACCTGGGTGTCTGGATCGTCATGCATGAAAATCTGAAAACCAGCGTGCGATGCCGGGCAGTGTTCGATGCGTTGGTTGGGGGACTAAGCTCGCTGCGAGAGCCTGTTTAGAAGGTTTCCAAAGGCTAGCCTTTGGCGGGGTTGGGGCGTCACGCCGGAAGGCGTGCTGACGCACGACGCCCCAACCTGCGTCAGTGGCCGCGGCGGTCTGGGGATGGATGGGCTCCGTAGCGGGCAAGCAGGGTCTCGCTCTGGGCGTCGATCTCGACCAGCTTGACCTCGTAGCCCCAGAGGTCCGCCAGCGCGCGCAGGGTCGCTTCGGCGTCCTTCTTGTGCAGGATCTGACCCGCCTTGGTACGGTGTTCGACGTGCAGACAACGGTCGCCGGCGAGGTCGACATCGACGATCTGGATGTCGGGCGAGTATCGGCTCGGGTCGTAGGACTGGGCGAGCGATCGCCTGATCTCACGGTAGCCTGCCTCGTCGTGGATGGATTCGACGAGGAGGTAGGGCTTGGACGCGTCGTCGAGCAGCTTGAACATGCGGAACTGCCGGATCACCGCCGGCGACAGGAACTGCAGGAGGAAGCTTTCGTCGCGGTATTCGGCCCAGGCGCGCTTGAGGACCGCGACCGGCTCGCCGCATCCGGCAAAGTCGGGAAACCATTTTCGGTCTTCCGCGGTGGGTTCGGTGCAGATGCGGGCGATGTCGGTCATCATCGCGAAACCCAGCGCGTAGGGGTTGAAGCCCGACGCCGCCGGGTGATCAAAGCTCGGCTGCATGGTCACGTTGGTGGTCGAGTGCAGCACCTCGAGGAAGGCGGCGTCATCGATCTGACCGGTCTCATGCAGCCGGGTCATGATGTACTGGTGCACCCAGGTGGCGCAGCCTTCGTTCATCATTTTGACTTGCGGCTGCGGGTAGAAATACTGGGCGATCAGCCGGACGATCCTGATGACTTCACGCTCCCAGCGTTCCAGCTTGGGCGCCGTCTTTTCCAGGAAGTAGAGGATGTTCTCTTCCGGCAGGCCGAGGCGGCGGCGGCGCTCGGTCGCGGGATCGGCTTTCTCGTTTGACCTGTCCGTCGGCAGCGTCCGCCACAGGTCGTTGAAGGTCCGCGCCTCGTGGTCGCGCCGCTGCTGGTCGCGCAGCCGTTCCGCCTTCAGGTCGGGCGGGCGGGCGCCCGAGTGGCGGTGGACGGCCTGGCCCTGCAGGGAGTGCGCGGCGTCGATGATCCGCTCGACCGCGTGATGCCCGTGCTTTTCCTCGCAATCGGCGATGTAGCCCTGCGCGAACTCGAGATAGTCGAGGATGCCGGACGGTTCCGTCCATTGCTGGAACAGCCGATTGGTCTTGAAGAAGTGGTTGTGGCCGAAGGCGGCATGCGCGATGACGAGCGCCTGCATCGTGGCCGTGTTCTCCTCCATGAGATAGGAAATGCACGGGTTCGAATTGATCACCACCTCGTAGGCCAGGCCCATCAGGCCGCGGCGATAGGCGTTCTCGTGGGTGACGAAACGCTTGCCGAACGACCAGTGCTTGTAGATGAGCGGCATGCCGCTCGAGGTGTAGACGTCGAGCATCTGCTCGGCGGTGATGAGCTCGATGCGGTTCGGGTAGATGTCGAGCCCGAGCTCCTCGGAGGCGATCCGGTCGATCGCGTCGTAGGAGTCCTGGATGGTCGAGAAGTTCCAGTCGAGCCCTTTGAAGAGCAGGTCCCTGGTGTCCGAGCGCGCGCTCACGGGCGGTCTCCGGCGGAGGCCTTGCGGGCGAACAGCTCGCGAAAGACCGGGAAGATGTCGCGCCGGTCGCCGACCTGACGCATGGCGAGATGGTCGACTCGCTCGGCGACCTTGGCATAGCCCCGCCACAGGTCGGTCTCGCCGCGGATCACAGCCCCGGAGCCGGAGATCTCGATATAGGCATAATGCTGCACGACGGGGAGGATGGCCCCCTCCAGGAGGGCGGATGCCTTGCTGGTGTCGCCCGAGAAGTTGTCGCCGTCGGAGGCCTGGGCTGCGTAGATGTTCCATTTGTCGGCCGGGTAGCGGGCCGTCTGGATGTTGAGAAACTCGAGCAGAGCGCTCGAGACGATGGTGCCGCCCGTTCTCGGGTCGGAGAAGAAGGTCTGCTCGTCGACCTCCTCGGCGGCTTCGGTGTGCCGGATGAAGACGATCTCGACCCGCTTGTAGCGGCGTTCGAGGAAGACGTGCAGCAGAAGGAAGAAGCGCTTGGCGAGATCCTTCATCGGCTCGGTCATCGAGCCTGAGACGTCCATCAGGCAGAACATCACCGCGCGCGCGTTGGGACGCGGAGTGACGACGAAGCGGCGATAGCGCAGGTCGATCGGGTCGATCCAGGGCACGCGCAGGATCTTGCGGCTGAGTGCGGCGAGCGTGCCGCGCAGCTCGGTGGTGTCGCCGCCCTCCTCGTCGGAGCGTTTGATCTCGTCTTCGAGGTCGAGAAGTTCCTGCGGCTTGGGGCGCTTGAGACCAATACGCCGGGCCATCGAGTAGCGCATGGTCCGGCCCAGATCGAGCTGCACCGGAGAGCCGTCGCTGGTGACGCCGGCGCGCGAGATCGCGTTGCTGTCGCTGGCGGTGATCTGGCGCTTGACCAGATCGGGCAGCTCCAGATCTTCGAAGAACAGGTCGAGGAACTCGTCGCGGGTCAGGACGAAGCGGTATTCGTCGGTCTGCTCACCCCCCTCCCCCGGCGAACCGCCGCCCTCGGCGCCGGCACCGCCTTCGGGCCGCTTGAGACGATCCCCGGTCGAGAACTGCCGGTTTCCGGACAGGATGACGCTGCGCTCGCCGCCGGTGAAGACCTGATGAAAGCCAGGCTCGTGCAGGGCGTCGGCCGGAATGCTGACCGCCTCGCCGCGACCGACATCCCTCAGCTTGCCTGCCGAGATCGCCTCCCGGGTCGCGCGCAGCATGGCAGTGCGGGCGCGGGCGAACACCCGCTGCCGGTTCTCCAGGTTTTTGCCATGCGGGTTCGGGCGACGATCAATGATATCCAAGTGCGTCTCTTTGCTGGCCGATCATGCGGATTGCTTGACCCGCATGTACCACTCCACCAGACGGCGGACCTGCCGCTCGGTATAGCCGCGCACCACCATGCGTTCGACGAAGTCGGCATGCTTGCGTTCGGAGTCGCCGTCCTTCTTGGAACCGAAGCTGATCACCGGGAGCAGATCTTCGACCTGGCTGAACATCCGGCGCTCGATGACGTCCCTGATCTTCTCGTAGCTGGTCCAGGACGGATTGTGGCCGCCATGCTGGGCGCGCGAGCGCAGCGCGAACTTCACCACCTCGTTGCGGAAATCCTTTGGATTGGCGATGCCCGCGGGCTTCTCGACCTTGGTCAGTTCCGCATTCAGCAGCTCCCGGTTGAGAAGCTGGCCGGTGTCGGGATCCTTGAAGTCCTGATCCTCGATCCAGGCGTCGGCATATTCGAGATAGCGGTCAAACAGGTTCTGGCCGTAGTCGTGGTAGCTCTCGAGATAGGCCTTTTGGATCTCGTTGCCGATGAAGTCCGCGTAGCGGCCGGCGAGGTCGGACTTGATCGATGCCAGATAGCTGGCCTCGGTGTCGTTGGGAAACTGTTCGCGCTTGACCGCCTGCTCCAGCACATACATCAGGTGGACCGGGTCGGCCGCGATCTCGTTGGGGTCGTGGTTGAAGGTCGCCGACAGCACCTTGAAGGCGAAGCGTGTCGAGATGCCGTCCATGCCCTCGTCGACACCCGCCGAGTCACGATACTCCTGCATCGTCTTGGCCTTCGGGTCGGTCTCCTTGATGTTCTCGCCGTCGTAGATGCGCATCTTGGCCCATTGGGTCGAGTTCGGATGCGGCTTGAGGCGCGAGAGCACCGCGAAGCGCGCCAGCATCTCGAGCGTGTGCGGCGCGCAGGGAGACGCGCTCAGCTCGGAGTTCGACAGCAGCTTCTCGTAAATCTTGGTTTCTTCGGACACGCGCACGCAATAGGGAACCTTGACGACGCAAACCCGGTCGAGGAACGCCTCGTTAGTCCGGTTGTTGCGGAAGGTCTGCCACTCCGCCTCGTTGGAGTGGGCGATGATGATCCCGGTGAACGGGATGGAGCCGATGTTCTCGGTCCCGACATAGTTGCCCTCCTGGGTCGCGGTCAGGAGCGGATGGAGCATCTTGATCGGCGCCTTGAACATCTCGACGAATTCGAGAACGCCCTGGTTGGCCCGGTTCAGGCCGCCCGAGAAGGAGTAGGCGTCGGGATCGTTCTGGCTGAAATGCTCGAGCTGCCTGATGTCGACCTTGCCGACGAGGGCCGAGACGTCCTGGTTGTTGTCGTCCCCCGGTTCGGTCTTGGCGACCGCCGCCTGCCTGGTGCGCGAGGGATAGGTCTTGATGACCTTGAAGCGCTGCATGTCGCCGTCGAACTCTTCGAGGCGCTTGAGCGCCCACGGGCTGGCAACACCGGTCAGGACACGCTGTGGGATGCCGTAGCGGTCGAGAAGCATCGGCCCGAATCGCTCGGGCTCGAACAGGCCGAGCGGGCTCTCGAAGACCGGGCTGACCCGATTGCCGGCCTTGAGCACGTAGATCGGCTCGCGCTCGATGAGCTGCTTGAGTCGCTCGCCGAGAGAGGACTTGCCGCCGCCGACGGGGCCGAGGAGGTAGAGGATCTGCTTGCGTTCCTCGAGTCCCTGGGCGGCGTGACGGAAAAAGCCGACAATGCGCTCGACCGTCTCCTCCATCCCGTGGAAGTCGGCGAAGGCCGGATAGACGCGTATGGTGCGGTTGAGGAAAATCCGCGCCAGTCTGGTTTCCCGCGACGTGTCGATCAGTTCGGGTTCGCCGATCGCCTTGAGCATCCGCTCGGCCGGACTTGAATACCAGGAGCGGTCCTTGGCACAGCCTTCGAGGTATTCGGCGAGGCTCATCTCGGTTTCGCGGCGCTGCTCCCGCAGCGAGGTCGCCAGAGAAAACACGTCGTCAGGCGGTGCCATTCTCTCGCTCCCGACCAGTCGATTGGTTGGATCTCAGGATACGCCGAAACCCCAGGCTTTGACTAAGACTTGTGTTATCACTTCGATCGCTGATTTGAGACACTCCTTCGCCGTATGCTCTTTTTTCTCAAGACCCTTCACAATAAAGCCATTCGTCTTCGGTTCGCCATCTTCTCTCGCGCGAAGACTTCTCTTCTGGCCGCCGGGTTTGTCCTGGCGGTGAGATGACATCTGGAAGGCTATCGCCGGGCTGCAACCGCTTTCAACCTGATTCGCGTGGCGGCCGCGTCCCAGGGCCGACGTGCAACCTGTTCACCACACGCCTGGCCGTTGTTCACGGGCGGAAGCTCAGCTCCAGACCGTCATACGCCGGCTCGACGCCATCCGGGAGGTTGGCGCACAGCCATGCCCAGTCGAGATCGGGACCCATGTGGGTCAGGATGGTCCGGCGCACGCCAAGCAGCCTCGACCATTCGAGCACCTTTGCCAGGTGCGCGTGGCTGCTGTGCGGCTCGCGCTGAAAGGCGTCGACGATCCACGTGTCGACGGCGCGCAGCGTGTCGAGCGCATCGGGGCCGAGATCCGACATGTCTGTCGAGTAGGCAAAGTCGCCGACGCGGAGGCCGAGCGTGCGGGTCCGGCCATGAACCTGCTCGAAGATCCTGAGGTCCAGCCCGCACAGGCGGACCGCTGCCCCGGGTTCGAGCGGGTGGGGAGTGAGGACAGGCCGATAGAAGCCCGGCGGAGACCAGGGCAGGAACGCGAAGGCGAAGCGATGGCCGATCTCGTCGAGCGTCTCGGGAAATCCATGGGCGGCGAGCGGCCGTCCGGAGATGCGGTTCAGGCCCCTCACCTCGTCGATCCCGCACACATGGTCGGCATGGGCATGGGTGAAGATGATCGCCTCGATGCCAGGGATGGCGCAGGACAGGAGCTGGTCGCGCAGATCGGGACCGGTGTCGACGAGCAGCCTCTCACCGAAGCTGCTTTCGAGCACGATGGAGGCTCGCGTACGCCGGTTGCGCGGCTCGTCCGGATCGCAGAGTCCCCATTCGCCGCGCCCATCGGCGCCGCCGATCATCGGCACGCCGGACGATCCGCCGCAGCCGAGAACCACCACGCGCAAATCAGACCGCCTTGTGGAAGAGGCGACTGAAATTGCCCGTCGTCAGTCGTGCGACATCTTCACGCGAGCGGCCGAGGATGTCGGCCAGGATTGCGGCGGTGTGGACGAGAAAGGCGGGCTCGTTCTGCCGGCCGCGCTTCGGGACAGGAGCGAGGTAGGGGGCGTCAGTCTCCAGAAGGAGACGGTCGGGCGGGATCGAGCGCGCGATCTCGCGTAGCTCGACCGATTTTGGGAAGGTCAGGATGCCGGAGAAGCTGATCGATCCGCCGAGCGCGATGGCCGTCGCGGCCAGGGCGGCACCCGAACTGAAGCAGTGCAGGACGAAGGCGAAGGCGCCGACGGCGTGTTCTTCGGCGAGGATGGCGGCGAGGTCTTCGTCGGCGCCGCGCGCGTGGACGACCAGCGGCAGGCCGGCCAGGCGAGCGGCCGCAATGTGGCGGCGAAAGCTCGCCTGCTGCCTGGCCTTGTCGCAGTCGGCACGGACGTAATCGAGACCGGTCTCGCCGATGCCGACGACCTCGGGAGATCGGGCGAGCGCTGCGATATGCTCGGCGTCGACGACGGGCTCGTCCGCGGCATATTCGGGATGTGTGCCGATCGTGCACCAGAGCGCGGCGTCACCTGGCGAGTGCGCGATGTCGCGCACGGACTGCGCCTCGGACAGCCTGGTTCCGATCGTGACCATGCCGGACACGCCCGCCTCGACGGCGCGCGCGATCACTCCGTCGCGATCCTCGGGCGGAAAGCGGTCCAGGTGGCAGTGGCTGTCCGTGAGCCCCATCACTCGGCCACGTAGCGGGGAAAGATCGCCTTCGGTGCAGGCAGCGCGCCGTCCGGCATGGGCTTTTGGAGAGCGGCCAGCGAACGAGCGTCGTCCGGCACGCCGAGCTGATCCAGCAACGCCGCCATGCTGTCCGGCATGAAGGGCTGCAGCACTGTCGCGATCACCCGAAGCACGTCGAGCAGCACACGGAGCACGTCGGACATGCGCTTCGGGTCCGACCTGCTCAGGGCCCAGGGCGCCTGCCGATCGACATAGCCGTTGGCGGCACGGACGACCTTGAAGACTTCTTCCAGTGCGTCGTTGAAGGCTTGCCGGTCGAGGAGTTCGCGCAGCCGTTCGGGAAGACCGTCGGCGGCGAGCAGCAGTTCGTCGTCGTCCGGAAGACGCGGCCCTGCCCTCGGGCGCATCCCGCCGAGCTGTCGGGCAACCAGGGACAGCGATCGTTGGGCGAGATTGCCCAGATCGTTGGCGAGCTCGACATTAAGCCGTGCGATCAGTGCGCGTCGGCTGAAATCGCCGTCCTTGCCGAACGGGACTTCGCGCAGGAGGAAGAAACGCAGCGGGTCGAGACCGAACTCGCGCACGAGCTCCCTGGGGTCGATGCCGTTGCCGGCGGACTTGCTGATCTTCTCGCCCTCGATCGTCCACCAGCCGTGCGAAAAGACGCGAAGCGGCGGCTCGAGGCCGGCGGCCATCAGGAAGGCCGGCCAGTAGACGGCGTGGAAGCGGGCGATTTCCTTGCCGACCAGGTGCAGGTCGGCGGGCCAGAACGTCGAGAAGTCCGAGCGAGGTGACCCGGCGCCCTCGGGCCAGCCCAGCGCGCTCAGGTAGTTGGCCAGGGCGTCGAACCAGACATACATGACGTGGCTCGGGTCGCCCGGCACCGGGACGCCCCAGGTGAAGCTGGTGCGGCTGATCGAGAGATCCTTCAGGCCCGACCTGACAAAGGCGACCATCTCGTTGCGCTTGGCCGGCGGCGCGATGAAGTCGGGGTGAGATTCGTAGAAGTCGAGCAGCTTCTGCTGCCAGGCGGAAAGCCGAAAGAAGTAGGAGGGTTCGGACACCCATTCGACGGGCGCGCCGGTGGGCGCGATCGGAGCTCCGTCCGGCCGACGCTCGAGTTCGTCCTCCGCGTAGAAGGCTTCGTCGCGCACCGAGTACCAGCCTTCGTAGGCGCCGAGATAGATGTGGCCGGCCCGTGCGACGGTTTCCCACAGTGCCGAGCAGGCGCTCGCGTGCCTCGCTTCCGTGGTCCTGATGAAATCGTCGAACGAGATCCGGAGCGTTTCGGCGACGGCGCGGAAGTCGGCGGCGATGCGGTCGGCGTAGTCCTGAGGCGACAGGCCGACGTCGCGGGCCGATTTCTCGACCTTCTGGCCGTGCTCGTCGGTGCCGGTCAGGAAGAAGACGCGCTTGCCGTCGAGGCGTTTGAACCGCGCCAGGACATCGGCCGCGAGCGAGGTATAGGCGTGGCCGATGTGAGGCGCGCCATTGACGTAGTAGATCGGTGTGGTGACGAAGTAGTGCTCGCTCACCGGGCGATTTCTCGTGCGGCCTCGATGTCGAGCTGCTGCCGGTCGAGGTTGAATTTTTCGGTCGCGGCACTCAGTCGCAGGAGACTTCCCCAGGCCTCGCAGCTCCTCTCGATCGCGATCGCCCGGGCCGGCGTCGTCCGCCCCGTGCCCGCCGCCTCGATCAGGTTGCGGTGGAAGGCAGATTGCCAGGCGGAGAGACGTTCCGCCGGACCTGCGGTCGCGTCGGCCGACAAATGACGCCGGGCCGCCTTGCCGGGCGAGCCTGCGGACGTCTCGATCAGGCCAGCCCGCTGGTCCTCCGGCAGATCGGCGAGCAGGTCGCGCAGTGCGGCCAGCATCGCGCGATCGTCCAGGGGACGAAGCCTGAGACACGCGCAGCGGCTGCGGATGGTCGGGGAGAGAAGGTTCGGTCGCGCCGAGGTGAGCAGGAAGACGGCGCGGTTCGGCGGCTCCTCCAGCAGCTTGAGAAGGGCGTTGGCGGCGTTCTTGTTGAGGCTGTCGGCGCCGAGGACGACCACGATCCGCCAACCGCCGGCGGCTGGCGTCATCGAGAACAGCTCGGTCAGCGCGCGCGTGTCGTCGATCGGGATCTCGGACTTCGCTCGCTGCTTCCTGTCGTCCCAGCCGCGCGCGACGGTCACCAGATCCGGATGGGTTGCGGCAGCGACGGACGCGAAGACGGGGTGGGACGGCGGCACCTGCAGGCCGGGACCAGGGAAGCCGGCCAGCAGCGCCCTGGCAAAACGGAAGGCGAGCGTCGCCTTGCCGACACCTTCGGGACCGGTGAGCAGCCAGGCGTGGTGGAGGCGATGGCTTTCGGCCGCGTTGCGCAGGATCTGCTCGGCGCCGGTGTGCCCGATCAAATGCGGGTTGGCACGGGGAACCGGTGGCGCCGTCAACCGCCCAGGACCGCGTGTTCGAGGATGGCGACCGAGCGGAGCGGCAGCAGCAATCGGCCGACGGCGTCGCGCGCGACGAGTTCGACCTGCTGCGGCGCGATCCCGCTGCCGGTGATGGCGAGCGTTCCGAGAGCCTGGCCCTTGCGGACGGGGGCGGTGATCGGGGCCTGGAACTTCAGCTCGATCTTCGCGGTGTTGCGCCATCCGTGCGGCATGGTGGCCACGATGTCCTTGTCGCTGACCAGGGTCGCGGTCGGCCTGGCGCCGAGCCAGACCGGGACCGCATCGACCGGCGCGCCGGCGGCGTAAAGGGTGACGTCCTCGAAGTTGGCGTAAGCCCATTCGAGCAGCCGCTCGCCCTCCTGGACGCGAACGGCCGAACTGGGCATGCCGTTGAGCACGATGACGACGCGTCGGCCGTCGCGGATCGCACTGGCGCACAGGCCGAAACCGCCCGCGTCGGTGTGTCCGGTCTTGAGGCCGTCGGCGAGGCCCCTGTCGACGAGGACGTTGCGGTTGCCCTGGTCGATCTTGTCGAAGCTGTAGTTCTTTTCGCCAAAGAAATGGTATTGGTCGGGGAAGTCCTTGATCAGGGCGGCGGCCAGGGTCGCGATGTCGCGCGCACTCATGTGGTGGTCGGGATCGGGCCAGCCGGTCGCGTTGCGGAACTCGGTGTGGGTCAGGCCGAGCCGCCGGGCGGTGGCGTTCATCAGTGCCACGAACTGTTCCTCGGAGCCCGCGACGCCCTCGGCGAGCACGATGCAGGCGTCGTTGCCCGACTGGATGATCATGCCTCGGATCAGGTCGTCGACGCGTACCTGCTGGCCGAGCGGGACGAACATCTTGGAGCCCTGCATGCGCCAGGCGCGCTCGCTGACCGGCAAGGTCTGATCGAGTCGCAGACGGCCGCGACGGATCATGTCGAAGACGACGTAGGCGGTCATCAGCTTGGTCAAGGAGGATGGCGGCATCTCGTCGTCGGCATTCTTCTCCAGGAGGACCGCCCCGGTGTTCATGTCGACGATGATGGCCCAGCGGGCCTGGATGTCGAGCGGTCCGATCGGCGTCTGGGCGGGCGGGCCTGCCTCGGCGGGATCGGCCGGGGACGGGGTGGCCCGCTTGCGGTGGGCTCGCGCCGCCGCGGCCAGCCGCGGGGAGGCCGCACAACAGATGCCAGCCAAGAGCACCGACCTTCTGCCCGCCACGACGCGACTCCTACCGGACGACAATCCTGGCTCCGGTTATCCCGCTGTCCCGTGCGCGCTTCAATGCGGCATCCGCCTGTGCGGTGGAATCGAACGGCCCGCTCTGCACGGCGAGCGCGGCATGGTGTCCCTCCCCCTCGCTGCTGACGGTCCCGCCGGCCTCGTCTGCGATGGAACGGGCCACCGACGGTGTGCTGTAGACGCCCAGATCGATCCACAAGGACGTCTCCTCGACCGGTGTGCGGCGGACGGACTGCGACCGGAGGATTGCGTCGATATCGGCCGGGCGGGCGGCGGCCGGGGCAGCCATCGTCACGACGGAGGATGCCGGCTTCGGGCCGGGAGCGTCGAGCGGCTGCTCCTCGACGGCTTGCTGCGGTGCCGCTTGGATATCGGCGTGAGGAGCACCGGCGAGGTCGCCCTCGACGGCCGCGCTGAGGTCGGGGTCGATGTCGAGACGCACGCGTGCCGGTTCACCGGTGCCGATGCCCAGGAGCGAGTTCGCCTTGGCGTTCAGGGCGATCAGCCGGCCCGGCGACGGAGGGCCGCGGTCGTCGGCGCGGACCAGGATCTGGTTGCCGTTGGCGAGGTTGGTCACACCCAGGACGATGGGGAGTTGCAGCGACTGAACAGCGGCTTGCGGGAGGCTCGCGTCGCATCTCTCGCCGTCTGCCGCGCGGTGGCTGGGGTCACAGGCCAGTACGACGGCGAGGCCGGTCATGGAACCGCTGAGACGCTCCTGCGGGTAGAACCAGGCATCGTCGCCCTGCCACGCCGGTCCGACCACGTAGGACACGGGCTCCGGTGGCGGCGACGGCCTGCGGCAGCCCGCCTCGATCAGACAGAGTGCGACGCCGGCGGCGGCAAGCCGCGACGGCTTCAAGCGATCTGGTCACCGAGCAGACCCACGCCCAGCGCGTAGAAGTCCGACGGGTTGTAGCGACGGATCACGTCGAAGTTGCGATAGACCATGAACGCCTCGCCGTCCTCGCCGTCGGGCAGGAGCAACGACCCTCGCACGTCGCGGCGGGAGAACGTCCGGCCATCGATCCGCCGGACACCGAGCGCTTCCCATTCGGCAAGCGTGCGTGGGTTGCCGCGTCCCGCCATCGAGGACGCGACCGTCCGGGTCAGCCGCACGTTCTGCCCCCAGGGCTCGCCCAGGCGCCAGCCTGACCGCGCGAGATAGTTGGCGATGGAGGCGAACACGTCAGGCTCGTTCTGCCAGATGTCGGCCCGCGCGCCGCCGTCGAACGCCTGGGCGAACCGCAGATAGGCGCTCGGCATGAATTGCGGTTGACCCATGGCACCTGCGTAGCTGCCGAGCATGGAGCTCGGGTCGACGTCACGGCGATCGACGATCCTGAGCGCGTTGAGCAGCTCGTCGCGGAAGAACGGGCGCCTGCGTCCGTCGAAGGCCAGCGTGGCCAGGGCGTCGCAGACGTTGAAGCTGCCCTGCTTGTCGCCGAAGCTCGATTCCAGGCCCCAGATCCCGACGATCACGCCCGGATCGACAGCGTAGCGGCGCTCGACCTGCTGCAGGATCGCGGCCTGTGCATCGTAGGCCTGGCTGGCCCGGCGGAGGCGGGCTTCGGGGAGGACACGGGCGCGATATTCGGGCCAGGTCAGGGTGAATTCGGGCTGATGGCGATCCAGCTCGATCACCTTCGCGTCGGGGCCGGGCAGACGGAGCGCCGCGTCGACCGATTGCCGGCGCAGGCCGGAGGCCAGCGCTTCCTGCCGCACGCCGTCGAGGAAATCGGCGAACGAACTCGCAGCCAGCGCTGGCCGCGCGGCCAGCATTCCCAGACCTGCGGCCATCAACGTCCGGCGACGGAGCGCGGGCGTGGTCGACGGGTCAGCCACGCGGTGCCCTGCCTTCGCGCGCGCCATAGAGGATATAGTGCAGAAAGGGGTTCATGCCGCAGGCGACGACGTCGGGGTTGTGGTCGCGGTAATAGGCGGTGCTGAAGAACGGATTGGGGTCGCGGCCCTCCGCACCCCCGTTATCCAGATAATGCTGGACGGGATCGAGCCCGGCCACCGCGACGTCGGCATACTGCGCGAGATACCAGATCGGGTCGAAAACCAGGGACCTCACATCGATCGTCCGCGGCCGGACCCGCGGCCGCGTTGCCGTGTCGGAGCCACCCGGCTCCTCCGTGACCGGAGTGGCCGAAGAGGGCGGATCGGCCGAAATCGTGTCCTCTCCCATGCCGGACGGCTGCGCGGAGAGGTTGTGGGTTGGTGACGCACGGTCTTCGGCGGGGGCGAGTGCGGGGTCCGGTTCGGCGATCGCAGTGGTGGACGCCGGCATGCGCGGACCCGCTCCGTGAGGTGGCCGACGCCTGCCCGAACCATTCTCGATCGATCCCGCAGCTTCTCCCCTCATCCCGGCTTGCTTCCTATCGAGCCGGGGCCAGTCTAGTCGAGATTGCGTGCTGCGCCAGCTTGCTCTGGGTGACACTCTGCCGGCGCGGCGGCCGCCAGTGATTCGATCCCGAAGTTCTTAGCCGTTGACGACGGTCGGAATCGGCACACTAG
>CAXTSH010000053.1:0-22947 GCA_964246925.1 uncultured Acetobacteraceae bacterium
TCCCGGTCGCCACGATCCCGCTACCGGTGCGGGTGCCGTTCGGGTTTCACGGCAATTGGGTGCCGGATGCTCTTCGTTGCGAGGGCGATTGACGCTTCAGGCTGAAGTCAACCTGAAGCGATCGCACTCGAGCTCTACTGTTTGAGCGTGAACGGCGCGATGAAGTCGCCGGCGTTGTCCTTGGTGATGAGAATGCAGTCGAAGAGCTGCTTCTCGCTCGCGGCACCGGTCTTGCCGCTCTTGAGGAACTGGTCGGCTTCGTCGACCGCCTTGGCCGAGAAGGTCGCCACCGGCTGGAGCACGGTGTATTGCAGCTCGCCCGACTTGACCGCCGTCACCGCGTCCGGCGAACCGTCGAAGCCGCCGACCTTGATGCTCGAGAGCTTGCCGGCCTCCTTGAGCGCCGCGATCGCGCCGAGCGCCATCTCGTCATTGCCGCTGATCACGCCGATGATGTCCGGGTGGGCCTGAAGCAGGCTCTGCATCTTGTCGTGCCCCTGCGTGCGGTCCCAATTGGCGACCTGCGAGCCGACCTTGTGCAGATCGTCGAACTGGGAGAGCACCGTCTCATAGCCGTTGGAGCGGGTGGCGGCGTTGTTGTCGGACGGTGAGCCGAGCAGTTCGACATAGTTGCCTTTCTGGCCGATGTCCTTGACCCATTGCTGCGCGCCGAGAGCGGCACCTTGCGCGTTGTTCGAGACAAGCTGGGCCTTGGCCAGACCTGCCGTGTTGATCTCGGCATTGACCAGGAAGACCGGGATGTTGGCGGCGAGCGCCTTCTTGACCGCGCCCACCGAGCCGCTGGCGTTGGCGGGGTCGAGGATGATCGCGACCGAACGGTTGGTGATCGCGGTGTCGATCAGGTTGCTCTCGGTGTTGGTGTCGCCCTTCGACGCACCGACGTTGGCAGTGTAGCCGAGCTTCTGCGCCTCGGCCGCGGCCACCTTGCCTTCGGTGAGCCAGTATGGGTTGGACGGATCGTTGACCACGATGGTGATCAGCCCGGCGGCCGAGGCGCTGGCGACGGGAGACGCGAGTGCCAGGGCGGTGAAGATCAGAGCTGCGTGACGAGACATGGTCGGTTCCTTTGTCGTGTTTGTGGATGCGGTCAGGCAGCCGTCTTGGCCGGAGACGTGGGTGGGCTGCCGGTCGCGGCCGGAGCCTTGACGCGGCGGCGGTACTGGACGGCGTTGAGCAGGACTGCGAGCACGATGACCGCGCCGGTGAACACGGTCTGCCAGTAGGACGAGATGCCGATGATCACGAGCCCGTCGGACAGGAAGCCGATGACGAAGGCGCCGAGCATGGTGCCGCGTATGTTGCCGCGACCGCCGGTGAGTGCCGCGCCGCCGATGACGACGGCGGCAATCGCGGTCAGTTCGTAGGAGATGCCGGCGGTCGGTCCGGCCGACGTGAGCTGCGAGGACAGGATCAGGCCGGCGACGGCGGCGCAGACGCCCGACAGCATGTAGACCGACACCTTGACCGTCCTGACCGGCACGCCGGACAGTTCGGCGGCGCGTTCGTTGCCGCCGGAGGCGTAGAGCCAGCGGCCGAAGGCGGTGCGGGCGAGGACGAGGTTGGCGGCGAGGGCCGCGACCACCAGGACGACGACGCCGATCGGCACGCCGAACAGGTGGTTGAAGCCGAGCCAGTCGAACCCGGTGTTGCCGAGCGCCGGATTGCCGCCGAGATTGTTGTAGGTCAGGCCGTTGGTCATCAGCAGTGCCACGCCGCGCGCGACGTACATCACGCCGAGAGTGGCGACGAAGGCAGGGACCTTGAAGCGCGCGACCAGCACGCCGTTGACCAGGCCCACGAAGGCGCCGAGCGCGCAGGTCAGCACGGCGACCACCCAGACGGCGGGAAACAGGGTGACGCCGAGCGAGGCGAACGTGACGCCCTGCATCAGGAAGCCCGCGAAGACGCCGGACAGGCCGAGCGTGGATCCGACCGACAGGTCGATGCCGCCGTTGAGGATGACCAGCAGCATGCCGACGGCGAGGATGCCGAAGATCGCGACATGCGAGGACATCGTGAGCAGGTTGCTCACGGTGAGATAATACGGCGAGAGAACCGAGAAGACGACGATGATGACGATCAGCGCGAAGAAGGCGCGCCCTTCGAGCAGAACGCGAAAGATGTCGATGCCGCCGGCGGATTGGCCGGGTGCGGAACGGGTGGCGGTCTGGGTGCTGGTCATGGTCGTCGCTCCGCTCTGCCTGGTCAGACCACGGCTTCGCCGGAGGCCGCCATGATCTCTTCCTTGCTGACGTCGGATCCGAATTGCGCCGAGATCCGGCCGCGGCGCATGACGATGATGCGGTGAGCGATGCTGAGGCACTCGCCGACCTCGGAGGTCGAGAACAGCACGGCGAGACCTCGCCTGGCGCGCTCGGCGAGAATGCGGAACACCTCGGCCTTGGCGCCGATGTCGATGCCGCGGCTGGGCTCGTCGAGCATGATGACCTTGGGATCGGTCATCAGCATCTTGCCGATGACGACCTTCTGCTGGTTGCCGCCCGAGAGGGAACCGATCGGAGCCTGGCCGCCGGCGGTCTTGATCTGCACGTCGCGTATCTGCTCGCCGACCATCGCGCGCTCGCGCGGCGGCGACGTCAGCAGGTTGCGCACGAAGCGGCCGATGCTGCCGAGCGACAGGTTCTCCCCGACCGACATGGTCTGGACGAGGCCGTCGCGCTGCCGGTCCTCCGGCACCAGGACGAGGCCCTTGAGGATGCGGTCGGCAATGCTGAGCCGGGAGACGTCCTCGCGCTCGAGCAACACCTGTCCGCCGGTCATCGGCACCCGTCCGGCGACGCATTCAAGCATTTCGGTGCGCCCGGCGCCCATCAGCCCGTAGATGCAGACGATCTCGCCCGCGCGTACGTCAATCGACATGTGATCGACGACGGAGCCGGTGCCCGACTTGTCGGCGACGCTGACGTCGTTGATCGAGAGTGCGACGTCGCCGAAATCGTAGCCGGTGGGCGGCGAGCCGAGATTGTAGTTCTCACCCACCATGTTGCGCACGATCCATTCGAGGTCGATGTCGCGACGCTCGGCGCTGGCGGTCATGGCGCCATCGCGCAGCACGACGGCGTAGTCGGTGATCAGCAGCGCCTCCTCGAGGTGGTGCGAGATGTAGACGATGGCGACGCCGCGGGCGGTCAGATCCCGGATCACCTTGAACAGGACTTCGACCTCGGTCGCACTCAACGCCGAGGTCGGCTCGTCCATGATCAGGATGCGGCTGTCGACCGAGAGGGCGCGCGCGATCTCGACGATCTGCTGCTGGCCGAGCCGCAAATCCTCGACCAGGGTCAGCGGATCGATGTCCTCTTCGAGCTCGGCCATCAGCGCGCGGGCCTGGCGTGCCTCCTCGGCGAAGTCGACGCCGGTCGCCGAGCGCAGCTCGCGGCCCATGAAGATGTTGTCGCGCACGCTCAGGTTGGGGGCGAGGCTGAGCTCCTGATGGATGATGGAGATGCCGCGGTCGCGCGCGTCCGACGAGGCGGCGAAGGTCACCTCCTGGCCGTCGAGCTCGATCGTTCCGGATGTGGGCGTCACCACGCCAGACAGGACTTTCATCAGCGTCGACTTGCCGGCGCCATTTTCTCCGAACAGCGTAGTGACCTTGCCGCGACGGATGTCGAAATTAACACCCTTGAGCGCGTGCGTGCTGCCGTAGATCTTGGCGACGTTGCGTGCCGTGAGCACGATGTCGGAGGCGGCGCTCATTGCACGTCCAGCTTGACCGGTGTGACCAGCCAGTCGTTGGGCTTGGTCAATTGAAACACGCCGATGACGGACACGGTCTTGCCGTTGAGTTTGCTCGCGTCGATCCTGGCGAGCACCTGCTTCTTCATCTGCTTGTTCAGGGCGGAGGCCGCATTCTGGTAGTCGATCTGGTTGGTGAACTGGCCGAAGCTGATCGTTCCGGTGGCGTCGCGCAGGTCGGTTCCGTAGATCGCAGGCCCTGTCTGCACGCGAACGGTCAGATTGTCGGGAAGACCGCTGACCTTGACGGGGTAGACGCCGAAATCGTCCTTGCCGGCGACGCCGGTGAACTTCACCGCGATTTCCGGGCCACTGCCCGCGTCGATGCCATATTGCTTGGCAGCCGCGGCGCGGTCCTTGACGATCGCCGCCTCCAGCGTCGGCGCCTCGACCGCACGGCCGACGATGGCAGATTGGACCGATGGGAACTTGGACTTGCCGTAACTTGCGGCATCGAAGGTGCCCGGCGGCACTGCCGCGCCGGAGCCGATCTTGACGATCCTGGTGTCGAACGCCATCGCTGCGACCAGGACCAGGACGGCGGCTGCGGCGATGCCCAAACGAAGTCTGGATTTGGCGGCCCTGCCGGTGGTGGCGCCAAGCTGAGCACTCATGGTGGGACCTGTCGCTTGGAGAGAGTTTGGGTGTGCACTACAGACGCCGGATCAGTCCGTCGGCGAGTGCGGCGAGCAGCAGATTGCAGGACGCAGCCCCGGCATCGAGCGTGCCGCGCGACCGCTCGCCAAGACGCGCGGCACGTCCGATTCTGGCGACCAGGTCGCGAGTGGAGAGAAAACCGCTGTTGGCGGCCTGTTTCATCGCCTGCAGGCAGGTCTTGAAATCCTGGTCGCCGGCGGCCGCTTCGGCGAAGGCGGAAAGCGCCGGCAGCAGCACGTCGATCAAGCTCTTGTCGCCGAGTTTGGCGCCGCCGATGTCGACGACCGACGAGACGCCGGCTTCCAGCATCGCCTCGAACCGGCTGCGATCGATCGTGCGCGTGCCCTCGAGCGCGTCGGCCATCTCGGTGAAGAAGGTGCCGTAGAGCGGGCCCATCGAGCCGCCGATGTCGCCGAGCAGGGTGTCGCCGAGAATTCGAAAACCCTCGTCGAGGTCGAAACCGTCAGCCGGCAGGCGCTCTCCGGCGAGGCGGAACCCCTTTGCCATGTTGATGCCGTGGTCGCCGTCTCCGGTCGCGCCGTCGATCTCGCCGAGCATCTCCTGCTCGCGGAGGATGGACGCGATCATGTCGGACACGATCGGGCTCGCGTCGCGCAGGGAAACAGTTTGCACGTCAGTTCGCCCCGATCGTGAGACCGATCGACCGCGCCGGGCGCGACAGCAGCCGATCGAGCAACGCGTCGAGCCGGGTCACCGTGAGCGAGACGCCCATCATTTCGAGCGAGGTGAAGTAGTTGCCGACGAAACGGTGGCGCGGCGTGATCCCCCGTGCGCGCAGCAGGTCGTCGACGTGGCCGTAAAGCAGGTAGAGCTCCATAGAGGGCGTTGCCCCGAGCCCGGAGACGAGCACGGCGACGTCGTCGCCGGAGGCGAACGGCAGATCCTCCACGATCTGGTCGACCATCATCGCCGCCATTTCGGCGGCCGGCTTGACCGGCATCACCGCAATGCCGGGCTCGCCGTGATGGCCGATGCCGACTTCCATGTCGCCGTCCCTGATCGTGAAGTTCGGCTTGCCGGCTGCGGGGATCGTGCAGGCGGACAAGCCGATGCCGATGCTGCGTGTCGCGTCGATCGCGTTCTGGGCGGCGTCGATCACGTCGGAGAGGCTGCCGCCCTCGGCGGCGCGCGCGCCACCTGCCTTCCACATCATGATTTCGCCGGCGACCCCGCGCCGGTTGGCCCGATCGGACGCGGCGGCGGACGCGACGTCGTCGTTGGCGACAACGGTGCGGACCTCGATCCCGTCCTTGGCGGCGAGCTTGACCGCCATCCTGACGTTCATGTTGTCGCCGGCATAATTGCCGTAGAGGCAGGCGACGCCGGCGCCGGCGTCGGCGGCCCGGAAGGCTTCGTGGAAGCTCTTGGCGGGAGGTGAGGCGAACACCTCGCCGATGGACACCGCATCGAGCAGTCCAGGCCCGACATAGCCGAGAAAGGCCGGCTCGTGGCCTGAGCCGCCGCCGGTCACGACGCCCACCCGTCCGGGGGTGACGCCTCCCACCCGGCGCAGCACGCGCGGATGGGGTGTCGCCGACAGCAGATCGGGATGAGCGGAGAGATAGCCGCGCAGGCTGTCTTCGACGACCTGCTCGGGATGGTTAACGACCCGCCTCATCGGACGATCCCCGTGTGCCGCGCTGTTCCGCGCCTTCCGGGCGAACATGCCCCGCCGTCAGAGATATTGTCAACTCTTTGTTCATTTGTTCAGCACTCTTGAGCATATGGAAAGACGATTTGCGGGCGTATACACTTGCCGAACGTTGAATGCCTTAGTCTTGAGCCGAAAATTTAGTATACATTTGTGCAGTGCAGCGTAGAGCGTGCAGGCAGCAGGCGAGCGTCAGTGATGCGTGAACTCACACTTCAGAAGCTTGCTGGCATGAGTGCTGCGCCTTGCTTGGCGCTCGCATGAGCCGCTACGCTGGCTCTGTGAACACTGGCCGCAGGAGGGCTGGATGTATCCATACCAGCGTCACTGCAGAGGACCTGTCTTCGCCCTGCGATAGATTTTTGCAGGGCAGGGCCGCCGAAAGCCTTGCTGCTTCCGTTCCGGACTGCCCTTGATCGCGTCGCCTTTCGCATGAGCGACAGGCTTGGGTCCGGAATGATTTACATGGCTCTCATCAGCTTGCGGGATTTCGGCATTGTCACGCCGCGTCCGCTGTTTGCGAACCTCACTCAGTTCCAGTCGAACGCGTCGAGGTGCAGCCGCAGAATGCGTTCGGGCCTGGCCTTGTAGCCCGGCGCGGAAACGAGCGCCGCAAGGTCCGGATCGGCGTCGAGCCGTACGACCTCGACATGCGCCAAGATCTTGAGCCGGGCCCTGTGGGTATAGTCCATGAGAATCAACGCGGCGCGGTCGTCGGTGCTCAGGTTGCCGACGCTGATATACTGCCGATTGCCGCGGTAATCGGCGAAGGCCAGCGTCTTGTCGTCCGCGACCTTCAGGAAGCCGGGTGGTCCGCCGCGGTGCTGGATATAGGGCCAGCCCGTCTCGGAGACGGTCGCCATGTAGAAGCTGTCGCGCTGGGCGATAAAGGCCGCCTCATCGGGCGTGAACCTCTCGAGCTTGCGATCGCTCTTGAAGTTCTGCCAAAGGCGATCGCTGCCCATTGCCGCTTGTGCGGCGCGAACGCCCGGCGTCACGGCGATGTCGAGGGATCTATGGGACATCGTGGGGCTCCTCCGTATGAGAGGGAGCGGGCTGGCGGCCGAAGCGACTCGCGCCAGCCCGGCCTGGTGTCAGGCGCCCCCGGCGGTGTGGACGACTGGAAAGTCGATGTCGGTCTGCGCGACCACGTTGAGCAGGTTGGTGAAGATGTTCTCGGCCGTGACGGCGATGATCTCGACGATCTGGCCGTCGGAGAACCCGGCGTCGCGGACCGCCTTGATGTCGCCGTCGCTGACGTGGCCGCGCTCGCGCACCACCTTGGCGGCGAAGCGCACGGCCGAATCCGCCTTTGCGTCACCCGACTCGCCCTTGCGGTTGAGAGCGATCTCCTCCGGCGTGATTTTCGCCAGGTTCAACCCAAGATAGCTGTGCGCCGATAGGCAGTAGTCGCAGCCATTCACCTGGGCGACGGCCAGTGCGATCCGCTCGCGCGTTTTGACGTCGAGCGTCTTGGCAAGCGCGCCATTGTTGCCGGTGAAACCCTGCAGCGCGGCCGGGCTGGCGGCAATCAGGCGAAACATGTTGGGGACGACGCCGAGCTGCTTATGCACGGCGTCGAGTATTGGCTTCGAAGCCTCTGGAACATCGTCGCGGGCGGGGATGGTCAGACGGGACATGGCTTTCTCCTTGGCGGGCCCGAAACCGGAGCGGTTCGTGCTGCCGCGGACGTAGCTAGTTTCATGGAAGGGGATAATTCGGCATGTTTGAGAAATCAGTTCTCGGAATATGGAATAACCTTGGACCGGCTCGAAGCCATGACGATCCTGTTGCGGGTGGTCGACACGGGGAGCTTCTCAGCCGCCAGCCGGGAGCTGGGCGTGCCCCTGGCGACCGTGAGCCGGAAGGTGGGCGAGCTTGAAGCCCATCTGGGGACCAGGCTTCTGACCCGTACCACCCGCAAGGTCACGATGACCGATGCCGGCGCCGCCTATGTGGTTTCGGCAAGGCGTATCCTCAGTGACGTGGACGAGACCGAGCGCGTCGCTGCCGGCGAATTCCACGCGCCCCGTGGCGAGCTGGTCGTCACGGCGCCGATCTCATTCGGCCGCCTGCACATCCTGCCGGTCATCGCAGAGTTCCTGGCCGCCTATCCGGAGATCAACGTCCGGCTGGTGCTGGCGGACCGCAACCTTCACCTGCTCGACGATCACGTCGATCTGGCGGTGCGGATCGGCGACCTGCCGGACAGCAGCATGGTGGCCACGCGCATCGGTTCGATGCGGACGGTCGTGTGCGCCAGCCCGAAGCTGCTTGCCGCGCACGGCATACCCAGGGCGCCCGAGGACCTGGCCGGTCTACCCAGCGTCAGTTTCGATTTCCTGTCGCCGGCTTCAGCCTGGCCGTTCAGGCGCAAGGAGACGAAGGGCGAGGTCGACGTCCCCATCCGGCCGCGTCTCTCCGTCTCCACCGCCGAGGCGGCGGTCTGGGCCGCAGCCCATGGCATCGGCGCCACCCGCGTGCTCCACTATCAATGCGCTGACGCCTTACGTGACGAATCCCTTCGGATCATCCTGGCAGACTTCGAGGTCGAGCCGCTTCCGGTTCACTTGATGCACGCGGGACGTGGCGCACTCCCTTCCAAGATGCGGGTCTTCCTGGACTTCGCCGCGGGTCGGCTAAGGGAACGGCTGACCTCACTCTGATCTGTCGGCTCCAGTCCTTTCGGGTTTTCGCACAGCCCGGAGTGTCCCCGCAGAAGGGAGACCGTCGGCAGCCAAGACGCCGGCCAGGGGGGGGGAAAGCTTTCCCCTTCATAGGCCGTCTCTGCCCATCGGCGTCCGAAGTTGCGTCAGGCTTCCACGCGGGCGAGAGCGCGCCATAAGGAGAGCGCGGCGTTGCGCAGCATGGTTGTTGTCGAGGCAGCCCCATCGGTCCAGTCGTCGCGGCCCTGATCATGCTGCTGAATTCGGCCTCTGAGAGTCGGCCCTGGACGATGTCGCGGACCCATTGGCATCCGCCGGCTAAGCCACAACGCCGAAGATTGAAGATACCTGCCTGAGCTTCCTCGACCAATTCGTCGAGGCGCTCCAGATTTCCATCGCAGCGTTTAAGGATCTCGTCCTCTTCCAAAATCATCAATGACAAGTTTCTGAAAGGCGTCGCCGCTATCATCGTACTTCGCGCAACACGCGATGCCTGACCGAGCCCACGTCGACGAGCGGCTTGGGTCAAACCGCCTGGTGACATCACGCGTCGTATGCTGGATGACAGCGACGGCGTCAGCCAGGACGTCGCGCCGGCTCAATCTTGCCCGTGTCGATGAATTGACGGTGCCGCACGATCTTGCCATCTCTGACTTCCCAAATGTGGGAGTAGTCGACCTCCACATGCTTGCCGGTCACTCGATTGGTTCCTTTGAACCGCCCCACCGATACGACCTTGCCGCCGTCGCAGATAAATTCGTGCGGCGTCAGCGTATACGGCTGCCACTCCTGCATTGCTGGCCTGAGCATGCCTTCAAGCACTTTCTGCGGCCCGCGCCCATCGACCTTGTAGTCCATCATTGTGATCCACTCGATGTCGTCGGACATCAGGGCCAGCGCACCGCCCGAGTCGCCGGCGGTCAATCTCGCATATAGCTCTTTCACGATCTCAAGGGGGGGTCTCATCGTTGAAGTCCTCTCTTTGTCTGCTGTTGGCAGCTGAAGCTTCTCGATGCAGATCAGGTAGGGCGGCGTCGCAGGGACATCGCAGCGGAACAGAAACTCTGCTGGTGCCCGGCCGCGTTGGCCTGTCGTCCAGCCGTGCTCGATCCACATCCGATACGGTATGAAAGTATCGCGGCCACGCCGCGCCGGCCTGCGCCGGGCATTGCCGCTGTTGATGGGGGAAACGAAGGCTTGGTCGCCAAAATCACGGAACAGCTTGGAGGCATCGAAGGTCATCAGGTACTGGAGGCGAGATCCGCATGCCTTCAAATGCCGATCCAACCTTTCCCGGTCGGCCCAAAAAAAGACGTGCTCATTGACCAGCGCGTACCAATCGCCGGGCTCCATGCCGTCATCCAGCGCCGGCGCCAGGGCCGCCGGCGGCATGGGCACCTGGTCACGGATGAGTATCCCTTGAAGGCGCAGATGCGTAGAGCGGTGACCGCGGAGGAGAGCGATCTTCTCCTGATCGGGCAGCCCGTGCCGCGCCAGTAGCTTCGCCGTGCTCATCAAACCTTGCTCGAGAATCGAATTGACGTTGTCCCCTTCCGCAAGGTGGAAGATGTGCTCCGGGTTGGACCACCGTCTGAGCTGCCGCAACGCTTCCCCCTGGCTCTTCGGCCCACCCAAGGATCCGCCAAGCTCGGCCGTGCATCAAGCAAGTGCGCCGACGGGTGATGGCGGACATTGAAGCGTCCTGGACTGAAGATGAGCGCTGAGAGCTGCGCCTGCTCGCGGAACCTCTCCTTTGCGGCTCCCACGACCCGCGGGAAGCAGCTAAGATCGAGAGGCGACATTCCACATATTTGTAGGCTCATGGATCGTCTGGACGCGATGCAGGTGATGCTCACGGCGGTAGAATGCGGCAGCCTCTCCAAGGCCAGCCGCAAACTCGGCCAGCCGCTCGCCACCGTGAGCCGCAAGGTGTCCGAGCTCGAAAGCTACCTGAAGGCGGATCTCCTGATCCGCTCGTCCAAAGGCCTCGAGCTGACGTCCGCAGGCCGGACCTACATCGCGTCTGCCAAGACGATCCTGGAGCAGCTGAACGAGGCCGAGCGCGCCGCGGCCGGCGAGTACACCGAGCCCAAAGGCGACCTTGTCGTCACCGCCCCCATCATGTTCGGCCGGCTGCACGTCCTGCCTGTCGTCACCACATTCCTTACGGTGTTTCCTGAAGTTTCCGTCGAGTTGATGCTGACCGACCGCGTGGCCCACTTCCTCGACGACCAGGTCGATGTCGCCCTACGCATCGGCGACCTGCCCGACAGCAGCCTGATCGCAACCCGGCTGGGCGCAGTCCGCCGGGTCACGTGCGCAAGCCCCGCCTATCTCGCTTCGCGCACGGCGCCGGCCGTTCCGCAGGATCTCGCCGACCACGATGTCATCTCGTTCGAGAGCGTGTCGTCCCCCACCACTTGGCACTATTGGTTGGACGGGAACGAGCTCGCCGTACTTCTCAGATCGCGTCTCAGCGTCAGCACCATCGACGCGGCGATCGATGCGGGCTTGGCAGGCGCGGGGGTGGTCAGGACCAATTCTTACCAGGTCGCCGACTACGTGCGCGAAGACCTGCTGCGACTGCTGCTCGAAGCCTACGAGCCCACCCCCCGTCCGGTGCATCTGGTCTACGCCAGGCAAAGCCGCCTGCCGCTCAAGTTGCGCGCCTTCGTCGATTACGTTGTTCCGCGTCTTCGAGACCGTCTGACAGCCGCCGCGCTTTAAAGCACGCCTAGGCTAACTGGCATCGCCCTTTGTGGCTTCCGGCGCGGCCCCAAAGTGTGATTCGTCGATCTCCGGGACTTGCTGCATCGAGGCAATCACCTTCTTGTTGGTCGGACGGCGGCCGTCCGGCGCGATAAAGTCACAGCCTCGGAGCCCCAGGCCTGAGCTCCCTGAAAACCGAAATCCTGGCGATGCCGTGGGTGCGTTCCGCCAGCAACGTGGCCGCGATCGAGAGGGTCTTTGCACGTTCCGTCTCGACGACCAGCAGCGCGTCGGGAGCGATCCATCCGGCGTGGCGCAAGGGGGAGAGGACGCGTGCCGGGGCGTCCGCCCCGTAGGGCGGGTCGAGGAACACCAGCGTCGCCGGTGTTGGCGCTCGCGGCGGACGAAACGCGTCCGCCTCCAGAATGGCGACGTTGTCGGCGCGGCAGGCCTGAATGTTCGTGCGGAGCGCCGCGAGCGCGGTGGGGTCGCGCTCAATGAAGGTCGCCTGCGCGGCACCGCGCGACAAGGCCTCCAGGCCGAGCGCGCCGGTGCCGGCGAACGCGTCGAGCACGACCATTCCCCGCACGCCGTCGGGAGGCGCCCAAGGCGCATGGGCCAGCATGTCGAACAGTGCCTGACGGACGCGGTCGGCGGTCGGCCGTGTGACGTTCCCGGCCGGCGTGATCAGGCTGCGTCCGCGCCAGGCGCCGGCGACGATCCGCAATCCGGCTACTTTTCCCGGGCCGGACGCGCGAGCTGTTCGCGCATGACCTTGCCTTGCACCTCCTCGATCTCGGTCGGCTTGAGCTGACCGAGCTGGAACGGCCCGTAGGCGATCCGGATCAGGCGGGTCACCGTCAGGTTCAGGCCGGCCAGAACACGCCGGACCTCGCGATAGCGGCCCTCGCGGAGCGAGACCGTCAGCCATGCGTTGTCGCCGCGCCGGCTGTCGAGCCCCGCCTCGATCGGGCCGGTGCGGGTGCCGTCGAGCACCATGCCGCCGGCGAGTGCTGCCAGGTCGCGCTCGTCGACCTGCCCCCAGACGCGGGCGCGATAGCGTCGGAGCCAGCCGTTTGCCGGCAATTCGAGCTGGCGCTTGAGCGCGCCGTCATTGGTGAGCAGCAGCAGGCCTTCGCTGTTGAGGTCGAGGCGGCCGATGCTGATCACGCGCGGCATGGCGTCGGGCATGCGATCGAAGATGGTCGGCCGGCCCTGCGGGTCGCGATGCGTCGTCACCAGGCCGTCGGGCTTGTGGTAGCGCCAGAGCCGCGACCGTTCGGGCGCGTCGACCACACGTCCATCGACGATCACGATGTCACCTGCCGCGACGAAGGTGGCCGGGTGTGTGGTCTGGGTGCCGTTGATGGCGATGCGACCCTCGGCCAGCATGCGCTCGGCATCTCGGCGGCTGGCGACGCCAGCGCGTCCGAGCCACTTGGCGATGCGCTCGCCGCGCTCGGCCGGTTGGGTGTCGGTCATCGCGTCCGCGCGGCCTCGACGAGCGCGCGGAACAGACGGCCGTCACCCTCGTCAATCTGGAACTCGGGATGCCACTGCACGCCGAGGCAGAACGGGCCGCCGCCTCGCATGTCCTGCGCCTCGATCGCCTCGATGACGCCGTCGGGCGCACGGGCCGAGACGATCGCACGGCCGGAGGTTCGCACTGCCTGGTGATGGGACGAGTTGACAGGCATGGCGCCACGGCCGGTGATCTCGTGCAGCGCTGAACCGATCTCGACGGTGACCTCGTGGCTCGGCTGGTCGCGCGGGTTCGCCTGCTCGTGCGCCAATGCGGACGGCAGGGCATCGGGGATGTGCTGGATCAGCGTCCCGCCGAGTGCCACCGCCAGCAACTGCATGCCGCCGCAGATGCCGAACAGCGGCAGGCCGCGCTCTAGCGCGCCGCGCGTCAGTGCGAGTTCGGTCGCTGTGCGATCGGCCTTGAGCGCCACCGTCGCATGCTGCTCATCAACGCCGTACAGCGCCGGATCGACGTCGAAGGCGCCCCCTGTGACGATGAGCGCGTCGATCGCATCGAGCGCGTCGGTCGCGAGCTCGGGAAGATGGCCCAGGGCCACGGGCAATCCGCCCGCGGCGGCGACCGCATCGAGGTAATTCGCGCGCAACGCATACCAGGGAAATGCCGACCACCCACCGGCCGATTCCGAATCCAGCGTCAGACCGATGATCGGGCGGGCTCTCATGGTAGGCTCAGCTCTCGCATGATCTCTATTGGAGCGCAGTCAACGAACCCAACGAAGCCGATTTCGGCAAGCGCCGCCATGGTCCGGGCGCTCGACCTTGCTCGCGGGGCCGCCGATGCAGGAGAAGTTCCGGTCGGCGCGCTGGTGCTGGGCCCGGACGGGGACGAGCTCGCCGCCGCCCGCAACGAGGTCGAGAGGGGGGACGCGTCCGGCCATGCCGAACTCCTCGCGATGCAGCGTGCGGCCGCCATGCGCGGGACCGTCCGGCTCGAGGGCTGCACGCTGGTGGTGACGCTCGAACCCTGTCCGATGTGCGCCGCCGCCTGCGTGCATTTCCGAATCGGCCGGCTGGTGTTCGGCGCCTACGATCCGAAGGGCGGCGGGGTGGAGCACGGACCACGGCTGTTCTCACAACCAGGTTGCCTGCATCGGCCAGAATGGCTCGGCGGAGTGCGCGAGACCTGCTCGGCGGACCTGCTGCGTCACTTCTTCGCGGGCCTGCGCTGAACGGGGGAAAACCTTACGAACGTGGCCAAGCCTTCATGTGCGGGCAAACAGCCTGACGGCCTCGCGGTCCTATATGCCGAGCACACACGCCCAGCACGGATAAAAGTCATGTCGAGAAACCTTCGTAGCACCAACAGACTGCCTGCGGGGCGCCCACTGGCACGCGCCCTCCTCGGTGCCACCGCGCTCTGTGCCCTCGTCGGTGGCTCGCTGGCCGATCCGGCGCTGATCGCGAGCGCCCACGCGCAGGCGATCAAGCCGCAAGGCCCGAGCGAGCGGCTTCCCGACTTCTCCGGGCTGGTCAAGCAGGTCCTGCCGAGCGTGGTCTCGATCACGTCGATCATCAAGGACGGCGATAGCGACGAAGGGGACACGGGCGACAATGGTGGCGGGCAAGCGTCGCCGTCGCCATTCCCGTTCCCGTTTCCGTTCGGGATGATGCCGCAGCAACAGCAGCACCGCACGATGGAAGCGAAGGGGTCGGGCTTCATTGTCGACGCCAACGGCACGATCGTGACCAACAATCACGTGGTGAAAGGAGCCAGCTCGATCTCGATCACGCTGTCGGACGGCACCAGCCTGCCGGCGAAGGTGGTGGGCACCGACCCTCGGACTGACATCGCGGTGCTTCGGGTTCATTCGGCAGGCAAGCTGCCGTTCATCGAGCTCGGCAACTCCGACGACGTCGAGCCCGGCCAATGGGTGATCGCGGTCGGCAATCCGTTTGGCCTCGGCGGCACGGTGACCGCCGGAATCGTCTCGGCGCGCGGCCGGGACATCGGCGAGGGCAATTACGACAATTTCATTCAGGTCGACGCTCCGATCAATCGCGGCAATTCCGGCGGTCCGCTGTTCACCCAGGACGGCAAGGTCGTCGGCGTGAACACCGCGATCGTCTCGCCGTCCGGCGGATCGATCGGCATCGGCTTCGCCATCCCGTCCAACCTGGTGCGCAACATCGTCGACCAGCTCGAGACCAGCGGGCACGTGGTGCGGGGCTATCTCGGCGTCGAAGCGCAGCAGGTCACGGCGGCGATGGCCAAGGCGCTATCGCTTCCCTCGAGCGAAGGCGACGAGCGCGGCGCACTGATCGCCAGCATCCAGGACGGCAGCCCGGCGAGCCATTCCTCGCTGAAACCCGGCGATGTGATCACCGGCGTGGACGGCAAGCATGTCGGTTCGCCGCGCGAGCTCGCGATCGACATTGCCGACGTCAAGCCGGACTCCAGCGCGCGGATCGATTATGTGCACGACGGCAGGACAGCGAGCACCGATGTCACCATCGCCAAGCTCGGCACCACCGGTGAAGGCGGAACCCAGCAGGCGCAGCAAAGCTTCGGCCTGGCGTTGGCGCCGCTCACCTCGGATTTGCGCCAGCAACTCGGGCTCGACGAGGGCGCGCACGGCGCAGTGGTCAAGGAGGTCAAGCCGGGATCCCAGGCCGATCAGGCCGGCCTGCAGGCGGGCGATCTGATCGTGGGCGTCGGCAACCAGTCGATCGCCTCGCCGGCCCAGGCGGCCAACGCGCTGCACAAGGCGGTGCAGAGCGGTTCGACGATCGCGATGCGGATCATGCGCGATGGGCAGATGCTGTTCGTGGCGGTGACGCCGCCGTCGGGGAACGGTGGCGGTAACGACAACGGCGATAGCGGCGGGGACGACGGGAACGGGTGAGACCGCCCTTGAAAATTGGATTTCAAAGGCTCGCCTTTGATGGAGTCCAGGGGCAAAGCCCCTGGTCTTTTACGACTACAGGTTGACCGCTTTCATGCCTGCCTCTGGGTAGCGGGCGCCGGCGAAGGCGTTGGCGGGCAGGATGCGGTCGATCTCGACGAGCTCGTCCGCCGTCAGGCGGATTTCGGCCGCACCGAGATTGTCGTCGAGGTATTTGCGGCGTTTCGTGCCCGGGATCGGCACGATGTCGTCGCCCTGGGCCAGCACCCAGGCCAGGGCGAACTGTGCCGACGTGCATCCCTTGACAGCAGCGAGACGTTTCACCTCGCCGACCAGATCGATGTTCCTGCCGAAATTGTCGCCCTGAAAGCGTGGATTTTGCCGGCGCCAGTCGTCAGGGTCGAGATCGTCCATGCTGCTGATCTCGCCCGTCAGGAAGCCGCGTCCGAGCGGCGAGTAGGGCACGAAGCCGATGCCGAGCTCGCGGCAGGCGTCGAGCAGACCGCCCTCCGGCTCGCGGCTCCAGAGCGAGTATTCGGTCTGCAGGGCTGCGATCGGATGCACCTTGGCCGCTCGGCGAAGCGTTGCGGGGCCCGCCTCCGACAGCCCGAGGAAGCGGACCTTGCCCTCGTCAACGAGGGCCGCCATCGCTCCCACCGTGTCCTCGATCGGCACGTTCGGATCGACGCGGTGCTGGTAGTAGAGGTCGATGCGGTCGAGGCCGAGACGCTTGAGGCTCGCTTCAGCCGCCTGCTTGACGTATTCGGGGCGGCCGTTGATCGGCCCGCGGTTGCCCGACGCATCCCAGGTGTTGCCGAACTTGGTGGCGAGCGTCAGACGTTCGCGCGCGCCGCTGTCGCGCAGCACGCGTCCGACCAGCTCCTCATTGGCGCCGTTGCCATACATGTCGGCGGTGTCGATCAGCGTCACGCCGCGTTCGATGGCGAGTTGCAATGTCGCGATCGACTCGGCTTCCTCGCGGCCGCCGTAAAACGCCGACATACCCATGCAGCCCAGTCCGATGCAGGCGACTTCGAGTTCGCCGCCCAGTGTCCGTGTTGTCAGCGCCATGTCGTTTCTCCCACTCCGCAGCCCTACGCGAGCCGTCGCACACGGTTGCGCGCAGCGCTCCCGGGAACTGCCAGCATCCGTTCCAGCCCGTGCGCGGCGCCACCGATCATCAGCGCGAGCACGGCGTAGAGGACGCCGGCTTCCAGCAGCGGCGTGGTGGTGAAACTCGCCGCCGAGAGCCGTCGCGCAACGCCCGTGAGGTCGAGCACGGTGACGGTGCTTGCGAGCGAGGTCGCCTTGAGCTGGATCAGCACCTCGTTGACGAGAGCCGGCAGACCGAGCCGCAAGGCGCGCGGCGCCACGATGTCGCGGAAGGTCTGCGCACGCGTCAGCCCGAGCGAGGCGGCGGCCTGACGTTCGCCGGGCGGCACGGCGAGAATGGAGGCGCGCACGACCTCCGAAGCGTAGGCGCCCATGTTCAGCGAAAATGCGAGGAGCGCGCATGGCCAGGCATGGCGGAGGATCGGCCAGAGCAGCGAGTGGCGGACCGCGGCGAACTGCGCCAGCCCGTAATAGATCAGGTAGATCTGCACCAGCAGCGGCGTCCCGCGCAGCGCGTTGGCATAGGCGAGCGCCGGCCAGGCGAGCGCGCGCGAACCGGACAGGCGGCAGAGTGCCACCAGGCAGGCGATAGCGAGCCCCGCACCGGCCGACATCGCCAGCAGTTCGAGCGTGACGAGGAGGCCGTTCCAGAGGGTCACCGGTGCTGGCCAGCGGTGGTGCCGCGGCGCGCGCGCCGTTCGAGCGCCGAGAGCAGCGGCTGCGAGACGGTCAGGAAGACGAAGTAGACGAACGCTGCCACCAGGAAGAAATCGAACGGCCGTCCGGTCGCCTGGCCAGCCGTGTCGGCGCGTCGCATCAGGTCCTGCAATCCGATGACGGAGACGAGCGAGGTGTCCTTGAGCAGCGATTGCCATTGGTTGGACAGGCTCGGGACAGCCAGACGGAGCGCCTGCGGCAGCAGGACGTGCCGGAAGGACGTGTGGCGCGAGAGGCCGAGAGACGCTGCCGCCTCGAGCTGGCCGGGCGGGACGGAGGCGAAGGCGCCCCGGAACGCCTCTGCGGCGAAGGCGCCGAATGTCATGCCGAGGGCGACGACGCCGGCGACGAACGGGCTGACCTCGACCGCGCCGCCGGTCAGGCGGAACAGCAGTCCGGTGAGGCCGAAGAAGCACACCAGGAGGATGACGAACTCCGGGATGCCGCGCAGCACGCCGGTCGCGACCCGCACGACGCGCGGCAGCCAACGGCCGCGAGACAGCGAGGCGATGCCGCCCGCGAGCCCCAGAACCAGTCCGAGCAGGCAGGCGGCGAACGCCACTTCAAGGGTCGTCGCCGCACCGAGCAGGAGCTGCCGGCCGTAGCCTTCGAGCATGGGTCAGGCGTGCGGCGCGACCGAGAACGGGAAGTAGGTCTTGTTGATGCGGGCGTAGGTGCCGTCGGCGACGAGCGCGTGCAGGGCTGCGTTCAGCCGCCTCGCGGTCTCGGTGTCGCCGAGCCGGACAGCCATGGCGGTGCCGGTGCCGAAGATCGCGGGATCGTTCAATGGCGGGCCCGCCATGTGGTAGCCGCTCTCGCCGTGCTGCAGCCAGTCGAAGGCCGCGCCCTGGTCGCAGAGAGTCGCGTCGATCCGTCCCGACGTGAGGTCCTGGAATGCCTGGAGTTGGCTCTGATAGATCTGGATGTCCGCGGTCGGCGCGAGTTTCTGTTTGGCGTAGATCTCGTGGGTGGTGCCGCTCTGCACCCCGACCGTCTTGCCCTTCAGCGTGGCGAGGTCGTCGGTGACGCCGGAGCCGGTCGCGGTGACGAGGACGGCGCCGGTGCTCGACACGAAGTCGGTGAAGAGAACCTGCTTTGCCCGCTGCGGTGTGACCGACATGTCGGACAGCACGATGTCGATCTGGTGCGCGTTCAGGGCGGCAATCATGCCGTCGAAATCCATGTTGACCCAGTGGCACGACAGTCCCGCGCGCTTGCAGATCGCGTTGCCGAGGCCGATGTCGAAGCCGCGCAACTGTCCGTCCGGGCCGAGGCTCTCGAACGGCGCGTTGTCGGCTTCGGTGCCGATGCGCAACGGCTCGGCGGCGCGGGCCGCGCCCAGCGGAACGGCCAGGAGCAAGGCAAGAACAGATCGGCGGAACATGACGGTTTCCTGCGAGCGAGCCGGCTTGTTGGACGAAGCAAGCCCGATGCCGGCCGGCTTCACAAGCCCGGGGGTGACCCCGGCTTTAGCCGATAGAGGACGGTGCGACGCAGGGTCCGGTCCTCCAGCTCCAAAGACGTGGGAACGTCGGCCACGCAGAATGGGTCGAGTTCGTCTTGCGGAAGGTAGGCGCGACCCGGGTCGGCGATCCATACCTCGCACCCTTCCCGCGCCATGGTTCGCAGCCACGGCATCACGTGCGCCGTCATCGTCGCCTCGTAGCAGACATCACCGCACAGGATGAGGTCCCAGCGCGAACTGGTGCCCACCAGATCACCTCCCACCGCCTCGACGATGGCGTCGTTCGCGTCGGCATTCATCCTGATCGCCGCGATCGCCAGCGGGTCGAGTTCGCTGGCCTCCACGCGCGCAGCGCCCGCCAACGCACAGGCGATCGCCGCCAGTCCGCTGCCCGCCGCAAAATCGAGCACGCGGCGCCCCGCGACCGAGGAGGGTCTATCGACGACCCATCGCGCCAGGGCCTGCGCGCCGGGCCATGCAAAAGCCCAGAACGGCGGCTCGATGCCCTCGCGAACGAGAAAGGCCTCCGTCGCCTGCCAGATCGGCGTGATCTCGGTGGCGAGCGCCAGCACGATTTCCGGGACCAGTGGCGGGCGGACGGCGACCGTGTGGGCGCGAATGAAGGACCGGGCGTCGTTCAACGCGTGAGGCCGGCAACCAGGATTGCTGCCGCGATCGCGAGCCCGACGGTGCGGTTCGATCGGAACAGCGAGAGGCAAATTGCGGGCGAGGCGATGTCGAGTTGTCTGACCTGCATGGCCAGCAGCCACGCCGGAACAAGGAGCAGGGCCAGTCCGACGACGTTGCCGCCTGCGAGGATCAGGGCGAGGAAGAGGAACGCGACCGAGCCGGCGTAGGCCATCGCCACGAAGAGCCTGGCGCTGTGCGCGAAGCGGCGGGAAGTCGAGCGGACGCCGACGACGGCATCGTCCTCGATGTCCTGAAAGCCGTATATCGTGTCGAAGCCCAGATCCCACAGGATGGCGGCCGCATAGAGAGCGAGACAGGCGCCGTCGATCCGGCCGGTCACGGCCACGGTGCCCATCGGGGCACCGAACCCGAACGGCAACCCCATCACCAGTTGCGGCCACCAGGTCACGCGCTTGGCGAGCGGATAGAGCGCCACCACGACGAGCGATGCGGCCGCCATCGCCCAGCAGAGCGGACGCAGGGCGAGCAGGACCATGAGTGCGACCGCGAGCAGGGCAAGCAGTAACCACAACGCCTCGGCCGCGCGTAGCGCGCCGGACGCGAGCGGCCGACGCGCGGTGCGCGCGACGCGGCGGTCGATGTCGCGGTCCCAGAGATCGTTGACCACGCAACCGGCCGAGCGCATCGCGATCGAGCCCACGGCGAACAGCAGGAGCAGGCCCACCGTGTCGCGGGCGGAGGCACGCCCGAGCAGGATGCCCCAGGCGCCGGGCAGGAACAGCAGCCAGCTGCCGATCGGCCGGTCGACGCGGGCGAGGCTCGCGAACGCGCGCGCCTTCGGCGGCAGGCGAGCCATCCAGCCGGTCTCGACGATGTCGGTGTGCGCCACGCCCTCTCCCGGATTGATGGGTCGAGGATTAGTCTGGCATCGCTCGAAGGGGATGCCCATGCGCGACGCGCCGCGGCTGCATGTGGAGGCGACGCTCGAGGCCGGCGTCCGCGTGGAGCTGGAGGACGACCGCCGGCATTACCTGCTGCATGTGATGCGAGCGTCGGTGGGCGATCCGGTGCGGGTGTTCAATGCAGCAAGCGGCGAGTGGAGCGGGCGGATCGCGGCAACGACCCGCAAGGGAGCGAGCGTTGAGGTCGAGGTGCGCCGCCGGCCGCCCGCGTCGGACCTGGCCGGCCCGGCGCTACTGTTCGCACCACTCAAGCGGGACGCGACCGACCTCGTGATCCGGATGGCGACCGAACTCGGCGCGAGCAGGGTCCGGCCTGTCGCCACGGAGCGGACGGTTGCCGGCCGGGTCAATCTGGATCGGCTGGCGCTGATCGCACGCGAGGCGGCCGAGCAGTGCGAGCGTCTCGACCTGCCCGCGATCGAGCCGGCGGCGTCACTCGCGTCCGTGCTCCACGACTGGCCGGACGACCGGCCGCTCGCGGTCGCGGTGGAGCGGTCGAACGCGCGCCGGCTGGGACGTCTGCCGTCCGGCCTCGCGGTCGCAGCGGCACTGCTGGTCGGACCGGAAGGAGGGTTCACCCCGGCGGAGCTTGACGCGCTCACGCGCCTTCCCTTTGTTCAACCGGTCTCGCTCGGCCGCCTCGTGCTCCGGGCCGACACCGCGGCCGCGGTGGGTTTGGCCTTGCTCCAGTCGGAGCGTTTGGGGTGCGATGTCGAACCCGGGTGACGAGGACGCGACGCCGATCACCAGCATGCGCCAGCTGGCCGACCATCTGGCCGCCGGGTGCAAGCCGAAGGATCAGTGGCGGATCGGCACCGAGCACGAGAAGTTCGGCTTCTCGCGACGCAGCGCGGATCCGGTCCGCTATGAACCGGCCGGCATCAGGGCGGTGCTGGAGGGATTGGCGCCGCTGGGCTGGACCCGGATCGAGGACGGCGGACGGCTGATCGGGCTCGCTCAGGGCGGCCGGTCGATCTCGCTGGAGCCGGGCGGACAACTCGAACTATCGGGCGCGCCGGTCGAGACGCTGCACCAGACCAAGGCCGAGATGGATGCGCACTTCGCCGAGCTGCGCGAGGTGTGCGACCCGATGTTCGTGGGCTTCGCGCCGGTCGGCTTTCATCCGACCGCGACCCGGGCCGCGATGCCGATGATGCCGAAGAGCCGCTACGACATCATGAAGCGTTACATGCCGCACGTCGGCAGCATGGGCCTCGACATGATGCTCCGCACCTGCACGGTGCAGGTCAATCTCGATTTCGGCTCCGAGGACGACATGGTGCGCAAGCTCCGGGTCTCGTCGCTGCTGCAGCCGGTGGCGACCGCGCTGTTCGCCAATTCGCCGTTCCTGGAAGGCAGGCCGAGCGGCTTTCTCTCGACGCGGGCGCAGGTCTGGACGGATGTCGACAATGTCCGGGCCGGCATCCCGCCGGTCTATTTCGACGACGGCTTCGGCTTCGAAGGTTACGTCGAGTGGGTGCTGGACGTGCCGATGTATTTCGTGGCGCGCGGCGGCAGGTTGCGCGACGTGGCCGGGGCGTCGTTCCGCCGCTGGCTGCAGGGGCGCGAGGACCGGCTGGCGGACCTGGAGCCGACGGTGGGTGATTTCGCGGACCACCTGACCACCGTCTTTCCGGACGTCCGGCTCAAGCGCTTCCTTGAGATGCGTGGGGCTGATGCCGGCAGCCCGGAGATGATGCTGGCGCAGTCCGCGCTGTGGGTTGGCCTGCTCGCCGACGAGGGAGCGCTCGATGCCGCGGAGGCGCTGCTCCGCCGGTGGCCGTGGCAGGAACTGGCCGGTCTGCGCGCGAGGGTGCCTCGGGACGGCTTGCGGGCCTCGTTCGGGTCGCCGCCCTGCGAGGCGGCCGGCCTCGCGTGCGAGATGGTCGCGATCGCACGGGCCGGGCTTGCCGGGCGCGGGTTCGGCGAGGACGCGTTCCTCGATCCGTTGCAGGCGATCGCCGGAGGCGCGCCGGTTCAGGCGGAGCGGTGGCTGGACCGATACGCGGGTCCCTGGGCGGGTGATGCCGGGCGCATGCTTGTCGAGGCGGCGATCTAGTGTCCCGATTCCCAAGTTCTAGCCGTTGACGACGGTCGGAATCGGAACACTAGCTCTTTAGTTTCAGTGGCCTGCTGATCCTCTGCGTCCGGTGCAAGAGGCAGCGAA
>CAXTSH010000054.1:0-14302 GCA_964246925.1 uncultured Acetobacteraceae bacterium
GAGGTCGGTGCCGTCGATCTCCCGCTCGAACAGCACGTCGCGCCAGGTTCCTGGCAGAGCGGCCTGCGCGGTCACGGAAGCCTCGGCACCTGGAAAGCGTCTGGCGAGAACGGCGATCGAGCGGTCCGCATGATCGCGTCTGAAGGCGATGACCCGGTCGGATCCTTCGCCTTCCGCACTGATCGGCTCATAGGAGCCTTCACCGAAAAGTGCCGGGTGCTGCGCACGCAGATCGAGCAGCCTTTTCGTCAGCGCCAGCTTGATGGCGCCATTCTGCCAATGGGCATAGGCGTCGGTGAGCGAGATGCCCTGTTCCAGCAGCGCACGCCGGACCTCATAGTCGACGGGACGGCGGTTGTCCGGGTCGACCAGACTCAGATCCCAGAGTTCGGCGCCCTGATAGATGTCGGGCATGCCGGGGAGCGTGAGTTTCAGCACGAGCTGGACGAGACTGTTGTCGACGCCCAGCCTGGCGACGCGCTGGGTGAAAGGCAGAAAGGCCGCGAGGAAGGCCGGACGGGAGGCATCGAGCGCGTCGGACGCGAACCCCTGCAGGGCGTCCTCATAGGCGGTGTTCGGCGCTGACCAGTTCGAGTGCAGCTTGGCTTCGCGCATCGACTTCTCGAGCGCGCCGGCGATCCGCTTGGCGTAGATGGCAAGCTTGGCCCGGCCGTCGTCGGTCTCCAGGGTGGCGGCATCGAGAAGCTCGACCGGCCAGGAGCCGACGAGAAGCTGATAGAGCAGGTATTCATCGCTGCGAGCGGGTGGTGCCGTGCCTTCGACGTCACCGCGGCGGGCGCGCAGCAGGCGGCTCCATGAATGGACCTGCCGGTTCCACTCGTCGGGCATCGAGGAGAGAACGGCGAGCCGTGCGCGGACGTCCTCGCCTCGCTTGGTGTCGTGGGTCGACGTGCCGAGCATGGCGTTCGGCGTCCGTCTCGTTCGCTGAATGTTGGTCTTGTGGAAGGACGCCAGACCGACGCCGAAATTGTCGGGTTCGCCGCCGACTTCGTTGAGTGCCACGAAACGATTGTAACGATAGAACGCGGTGTCCTCGAGACCTTTCGCCATCACTGGCCCGCTGTATTGCTGCAGCTTCATCGCCAGGCGCAGGACGGAGTGTCTGGAGAAGCCGCTGTGCGGTCGTGAGACCAGATCGCCCGAGAGCAGCTCGGCCAGGAAATCAAAGACACTGGGCGGGATTTCCGGCTCCAGCCGGCGCGCGGTCGTGATCGCCCAGTCGAGGTCGCGCCGATCGGTGTCCAACGGCGTGCCGTCGCGGTCGACATACGTGCGGTAGACGGGGAAGCAAGCCACGATCTGCCTGATCGCGCGCTGCAGGATGTTTCGTGTGAAGTCGGCGGTTCTCGGGTTCTGGCGAGCAACGCGGCCGGCATCGCGCCCGAGCACGTTCAGTTCGCTCGCCATCTCGTTGTCCATGATCCGCAGCTTGCAGACATGGACGATCTGCCGGAACGGCGTCGCGTCGTGGGTGAACGTCTCATAGGCCCGCGAGAAGCCTTCCTCTCCGGCCGGGTCGATCATGACGCCCAGAACGAGGTTGGCAAAGTCGTAACCGGTGGTCCCTTCGACGGGCCAGTCGTCGCGAAGGCTCTCGTGTCGCGCCAGGATCTTCTCGACGACGAGATAGAACGGGCGCTGGACGATGTTGCGCAGGCGAACGAGATATTCCTTGGGGTCGAGCAGGCCGTCGACATGGTCGATCCGGAGTCCGTCGATGGTCCCGTCCTCGAGCATCGCCCGGATGCGAGCGTGTGCGCTCTCGAAGACGGCCGGCAACTCCATGCGAATGCCGGCGAGGTCGTTGATGTTGAAGAAGCGCCGATAGTTGATGTCGTCGCCCGCCACATGGAAGCTCGCCACACGCCAGAACTGATCCTCGATCAGGGCGTCAAGCGCGCGCCAGTTGCCGTTCAGCCGCGCCACCGCGATGTCGAGCGCGTCGGCCGCGTCCTGGTCCGTCCTGACCAGGTCGGCAAGCTGGGATTTCAGTGTGGCGGCCCGCGCCGCCACCTGCGGACGCCAGGAAGGCAGGTCGGCAAAGGCATCGCCGATCCGCTCGAGGGGAGCGTCCTCGTTGCCGATGATGCGAGGGTAGTGCAACGGACAGATCGGCAGCTTGTGGGTGTCGTAGGCCCAGATCGCAAACTCGCCGGCGTGCGGATCGAACTTGAGGCCCAGGCGGCCGCCTTCCAACTCGACGCCGTACTGATCGCCGAGGATCGGAACGAGCAGCTTGTCGCGCAGATAGCGGCGGTCCGGATCCCAATCGATATCGAACCACCCTGCACTCTCCGACAGCGGTCCCCATTCCAGCACGTCGAGCCAGCGCCGGTTGTCCGAGCCTCCCACACCCATGTGGTTGGGAACGAAGTCCAGGATCTGCCCGAGACCGTTCGCACGAAAGGCTTCGCACATCGCGGCGAAGTCGGCCTCGCTGCCGAGCTCGGGATTGAGCGCCTCGTGGTCGGTGATGTCGTAGCCATGCGTGCTGCCAGGACGGGCCGCGAGGTAGGGCGAGGCATAGACGTGACTGACGCCGAGCGAGGCGAGGTAGGGCGCGATGGCGGCGGCGTCGCGAAAACCGAACTCGCGGCGGAACTGCAGCCGGTAGGTCGCGCGCGGGACGCTCATGCGCGGGATCTCGACCAGCGGACCGACCAGGGACCGTGTGCTCCGACCTCGAGGAACACTTCGTCGTCCTCGGGCTGCGATGCGACGGACGCTGTATCCGAAAGGTTCGCTGACAGGACGAGTTTGCCCGCCTCGCCTGCGTCCCACTCGACACGGATCGAACCATCGTCGCACACCTCGAAGGCGCCGCCGCGCTCGATGTGGGGCAGTAGCGGTTCGACGAAGCGGCGGCGAAGTGCCAGCAGCTCCGTGGTTTCTGCGAGACGTTCGCCGTCGATCTCGCCCCATCGCAGCTTCGCAGACTGGAAGGTCGCGTCCGCCAGCGGATCGGGGATCCGGTCGCGCTGCGCGGGATCCTGGAACTCGGGAAAACGCTTGAACTCGTCCCGGCGGCCCTTGCGAACGGCATCGGCAAGTTCGCCTTCAAAATCGCAAAAGAACGGAAATGGCGACTTGGCACCCCACTCCTCGCCCATGAACAGCATCGGAACCTGCGGCAGCAGAAACACGATCGCGGCGATCGCGCGCAAACGCTCCGGAGCGACGCTTGCCGCCAGCCTGTCCCCAAACGCGCGATTGCCGATCTGGTCGTGGTTCTGCGCAAAGGCCACGAACGCGCCAGGCGGCAAGTGCGCACTCGGCTCGCCGCGTGTCTCGCCTCGATACTCCATCATCTCGCCCTGAAACGCGAAGCCTTCCGCCAGCGCGCGCGCGAGAAGGTCCGTGCGTCCCGCATATTCCTTGTAGTAGCCGGCATCTTCGCCGGTGACCGCGACGTGCAGCACGTGATGCACGTCGTCGTTCCATTGCGCCGTGTAGCCGCCGGGCCGGAGGCGGCTGGCGGCGTTCTCTTCGTTCTCCAGAACCAGATGCGTCGGGCGATCGCCACGCATCGCGCGGACCGCCTCGGCGAGTTCGTCGAGCAGGTGCGGCGTGCTGTCATCCATGATCGCGTGGACCGCGTCGAGACGAAGGCCGTCGAGATTGTATTCCTCGAGCCAGTAGAGCGCGTTGTGGATCACGAAGTCCCTGACGGCACGAGACTGGCCACCGTCGTAGTTGATGCCCGCACCCCATGGCGTCTTGTGGCGATCGGTAAAGAAGCCGGGCGCGTAGACCGGCAGGAAGTTACCGTCGGGGCCGAAATGATTATAGACGACGTCAAGCAGCACCATCAGGCGGCGGGCATGGGCTTCGCGCACGAAGGCCTTGAAATCCTCAGGGCGGCCGTAGCTCGAATCGGGTGCATACGGGAGTACGCCGTCATATCCCCAGTTGCGCCGGCCAGGAAAATCGGAAACCGGCATGATCTCGATCGCCGTCACGCCGAGGGCGGCTAGATGGTCGAGCTTGCCCGCGGCGGCGGCGAAGGTGCCTTCCGGCGTGAAGGCGCCGACGTGCAGTTCGTAGACCACCGCTTCCGACCAGGGCCGGCCGGCGAAGTCGTCCGCCCAGGTGAACTCTGTCGGATCGATGACCTCGCTCGGACCGTGGACGTCGCGCGGCTGGAAGCGGCTTGCCGGATCGGGCACGCGCAATCCATCGGGCAGCACGAACTGATAGAGGCTGCCGGCCGTCGCCGCGTCGGTCGCGAGCTTGTGCCAACCTTCGCCGCCCCGCTCGAGCGGCAAGACCGGCCCGCCCAGGAGAGCGAGCTCGACCCGGTCGATCCCGGGAGCCCAGAGACGGAAGTCAACCCGGCCGTCGGCGCCGATCTCGGCCCCGTGCGGCATCAGGTGGCGGCGTGCCGTGTGGCCTGACATGGCGGAACCCTCGCTGGCGGCGCGGGCGAAGCCCCGCGTCGCTCCACAACAAGGATTTAACGCTCCCGGTTGCAGACCGGCGCGGGGCAAGCAATTTGACCGATCGGTCAGCTTGCCGGTAACTCTGCCGCCGCAGAGCTGCAAAGAGACTGCCGATGTCGCGTTTGCCTGTCGTGCTCGTCGTCGCCGCGACCGTCTGCGGCGGGACCGCAGCCCGGGCCCAGGCGCCAGGCGGCCGTCCGCCGGCCGTCGGCGTCCTGCAGGTGCATCGAGAGCCGGTGTTGCAGACGAGCGAGTATGTCGGCCGGATCCAGGCGATCGACAGCGTCGCACTGGTCGCCCGCATCACGGGTTTTCTCGAGCAACGTCTGTTCACCGAAGGCTCCGAGGTCAAGAGCGGGCAGTTGCTCTATGTGATCGAGCAGCCGCCGTTCCAGGCGCAGGTGGAGGCCGACCAGGGCACCCTGGTCCAGGCACAGGCGAACGCGGCCTTCGCCGCCGCGCAATTCGAGCGTCAGAGGAACCTGCTGAATACGCCGGCGGGGCAGCGCTCGAACTACGACCAGACGTTGGCGACACAGCGCGCCGACGAGGCGGCGGTGCTGAGTGCGGGGGCCAACCTCAAGACCGCGCAGATCAATCTTGGCTACACCGAGGTCCGTGCGCCGGTCGATGGCCGCATCACCGCGACTGCGGTCAACCAGGGCAACGTCGTCAGCCCGAGCAGCGGCACGCTGGCGACGATCGTGACGCAGGACCCGATGTATGTGGTGTTCCCCGTCGCCGAACGCGATGTCGCAGCCCTCGAGCAGCGCTACCTGCACGCCGGCGGCCTCGGTTCGGCCGAAATCCGGGTGAGGCTGAGCAACGGACAGGTGTATAAGGAGGTAGGCAAGCTCGACTACGTCTCGCCCAACGTGTCCAACACCACCGACACCATCACGCTGCGGGCGAAAATCCCGAACCCGAAGCAGGCCGGAACCGGCACCGGTGCCACCGGAGACCGGACCCTGGTCGACGGCCAGTTCGTCACCGCACTGATTTCGGCGCCGCAGCCGATCTCGCTGATCACGGTGCCGCAGTCAGCCGTGCTGGCCGACCAGCAGGGCTCGTACGTGTTCACGGTCGGCGCGGACGACGTCGTGCACCGGACCAACATCCACACCGGCGAGCAGACCGGGACCAACGTCGCCGTGCTGAGCGGGCTCGCGGACGGTGCGACCGTGGTCGTCGAGGGGCTGCAGCGGGTGCGCGACGGCGCCAAGGTCTCGCCCGGCGCTCCTGCGTCCTCGCCGCTCCCGGCCGGAGCCGCGACCGGCGGATCCAGGTAGACCGATGATCTCCGACACCTTCATCGACCGGCCGCGGCTCGCGGTCGTGATCGCCATCGTCATCACGCTGGCCGGACTGGTCGGGCTGTCGCGAATCCCCGTCGCCCAGTTCCCCGACATCGTCCCGCCACAGGTGTCGGTCACCGCGACCTATCCGGGGGCGTCGGCCTCCGTCGTCGAGAGTTCCGTCGCCCAGCCGATCGAGGCTCAGGTGGTGGGTGTCGACAAGATGATCTACATGCGCTCGGCGAGCGGCAATGACGGGTCCTACAACCTGGTGGTCTCGTTCCTGCTGGGAACCAATCCGGACATCAACACGGTCAACGTGCTCAACCGGGTGCAGACGGCAACACCCGAGCTGCCGGCGGAAGTCCAGCTCGAAGGCACCACGGTGCAGAAGAAGTCTTCCGCGATCCTGGAGTTCGTCAACTTCTACTCGCCCAAGAAAACCTACGACGTGCTGTTCCTCGCCAACTACATGACGATCAACGTCATCGACGAGATCAGCCGGATCACCGGCGTGGGCCAAGCGAGCCTGCTGAGCAGACAAAAATACTCGATGCGGGTGTGGTTCGACATCAACCGGATCAACAATCTCGGCCTGTCGCCCACCGACATCATCAATGCGATCGGCGCACAGAGTACGGTCGCCGCCATCGGCCGGATCGGCGCGCGACCGATCAGCCGGCAGCAGCAGTATCAGCTCAACGTGCAGACCACGGGCCGGCTGACCAGCACAAAACAATTCGCCAACATCGTGCTGCGGGCGAACCCGGACGGGTCGGTGCTCCGGATCGGCGATGTGGCACATGTCGAGCTCGGCGCGCAGAACCTCGATTCCGAGGCGCGCCTGAACGAGGCCCCGTCGGTTCCGCTCGCGATCTATCTGGCGCCGGGTGCGAACGCGCTCGACACCGCGGCCGCGGTCAACAGCCGTCTCGCCTATCTCTCGTCACGGTTCCCAAAGGACCTCGCCTACGACGTCACCTATGACAGCACCACCTTCGTGCGCGACACCGTGCACGAAGTGATCATCACGCTGCTCGAAGCCTTCGTGCTCGTCGTGATCGTGGTGTTCCTGTTCCTCGGCAGCGTCCGTGCCACGATCATCCCGACGGTGGCGGTGCCGGTGAGCCTGATCGGCGCGTTCGCGGTCATGACCGCACTGGGCTTCTCGGCCAATACCGTTTCGCTGCTGGCGATGGTGGTCGCGATCGGGCTGGTCGTCGACGACGCGATCGTGGTGGTCGAGAACGTCGAGCGGGTCATGGAAGAGCATCCCGAGATGCCGCCCAAGGATGCGGTCAAGCTGGCGATGAGCCAGATCACCGCACCGATCATTGCCATCACGCTGGTGCTGCTGTCGGTGTTCGTGCCGATCGCCTTCATCCCCGGCCTGTCGGGACAGTTGTTCCGTCAGTTCGCGGTGACGATCAGCTCGGCCATGGTGATCTCGGCGCTCAATGCGCTGACGTTGTCGCCGGCACTGTGCGCGGTGTTCCTTCGCCATGGCGGCCCGAGGCGGGGAATAATGGGGCGCGTGCTGCGCGGAATCGAGGCGACACGCAACGGCTACGCATCGGTGGTGCGTCGCCTGTTGCGTGTGAGCGTGCTCGGGCTGGTGCTGATCGCGGTCGTGGCCTTGGGCGCCTTCGGGCTGGTCACGCGACTGCCGACAGGCTTTCTGCCCGAGGAGGACCAGGGCGGGTTCTTCGTGCTGATCTCGCTGCCCGACGGCGCCTCGGTCGCGCGGACGGCGACGGTCATGGACCAGGTCGCACGCGAGGTAGCGCCACTGGGCGGCGTGAAGGAGGTGTTCCAGGTGATCGGCTATTCGATCATCGACACCGTGCAGGAACCCAATGTCGGCTTCCTGTTCGTCAGGCTCAAGCCATTCGCCGACCGCACGACGGTCGCGAGCTCCGCGCAGGGACTGATCCGTCACATTTTCGGGTTGGGGCTGCAGACGCGCACCGCGACCGTATTCCCGTTCAATCTGCCGCCGATCATCGGCCTGTCGACCTCGGGCGGCTTCGAATACGAGCTCGAAGGTCTTGAAGGCCAGGATTACAACGACATGAACGGCGTGATGCAGGGATTGATTGCCAGCGCCAACGGCGACGCGCACTTGGCGCGCGTGTTCTCGACCTTCACCAACACAAACCCGTCGCTGTTCCTCAACATCGACCGTTCCAAGGCGCAGTCGCTCGGGGTGAACATCAGCGACATCTTCAACACGGTCGGCACGACGCTCGGCGGCGACTACGTCAACGACTTCAACCTGTATGGCCGGGTCTGGCAGGTCAACGTGCAGGGCGAAGAGAAGGATCGCGGCAGCATCTCCGATCTCTGGCGGATCTATATCCGCAACAGCAGCGGCGGGACGGTGCCGCTGCGCGCGATCGCGACCCTGCAGATAGTCACCGGGCCGCAGGTGGTCACGCGTTACAACAACTACCGGGCGATCACCATCCAGGGCAGTCCGGCGCCGGGCGAGTCGTCGGGCTCCGCGCTGGCGGCGATGGCCGGCGTGTCCAAGCGCACGCTGCCGCCGGGTTATTCCTACGAATGGACCGGAACGGCGTTTCAGGAGCAGCAGGCCGCCGGACAGACCGGCGCGATTCTGTTCATGTCGATCCTGTTCGCGTTCCTGTTCCTGGTTGGTCTCTATGAAAGCTGGGTGATCCCGATCCCGGTGCTGCTCTCGGTCGCGGTGGGTGTGCTCGGGTCATTTATCGGGATCACGCTGGCCGGACTATCGGTGGATCTTTACGCCCAGATCGGCCTTGTTGTCCTGATCGCGCTTGCGGCCAAGAATGGCATCCTGATCGTGGAGTTCGCCAAGGATCGCCGGGAAGAGGGCGTACCCGTCGTCGAGGCTGCCGTGCAGGGAGCGCAGATGCGGTTCCGCGCGGTCATGATGACCTCGGTCGCCTTCATCCTGAGCCTGCTGCCGCTGGTGTTCGCCGACGGCGCGGCCGCGATCAGCCGGCGCGACGTCGGAACGCCGGTGTTTGCCGGCATGATTGCGGCCTCGGGCATCGGGATTTTCGTCATCCCGATGCTGTACGTGACGTTTCAGACCCTGCGAGAGCGGAGCGGCGCGCTATTCCGGCGGAAGTAGCGATCCTGCCTACGAAGCGATGCTCAGGGCGGGCGTCAACGCATCGCGGATGCGTGCGAAGCGCTCCCCGTCCAGCACCATTTCTGCGCATGGAGTAGCGGGCGGGGCGGTGGGCGTCCTCGCGAGAGGCGTGTTGGCGAACATGCCCCGGTTGCCGGTGTCCAGATAACTCTCGGCGGACAAGCCCTCGGCAAGTAGGACTGCGTGGGTTGGTAGCTCAATGTGAAAATACTCGACCGCCACGACTGTTTCCTGGACGATCGTAGAACCATTGACGAGCAGGCCGGCAGGAACCAGCACGCCGTCGACGAACAACGCATGGTCGGGGCTGACCCGCAACGGGCGTTCGGGCTGCGCTCGTCCCAGCGCGCCCGGCGCGATCCGGATCGGCGCCACCGTGGCCGGATACGCATGGCGGCCAACGTGGACGCGCCGGCGTCCGATCCAGACGATCGGGGCTTCGCCCCCGGTGGCAAGGACCACGCGATCGCCTTCGGCGAGGTCCTCGACCGCGACGTCGCCCGAGACCGTCCTGATTCTGGTACCGCGCGCGAAACAGGGGGCACTGCCGTCGAGCGGGAAGACCGGAAAGACGATCGGATTGCCGCCGGTTACGACGTCCAGCTCGATCTGCAGGGTCTTCAAGAGGGCAGCGTATTGCGGGAACTCCGCCTCCGCCACTGGGAACAGCGGGTCGACCGCGACCCCATCGGTGACGGGCTTGTCGAGCACTGTCCACAGCGCTCCGGACGTATCGGTGAACTGAAAGCCGTTCGGACCTTGAGCGCCGACATCGGCGATGGTGAGTGTGGACGGCACATCGAAGACGTTCGACGTGTATTCGAGCGTGGCCTGGCCACCGACGTCGGCGATGGTCACGCCTTGGCCCGGCACCGATTGGTCGTGGTAGGCGAATGCCAGATCGGCATATTCCGCCGGAATGGTCACCCCGGGCGGCAGGAACTGTGCGAGCGATGTCGTCTTGTAGACGATGCCGTCAGGAAATGTCGTGCCTGGACCGGGATAGGGCATGCGAACTCCACGCTCGTGTGCGGTGCAACATAGGCCGGGACTGCATGCCAGCCACGGTATCGATGTGCAAGAAGTTTGCTGGCAGCAGAATCGATTAGGCCTGACGCGACCGGAGACGATCGAGTTGCAGACGCAACGCCGGCGTCATCGGAATGCTGACCGTTACCGGAATGGTGACGTCGTATATCCCGCGCGGGCCAGCCGGTTCGCCAGCAGATGCACCCATGGTCAGCTTCATCGAGACCGGTAAGACCTTGTCATTGAAATTGCTGCCCGTGCTCATTGGCGTCCGTTCGCAGAGGTCTCTGGGTGATCAGGATGGCGCTGTCTCCACCCGGCGATAAGCTTGTTGTCAGGTCGAGGCGGCGAGGAGTGTCGCAATGCGTGCGGGATCGCTTTCCTCCAGAATATGCCGCGCCAGCCGGACGCACTCCTCGAGCGACACCGCGCGGATCGCCTGCTTCACTCGGGGCAAGGCGGAGGCGTTCATGCTGAACGAGCGAAGGCCAAGACCGAGCAGCAGCGGGGCGAGCCTGGGATTGCCGGCGATCTCGCCGCAGATGGACACCGGTTTGCGCAGCCGGAGTGCCGCCTCGGTGGTTCCCGCGATCAGGCGTAGGACGGCGGGATGCACCGGGTCGTAGAGGCTGGCGACCTCGCTCGACGCGCGGTCGACGGCGAGTGCATACATGGTGAGGTCGTTGGTGCCGATCGACAGGAAGTCGGCCTCCAGCGCGAAGAACTCGGCCATCAGGGCGGCGCCCGGCGTCTCGATCATGGCGCCGAGCGGCGGCAGTTTCTGGGGGAGTTTCTGGCCGCGCCGGCGCAGGCGACGCGCGACACGCTCGTAAACGTCACGGGCGGCGCGGAACTCGGCAATATTGGTGACCATCGGCAGCATGACCCGAACCGGCCCCGCCAGCGATGCGATCAGGATCGCGGCGAACTGGGTCTCTAGGAGTTCCGGATGGGCCAGCAGCAGGCGCAGACCGCGCAGGCCGAGGGCAGGATTGGCTTCCGGCTCGCGCGGCCCCACGCCGGCCCGCTCCATCGCGGCACTCTCCTTCTCGCCCCCCCAGTCGAGCAGGCGGATGGTAGTGGTGTCGCCGCCCATTGTCCTGACGATGCCGGCGTAGGCCGCGGTCTGGGCGGCTTCGTCGGGGAGTTCCTCGGCGGCGATGAACAGGAACTCGCTACGGAGCAGGCCAATGCCGGTCGCTCCGGACTGGATGACCAGCGGCAGCTCGGCGGGGAGTTCGAGGTTCGATTGCAGCTCGACCGCCTCGCCGCTGGCGAGCCTGGCCGGCAGCCGACGCAGCCGTGCGAGACGCTGGCGCTCGCTGGCGTGAAGGGCCACGCCCTTGCGGGCCTCGGCCCGCGTCGCGCGCGACGGATCGAGCGTGGCGACGCCGTCGTTGCCGTCGATGACGACGAAGTGGCCGTCATGGGCCGCCTGCTTGATCCCGGACGCGGCGATGACCGCAGGGATGCCCATCGCGCACAGCATGATCGCGGTATGGTCGGCAGCCCCGCCTTCGTCGGTGACGACGCCGGCAACACGCGTCGGATCGATGAGTGCCACGTCGGCGGGTCGTAGACGGTCGGCGACCAGGATGGCGCCGCGGGGCATGTTGCCGAGTGCGAGAAACGGCGCCTCGGCCAGGTTGCGGGTCAGGCGGCGGCCGATCTCCTCGACCTCGCCGGCACGCCGGAGCAGCGAGGCGCCGTCTTCCTCCGGAAGTGCCAGCAGCCGGCCGGCGGCGAGCTGGACTTCGTCGCGCACCGCGAGTTCCGCCGAGACCAGGCCATCGGTGATGCGCCGCTGCATGCCGCGCAACAGCCGCGAGGAGTTGAGCATCTGGCGGTAGGCGTCGATCAGCGGCGCGATCTCGCGCTCGCTCTCGTCGGGCAGCAGGGTGAGGCGGGTGCGTAGCTTGGCGAGCTGGGCGAGCGAGCGGGCGGTTGCGCGCCGGAGCCGCTCCAGCTCGGCTTCCGCCTCGTCCGGCCGGATCGGCCGGCCCGAGAGGTCGGCCTCATGCTCGTGGATGCAGTAGGCTGGGCCGATCGCAATGCCGCCGCAGGCGGGAAAGCCGCGGAAGCTGCGCTCGCGCGATCTCGGCTCGGAACGGGGCACGCCGGATGGTGCGAGGGGCCCGTTGCTGCCGACGGCGGAAGCCTCAGTCCTGCTCACCGAACCCGGCCTCGACCAGGGACACGAGGGCGTCGAGCGCCTCCTTGGCGTCCCAGCCCTCGGCGACGAGCTCGATGACGGAGCCGCGACCGGCGCCGAGCATCATCAGACCCATGATAGAACGGGCGGCAACCGACTGGCCGTCGCGAATGACCTCGACGGAGGCATTGAAGCGCTCTGCGGTGGTGACGAACTTTGCGGCGGCGCGGGCGTGCAGGCCGCGACCGTTGACGATCGCCACACCTCGACGCAGGACGGTCGAGGCGCTCTGATCGTCGTTCACCCGGTGCGCCCGTTCGGCTTGATGGTCTCGGGAGCGCCATGGACGGGCTCGATGGGAACGCATGCGGAGCCGCCGAGGCAGGCGCGCGGCAGGTGGGAAGCGGTGGCGATATATTTGCGGCCGGCCGCCTCCGCGCAATCGGCGCACTCGCCGAGCGTGCCGGCGGCGCGGGCCTTGGCGAGCTTGACCAGCATCGGAAGATTGACTCCGGAGATGACTTCGACCCCACCGCGATCGATCAGCGAAATCGCCACGTTGCTGGGCGTGCCGCCGAACATGTCTGTCAACAGGATGGCGCCATCGCCGGTGTCGACGGTGTCGATGCAGCGGGTGACCTCGTCGCGTACGACGGTCGCGCTGTCCTCCGGGCCGACGGAGACGGTCTCGATCTGGGCCTGACTTCCGACGACGTGCTCCATCGCCTCGCGAAGCGCCGGACCTAGACCGCCATGGGCGATCAGGACGATGCCGATCATGGGGAGGCAGCCCGTTCCGGGCGGCCCGGGTCCGGATCGGAGGTCAGCGTGTCGAGGCCGCGATGCATGACAGCGATACGGATCGTCTGGTCGCTCATCAATGTTGCCCGCATCCTTCGGGCCAAGTCCTCGATCAGGGACACGGATCTGTGCCGCCCGCCCGTGCAGCCGATCGCGACGGTCGCGTATGTCTTGCCCTCGCGGACGAACCTCGGCAAGACCAGCCCAAGCAGAGCCTCGATGGCGGCGATGAACACGATGTAGTCGGGATCCTGCCGGACATGATGTGCGACCGCCTCGTCGAGACCGGTCAGTTCCCGGAGATGGGGATCGTAATGCGGGTTTTTGAGGAAGCGCGCATCGAAAACCATATCGGCCTCGGGCGGCAGGCCGGTGGGGAAGGCGAACGAGACCAGCGTCAATGACAGGCGGACAGCGGCGTCGAGAGACAGGCGCTCCTCGACCTGGCGCCGCAGCGCAGGTGTCGGCAGGTCGGTGGTGTCGAGGACGAGGTCGGCGGCCCGGCGAAGCGTTGCAGTGACGGCCCGCTCTGCGGTGATGCCTTCGGCGACGCGGCCGGCATGAGCGAGCGGATGGCGGCGCCGGGTTGCGGTGAAGCGTCGCAGCAGGGCGGCATCGTCGGCGGTCGCAAACACCAGGTCGATACGCTGCCCGCGGGCGCGGTGCCGTCCGACGGCATCGATCAGGGCGCACGGGTCAAACCCATCGGTCCGGGCGTCGATCCCGACGGCCAGCCTGCCATGACCGCGCTGGATGAGGGTATCGAGCAGCATCAGCGGCGGGTTGTCGACCGCCTCGAAGCCGAGATCCTCGAGGACGTGCATGATGGAGGCCTTGCCGGCGCCCGACAGTCCGGTCACGAGAACGACGCGGCGCTCCGGACACACGGTCATGTCGGGGCAAAGCCGCCTGACAGGCAATCGCGCTGGCCAAGCGCGCACTCGAATGCCAGGGCCGCCTTCTCGGGAGCGGACACCTCACGCGGGTCGAGAGCCAGCAGGGGGACACCCGTCGCCGCGTGAAGGCGTGCGGCAGGAAGACGATCGGGTTGGGCGGCCAGGTCGAGAACGACGGCCAACGTCACCGGCGCCTCGTGCGGCAGTCGAACGATCCCGATGCCGCGGACCTCGATCAAGCCCGCCAACGAAGCAGGTGGGGACGCGAGCGCGCCGTCGAGCTCCACGCGATCGTCGGCGACGAGGACGAAGCCGCGATCAATGAGGCGGAGCGCCAGGTCGGACTTGCCGGCGCCGGATGGGCCGAGCAACAGGATCCCTCGGCCTTGACGGGCAACGCAGGTGGCATGGATCTGCATGGCGTTCCGAAGCACACGCTCACATCCTACCACAAGACAGAACGCAGGGGCGCCGCCCCTGCCCCCCGGGGGGGGGGGCCACCGCTCGCGTATCCGGGTGATTCAACCCGC
>CAXTSH010000054.1:14312-22525 GCA_964246925.1 uncultured Acetobacteraceae bacterium
ACAACAACATACAACAACACACACCCCTGGGCCCCCCCCCCGGCACCCCGGCTGGGGCTCGCCCCAGACCCCTTCACCGAGGAAGCTTCATGCACGTCCTTACACTCGTCGGCGTGCCTCTGGGCGAGCGCGATGTCGCGCGGGCGCGGGCCGTCGTCGAGGGAGGCGAGCCGGTGGTGCTGTGGCCGGGGCAGGCGGTCGATATTCCGTGTGCGAAGCCGCCCTCGCTCGATCGGGTGCGGGCGGCGCTCGACGGCGCGCCGGTCGACGCGCTGGCGGTCACCGGGCAGGGGCGTCGGAAAGCGGTTCTGATCGCCGACATGGATAGCACGATCGTTCAAGGCGAGACGCTTGACGAACTGGCCCGACGCGCCGGGACCGGAGACCTCGTGGCCGCGATCACGCGCCGAAGCATGAACGGCGAAATCGACTTTGCCGAGGCATTGGTCGAGCGGGTCGCGACGTTGCGCCAGTTGAAGCTCTCGGCGCTGGAGGAGACCTGGATGGAGACGAGGCTGACGCCGGGCGCACGCGCGCTGGTCGGCACGATGCGGCGGAACGGGGCGCTGTGCGTGCTGGTGTCCGGCGGGTTCACCTACTTCACCGAGCGGGTCGCCGCTTCGTGCGGGTTCGACGACCATCGGGCCAACGTCCTGCTCGACGACGGGACGGCGTTGACCGGTGAGGTCGCGCGTCCGATTCTCGACGGCGACGCAAAACGCCAGGCACTCGAAGCGTTCGCACTGCAGCGCGGTGCCAGCCCGTCGGCGGCACTCGCGGTGGGCGACGGCGCCAACGACCTCGCGATGCTGCAGGCAGCCGGGCTCGGGATCGCGTTCCGGCCGAGGCCGGCACTCGCCGCGGCGGTCGCCAACCGGATCGAGCACGCCGACCTGCGTGCGCTGCTGTTCGCGCAGGGCTACACAAAAGCCGACATCGTCGAGGAGACCTGACCATGTTGACACGCCGGAGCCTGTCACTCTCGGATGCAAGGGTTCTGCTGGAGGGCGCGCGACGGGAGGCGGAGGCGCGCTCGCTTGGGGTGAGCCTGGCGGTGGTCGACGATGCGGGCGTGCTGATCGCGTGCGAGCGGCTGGATGGTGCGAGGCTGCACACGCCCGAGGTCGCCGGACGAAAGGCACGCACGGCTGCGATCGCGCGAACCGCCACCGGCACGCTGCAGGCGCAGATCAAGGATGATCCGGCGCTGGTCGCGTTTCCGGATCGGGTGCCGATCAAGGGCGGCTTGCCGATCACCGTGGACGATATGGTGGTGGGCGCGATCGGCTGCTCGGGCGGCACCACCGACGAGGACGTCTCGTGCTGCCAAGCCGGAATTGCGTTTTGGGAGGGGTCCGTGCCTATGGCGGAGACGACATGATGACTGAGGCTGATGCGGAGACATCAGCAAAGCAACTTCCGCGGGTGCTCGGACATTTCCATGTCCAATCAATCGGCATCGGGGCTCTTTGTAGCGAGATCGTGACGTTAGTGGCTTAACCGACTTTGTCTCCCCTCAGCTTCGACAATCGTTTGAGAGGACAACAGTCGCAAGTCGACGAGCAGCAACGCGAATGACGCGGAAGTCTGACCTCAGCTTTGACGGTGACCTGGTCTCCCTCGGTATCTATTTAGGCACTCTCCAGCCCTCGGGACTGCTTGGCTTCGGAGAAGTAATGGTCACTCCTGGCATCGTCACGTTTCCGGAGTTTGCCGCACTGAACGTGCGGCCTGGCCCCGATGAGATTGTTCCAGGGAGTGCGGATCTGCAGGGATCAGACATCACGTTCTCATACCCGGCATGCGTGGAAGGAACGACCTTCGCGACCAGTTCCATCAACGCTTACGTCTTCACCGTCCTGACGCCCAACGCGCCTCCGATCACTGGTGTGTCGCTGATACCGTCGAATATCGTTGGTGTATCGGAATGCCGACCTTTCTTTCACCGCCGACTCGGTTGACTTGGACGTCTCCGGACTGACGCTTCCGACCGATGCGCCAGGCTCGATCGAGATCGCCGTCAATCCCTGCTCCGCCGCCGGAACTCACCTCGACACCCCGACCGGCCCCGCGGTCGTCGAGCACCTCGCGCCGGGCGACCTCGTCTCCACCACCACCGGCCCCGCGATCGTCCGCTGGATTGGCCGCCGCCGAGCCACCGACGTCCGCGTCATTCACTGTCGTCCGCATGCTCTCGGCCACGACATGCCGCGTCGGGGCCTTTGGTCGACCACCCAAAACCTTTGGGGTCTGGGCCTCAGGCCCAGCGGGGTCCGGGGTCCGGCCCCTGGCCTCACTCGGCCAGCAACAACAGCCGCGCCGGTCGCCCGTGCTGCACGATCACGAGCGCGTTCTGGCGGAACTGGCGACCGAGCCGGGCGAGACGACGCGGGTCGCCGCAGACGAACAGTCCCGCTTCGCGCCAGCCGCGCAGGCGACCTTCGGCCGGCAGCAGCGCCGCTCCTTTGATGGCAGAGGCGAGCCGTTGCGTCATGCGCCGGTTCCAGCCTTCGGGCATGGTCCGGCTGCGTGGGTTGGCGGCGGTGATCAGGGCGCCGGCGCGGGCGCCGAGGCGGGTCAGCATGGCGTCGGAGGCGCGCGAGCGGCGGCCGAGGATGATGCGGATGCGGCCGTCGACGACGTAATCGGTACGACGATAGAGGCCGAGCAGCTTGGGTGGCAGGTCAGGCGTCCCAGGGCTGCTCTGGACGCAAGGTGGCGAACTCGACGTTGCGATGAACGCAGACCGACATCAGCAGGCCGAAGCCAAACATCACCGTCAGCATCGCCGACCCGCCATACGAGACCAACGGCAGCGGCACTCCGCCGACCGGGATCGCGCCCATGACCATCGACAGGTTGACCAGGCAGTAGAGCGAGAAATTGACCGAAATGCCGAGTGCGAGCAGCCGGCCGAACTGGTGGCGGCAGGTGAGCGCCATGACCATGCCGCCGAGGATGATGAGCAGGAGGAGCGCCATCACGCTGAGGCCGCCCACGAGGCCGAACTCCTCGGCGACGGTCGTAAAGATGAAGTCGGTCTGTTTTTCGGGCAGGAAGTCGAGCTGGCCCTGGGTGCCGTGCAGGAAGCCCTTGCCCCACATGCCGCCAGAGCCGAGCGCGATCTTGGACTGGATGATGTTGTAGCCGGCGCCGAGCGGGTCGCTCTCGGGATGGAGGAAGGTGACGATGCGCGCACGCTGGTAGTCGTGCAGGTGGCGGTAGGCGAGGTTGGCCGCGAACGGGATCGGGATGGCGACCAGTGCCACCTGCCAGAGGCGGACGCCCGACGCCAGCACCACGGCGCCTCCCAGCAGCGCGATGATCACGGCGGTTCCGAGATTGGGTTCCTTGAGCACCAGTCCGACCGGGATGGCGATCAGGATCACCGGCGGGACGAGGAAGAGCGGATTGCCCATCCGGCGCCAGCTTGCGTCCTTGAAGTAGGCAGCCAGCACCATGACGAGCGCGATCTTGGCCAGCTCGGAAGGCTGCATCTGAACGCCGGCGACGTCGATCCAGCGTTCCGCTCCCTTGCCGACGTGGCCGATCCTCAGCACCAGAGCGAGGAGTGCCACCGAGATGGCGTAGAGCGGCCACGACAGGCGCGCGAGCCAGCGTATGTCGGTGAGCGCGAGGATCAGCATCATCACCAGGCCTGCGGCGAACCGGAGGCTCTGCGGCCCGGCATAGGGGTGCTGAGCACCGCCGGCCGCCGAAAACAGCGCCGCGTAGCCGACGCCGCCCAGGGCCGCGATCAGCAGCACGTAAAACCAGTTCACGCGCCACAGCTTGGCGAGCAGACCGAAGCTCGGCTCGGCGCGCAGCAGCCGCTTGTCGGTGATCATCGGGCGGCGCCCGTGATCGGGGCAACGGCCGCCATCATCACGGCAGCACCACGCTCGCGGGAACCACCTGCGACGCGTCGGCCACTGTCTGGCCAGGCGGCTGCTGTTTGACGCTCGGGTTGCGGGTCAGGGTGTCGACCATGATGTCGCGCGCGAGCGGGGCCGCGACGTCGGCACCGGCGTTGCCATGCTCGATGACGAGGGCGACGGCATAACGGGGCGCGTCGTAGGGCGCGTAGCAGATGAAGAGCGCGTGCGGCCGGAACTCCCACGGCAGCTTGGCGGAATTGAAATGGCCGAACTCGCGCGCCCAGCGTGACACGCGACGGACCTGAGCCGAGCCGGTCTTGCCGGCCATCTGCACGCCCGCGAGCGGCAGGCGCGCATGCGGCGCCGTGCCGCCCGGTTCGTTGACGACGGCCCACATGCCGTTGCGTACGTCGTGCAACTGGTCCTCCGGCAGTCCCATGCTGGGCCAGTCGTCAGGTGACGCGCCGGGCTGCAGGACGCCGCCGAGCGAGCGGGTCAGATGCGGCTGCAGTGCGCGGCCGGCCGCGATGCGCGAGACGTAGGTCGCCAGCGCCAGCGGCGTGACTTCGACGAAGCCCTGGCCGATACCGGCGTTGATGGTGTCGCCGCCGTTCCAGTGGTGACCGTGGCTGCGCCGCCACTCCGGGGTCGGGATGATGCCCGCCTTGGCGTGCGGCAGCTCGATCGGCAGCGGCACACCGAGGCCGAGCAGGTGGCTGCCGGTCGCGATCCGGTCCATGCCGGTCCGTCGCGCGACCTCGAAGAAGAAGACATCGCAGGAGTATTTCAGTCCGAGATGCAGGTTGAGCGGGCCGTGGCCACCCTTTTTCCAACAGTGGAAGCGGACGCCGCCGACGTCGATGTAACCCGGGCAGTTGATACGGTCTTTCGGGTCGAGGGTGCCGGCTTGGAGTGCGGAGATCGCGACCGCCGGCTTGAAGGTGGAGCCGGGCGGGTAGAGACCGGCGACCGCCTTGTTGATCAGAGGACGAGTGGCCTGCGCGTCTGGCGAGTTCCACAGCGCCCACTGCGCCTGGCTGACGCCGCTGTCGAACAGACTGGGATCGAACGAGGGATTGCTGACCATCGCCAGCACCTCGCCGTTGGTGCAGTCCATCACCACGGCGGAGGCGGACGCATCGGCGAGCCGGTCGAGGACCGAGCGCTGCAGGCCGGCGTCGATGGTGAGCGCGACCTCGGTGCCGAGGCCGCCCTCGTGGCGGTCGAGTTCGCGGATCACGCGGCCGGCGGCGTTGACCTCCATCTGCACGCTGCCAGCCTCGCCGCGGAGATCAATCTCGTGGGTGCGCTCGATTCCAGCGCGGCCGACGCGCATGCCCGGCAAGGCGAGGAGCGGGTTGCCGGTCTCGTCGGCCTCGTTGGGTGGGGCGACGTAGCCGACCACGTGCGCGAGCTTCTCGACCTGGGGATAGATGCGCGTCGTGCCGACATCGATGATGACGCCGGGCAGGTCGGGCGCGTTGACCTCGATGCGCGCCATGTCGTCCCAGGTCAGGAAGTCGCGCAACATGATCGGGATGAAACGGTGACGGTGGTCGGCCTCGCGCACGATCCGCGCGCGCGCCGATGGATCGAGCGGCACAATGCCGGCGAAACGGTTCAGCGTGAGCAGAAGGTCGGTGGTCTCCTCCGGAAGCAGGAGCGCCCGCCAGTTGAGCTTGTTGCCGGCGAGCACCTCGCCGAACCGGTCCACGACCCGGCCGCGTGGCGGCGAGAGCAGCCGCGTGCTGATCCGGTTGTCGTCGGCCATCGTCCGATATTTGGCGCCGTCGCGGACCTGAAGATCGTAGAGGCGCACCCCGAGGCCGCCGAGGGCGGCCGTCTGGGCTGCCATCATCAACAGCGCGCGCCGGGTGAAGACGCCACGGCGTGCGTCGTCCGCCTCGACGGGCTTCCTGAAGAGAAGTCTCCGTCGTGGCCGCTTCATGGCGCGGCCCTCAGGCACGCTCGGGTGCGGCGATGCCGGCATGCAGCCTGATCAGCACGACCGCCGCGAGCGGATAGAAGCCGGCGGCGAGCGCCAGCTCGAAGGCAGCGGGCGACACCGGCATCACACGCCAGAGGAGTGCCGATGTCAGCACCCATTGGGCGGTAAAGCTGCACGCGGCGATCCCGGTGAAGGCGAGCCACACGAGAAGGAAGCCGAACCGGATCAGCACCCGGCGAATGCGCAACGCCACCCCGGTGACCGTCACCAGCGTCAGCATGGCGATGCCGGGAGGTGCGGGGCCGAGCAGGTCGCACAGCAGCCCGATCAGGAAGGCGGCCGAGGGCGGCATCGAGCCGGGCCGATAGACGGTCCAAAAGAAGACCGAGACGAGGGCCAGCACCTGCTGCCATTCGGCACTGCCGGGCACTTGCAGAGGACACGCCAGCAACATGACGGCGAGCAGCGTCGAGACGGTGGGAAACAGCCGCCGACCGGCCGCGTCCAGCCGGCGCAGGAGCGTCGGTCCAGGCCGAATGCCCGGGAGACGTTCCGTGCTCACCGCCGTCGAGCCTCACCCGGGAGGTGTCGCCGTCTGGGATGGCATGTCGGTCCCGTTGACGGCATGACCGGGCGCCTCCGGCGGCTGGATCGCCTGCAGCTTGTAGTCGAACAGGCGAAGCACGGTCAGCTCGTCGAGCGACGCCGACGGGACGACCGCGAAGGAGCCGTTCTTCTCACGCCTGACGGTGCCGACGGGCAGGCCGGCGGGGAACGCGTTGGCCTCCGACGACGTCAGCACGCGTTCGCCACTCGTGGGGTGGACGCCGTCAGGAAGAAACATCAGGGTCGGCCAGCGTCCGTTGTTGCCGACCATGATGGCGGTCGCGTGCTCGCCGGCAAGCTCGACCGGGATGCGGCTGCTGCTGTCGGTGATCAGGAGCACGCGCGCCGACCGGGCGCCGACTTCCGTCACGCGGCCCACCAGGCCCGACGCATCGAGGGCCACCTGTCCTTTGTGGACCGGGTTGTTGGGACCGACATAGAGCAGCACCGCGCGGGAGTAGACCCCGCCGGCGTCGGCGACGACGCGGCCGGTGACATAGCTTGGCGTCGGCTCGGGGATGTAGTGCAGATCCTCCTTCAACGTCGCATTCTCCGCTTCCAGCGCGAGGGCAACCTCGTACCAGCGCAGCAGGCGTGCGTTCTCGGCCCGCAGGTGGCGGTTTTCGGCGGCCAGATCGACGACCCCGAGCATGTCCTCGCCGATCCGCCTAATGCGCGCCGCAGGTTCTGCCAGCGAGGCGTACAACGGCGAGAGCCGGTCGGCCAGCCACATCCGGGCGCCGCCGGCCAGCTGGTCGTCGGCGCGGCCGACCAGCATGGCGGCAAGGCTGGCGGTGAAGAACAGCGGTACTCCGAGTTTGGCGAGTGCCTGGCGCGCCTGGATGGACAGCCGAAGCATGACGGGCGACCCTCCCGGTAACGCGCTGTGTTAGACCGTGCGCCGAAAACGCCGACGATGCGAGACGTGACGTCCAGGAGTCGCGGCAACTGTCAAGACGAATGCACGGCGTTGCGTCAATACATCGTGGTGAGGACGTTTCGAAGCCGCTTCATCTCCTCGAGCGCGCGTCCGGTGCCCAGGGCGACGCAGCTCAGCGGGTCCTCGGCGACCACCACCGGAAGGCCCGTGGATGCGCGGAGCACGTCGGCCATGCGGAACAGCAGCGCACCACCGCCGGTCAGCACGATGCCCTTGTCGACGATGTCGGCGGCGAGTTCGGGCGGGGTGTTCTCGAGCGCCACGGTCACCGCCTCGACGATCTGGCTGACCGGCTCGGCGAGGCTTTCGGCGATCTGCCGCTGGGTGACGACGACCTCGCGCGGCACGCCGTTCATCAGCTCGCGGCCCCTGACCTCGCGCCAGGGACCGTCGCCTTCCCAATCCTCCGGCGCGCGGGCGGCGCCGACCTCGAGCTTTATCTTCTCGGCGGAGCTCTCGCCGATCAGCAGATTGTGGTTCCGTCGGATGTAGCTGATGATCGCCTCGTCCATCTTGTCGCCGCCCACGCGCACGCTCCGGGCGTAGACGATGCCGCCGAGCGAGATCACGGCGACTTCGGTGGTGCCGCCGCCGATGTCGACGATCATCGAGCCGGACGGTTCGGTGACCGGCAGGCCGGCGCCGATGGCGGCCGCCATCGGCTCCTCGATCAGGAGCACGCGCCTGGCACCGGCGGCCTCCGCACTCTCCTGGATGGCGCGGCGTTCGACCGCGGTCGACCCGCTCGGCACGCAGATGATGATCATCGGGCTCGCGAAGCCGCGACGGTTGTGCACCTTGCGGATGAAATGCTTGATCATCTCCTCGGCGACCTCGAAGT
>CAXTSH010000055.1:0-22068 GCA_964246925.1 uncultured Acetobacteraceae bacterium
GTCGAAGTTCAAGATGCAGAGCAACCCGAACGCGGCGAGCACGATCACCATCCCGAACGGCAACGGGACGAGCACGGTGATCTCGCCGGATGGCAGCGTGAAGGTGATCCCGACACCGAAGTCGGGGCCCGGCGAACAATAGAGGGCTTGCTTATCGGGGCGATGTCGATCCGTCTGGTCTACCTGGCTTCCTTGCGTGAGCGGGCGGGGTTGTCGGAGGAAGTCGTGGAGGTTCCGCACAGCGTCGGAAACGTGAACGCGCTTGTGACGTGGCTGATTGACCGGGGCGGCCGTCCTGCCTCGGCGTTTGCCGAACCGGCTGCGGTGCGCGCGGCGGTCAACCAGCGGTTCGCCAAGCCGGACACGCGCGTGGCGCCGGGCGACGAGGTCGCGTTCTTCCCGCCGGTGACCGGGGGGTGAGTGCCAGACGGATTACCGTGCAGCAGGGCCCGTTCGCGCTCGGGGATGAGTTTGCGCGGCTCACGCTGGCGGCGGGTCCGGAGGCAGGCGGCATCGGGTGCTTCGTGGGTGCGGTGCGTGGCGGCGGCGTCGCGGCGCTGACGCTGGAGCATTACCCGGGCATGACCGAACGCTGCCTGGAGGACATCGTCGAGGAAGCGGAGCGGCGCTTCCAACTCCTCGCGTGCACCGTGATCCACCGGGTGGGGCGGATGGTCCCGGGTGAGGCGATCGTGCTGGTGCTCGCCGCCGCCGCCCATCGCGGCGAGGCGCTCGATGCGACGCGCTTCCTGATCGATTGGCTGAAAACCCGGGCGCCGTTCTGGAAGCGGCAGGAGTTCGAGGACGGCCGCTCGGCCTGGGTCGAGGCTTCGGAGGCGGACGAGACGGTGGCGGCGGGTTGGGGCTGAGCAGGGCGCGGCGGCCCCAAACCCGCGAACCATCTGAAATATTGGCGGTCCAGGGGCCCGGCCCCTGGCGGGGTTCGGGGCAGAGCCCCGATCTAGACCGGCGGCGGCGACCGGTCGGCCCGTCCACCCTGCTCTGCCAGGCGCAGCATCAGCAGGCCATGGCCGAGCGCCGCTCCGGCTCGCAGGGAGGCCACGATGAACGCCACCTCGGCCAGTTCATCGCGCGTGGCGCCCGCTTCCAAGGCGCGTCCGGTATGCACTTCCAGGCAGTAGGCGCACTGCGTCGTCAGCGACACCGCCAGCGCAACGAGTTCCCGGTACTTGGGCGGAATGGCGCCGTCGGTGCGGGCCATCGCCTTGTCGAACGCCAGGAACGCCTCGGCCTCCGGTCGGGCAAGGCGGGTCAGCTCTGGCAGCAGGCGGAAGTCGGACGGGTCCTGGTATGGCATGGGTCAGCCTCGCTGGGGTGGAGAGGGCGCGCCAGACGGAGCAGCAGATGGCGGCTCACGGCGGTCACAGGTCGATCCCTGACAGGTAACCGCCGGCTACCAGGCGTTCGCGCACCTCGGCGCGTGCGCGGTGAAGGCGGCTTTTCAGTGCCTCCGGCGTGATGCCGAGCACTGCGGCTGCCTCAGGCGCCGTCAGCTCCTCCACGTCGCGGAGGATCAATGCCGCCCGGTATGGCTCGGTGAGGGCCTCGATGGCGCGCGCGAGGTCATGCCGAAGCGCTGCGGGCACGGGTGTCGTCTCGAGGCTGTCGAGCAGCGTCGGCAGCGCGGGCTGCCTTCTGAGGCCCAGGAGCCTTCGGCACTCACGCGCGACCACGCGGAACAGCCAGGCCGCTACGGCGGACGCCGTGCGCAGCGAGCCGACCTGGCGGTGCAGCGTCCAGAGCGCGTGCTGGGCGGCATCTTCTGCGTCCTCCTGGCCGCGGCAAGCCCGGCGTGCGACGCGGCGCAGATGCGGACGGGCCTGGGACAGCAACGTCTCGACCGCTCCCGGCTCGCCACGCTGAGCCGCCTCGACCAGCTCACCGCTCACCCATGTCGCCATCTGTCGACCCTCCAGCACCATAGAGGCGGCCACGTGTGGAAAGGGTTCAGGAGCAAAGGAAATCGGGGCTCTGCCCCGAACTCCGCCAGGGGGCGGCCCCCTGGACCGCCAACATTGCGGGTCCGGGGCAGGGCCCTGGTCTACTTCGGCGCCAGCAGGACGATGCCCTCCGGGCCGCGATAGACGGGTGCGTAGCCGTGAACGAACAGGGACATGATCGGGTCGTATCCCAGTCTCTGCACGGCATTCATGTGGGTGAACGATGCCGGGTCGTCCTGGAAGATGGCGAAATGCTGCCGCCTCACGGCAGCCCGGAAGCTCGCCGGGGCGCCGCCGCCACCACGCTGCTTTCGGTCAGGTTGAACATCTCGATCTCCGACGGCTTGCCCGCCCACCAGCAGAGCGAGATCACCAGGCAGCCGGCCGGCCCGTCCGCGGCTGCGATGCGGGCGATCACCGGCTGCAGGCGGCGGCCCGCGATGACCGGTCGTGGATGTCGGCCCAGGCCTGAGGCAGGTGCCAGGGACACGCACAGATCAACGGCAGAGCAGCGTCTCGAGATGGGCATCGTAGTAGACGCCCTCGCCCGTGCGCTGACCGATACCGGTCACCAGGGCGATGCCCCCGAACAGCGCCAGGAACAGCACGCTCGCGCGCCTGCCTTCCCAGTCTCGCCGCCAGATCAGGCCGAGGAGAAAGACTGTCACCGCGGCCATCGGCAACAGCGGGGCGAGCGACTCGCCGGAATACTTCATCAGGCCCGGGCGAAAGACACGCCGGTGATGCAGGATGTCGGCAGCCGCGTGGGCGTGCAGCGCAACGGTCAGGCCGGCCCCGACCGCCACGCCGAGCAGCGCCACGGCGATCCAGATCACGGCGGCGCGGTGGTTGACGCAGATCAGCCATAGGGTCGCGGCCAAGGGTAGCGCCACCAGGCTGTGCTTGACGAAGCCGCCAGCGACCATCAGCAGCGCGGCTCCGGCCACCTGCGCCGCCGGCAGGCGCGACCCGCCGCCTCGCAGGAGGACCGCGAGGCCAGCCAGCATGATGGCCTGGGCGAGCCATTGCGGGTCGTCCACCGCGACGTACTTCCTGAAGAAGAAGCTGACGGTGAGCGGGATCGACAGTCCGGCGGCCAGTGCCGGGCGCAGCCTGCCGCCGAGAGTGCACACACACAGGCTGGTCAGAGCGGCGGCGGACAGGAGCGAGAGCAGGGCTACGACGCGTCCAGCCACGATCATGTCGCCGAAACCGTAGCGGCCGAGCGCGCCGACCAGATAGAAGCCCAGCGGCGGGTAGTTGTTGAACACGAAGCTGCCGGCTGCCGGATACAGCGGGCCGGTGCCTCCCGTCACGGCTCGCGTGTCGAAGAGCGCGTTCCAGCCCTCGTTGTAGTTGAGCGGGATGTGCAGCGGAATGTTCAGCGCCGGACCGAGCAACTGGAAGGCGAGCAGGACAAGGCCTGCCAGCAGCAGCATGTCGAACGCTCGGAAGCGGGGTGTCAAAAGCCGAGAGCCATCCCGTCCTTTCTCGGATCCGAGCCGCCGACCAGCACGCCACGCGCGTGATCGACCCAGATCGCCTGGCCGCCGCCGTGGGGATCGGGAACCACGAAGGCATCGTGTCCCAGGGCGCGCAATTCCGACAGCACGGGTTGCGGCATGCTCCGCTCGACCTCGACGCGCCCCCCGGACGGGAACAGGCGAGGCAGGTCGAGCGCTTCCTGGATGTCGAGTCCGTATTGAAGAAAGTTGGTCAGGAACAGCGTCTGACCCATCGGCTGGAACTGGCCGCCCATGACGCCGTAGGGCATGACCGTCCGTCCCGCCTGCGTCACCATGCCCGGCAGGATCGTGTGCATCGGCCGCTTGCCGGGTGCGATGCAGTTGGGATGGCCCCGCTGCAGCGTGAAGCCGAGGCCGCGATTGTGCAGCAGAACGCCGGATGACGGTGCGAGGATGCCGCTTCCGAACGATTGGAACAGGGAGTTGATGAACGAGCAGGCGTTGCCGTCCCGGTCGACGACGGCGACGTAGACGGTGTCGGTGTGAGGCGCCTCCGGGCGACCTGGCGCGGGCATGGGGTCGAGCGGGCGGTCGTCGCGCACGAGGGCGGCCAATGAGGCGAGATAGGCGGGGTCGAGGAGCGAGGCGACCGGGATGTCGGCCTGCGACGGGTCGGCGACGAAGGCGTCCCGATCGCGCATCGCGAGCCGCGCCGCTTCCACATGCCGATGCAGCCGCGCGGTCGAGAGGACGCCGTCCGCCGTCCCGAGCCGTTCGAGCAGTCCGAGCATCATCAGGACCACGATCCCCGAGCCGTTCGGCGGGCATTGGCATATGGTGTGCCCGCGCCAGGACGCCGCGATCGGCTCGACGAAGGTTGCACCGGTCAGCCCGCCGGCGAAATCCGCTTCGGTGTGCAGGCCGCCGCGGCGACGGAGTGCTGCCACCATGTCGGCCGCGATCTCGCCCTCGTAGAATGCCTGGGCGCCACGGGTGGCGATGGTCCTGAGCGTCCGTGCGAGCGATGGCTGTCTGAAGAGGTGGCCTGGTGGCGGCGCGGCGCCGCCCGGAAGGAACAGATCCGCGCCGCCCGCCCGGAGCTTGGCCACCTGGTCGGCCCAATCGTGCGACACCCGCGCGCCGACTGGCCAACCTTGTTCGGCGAGCGAGATGGCAGGCTGCAGCAGCTCGTCCAGACCGCGCGTGCCGTGGGCGGCCAGCAGCGTTTCCCAGGCGGACAGCGCGCCCGGCACCGTCACCGCGTGCGCCGACCCCGCCGGGAGGGAGGTGATCCCGTCGGCTTGCAGGCGGTCGAGCGAGATCGCGGCCGGGGCGCGTCCCGAGCCGTTCATCGCCACCACCCGGCCGCCTGCCGGCGCGTAGAGACAGAAACAGTCGCCTCCGATGCCGGTCGATTGCGGCTCGACCACCCCGAGCACGGCAGCCGCCGCGACGGCGGCATCGAGCGCGTTGCCGCCGGCCCGCATGATGTCGAGCGCGGTCAGCGTTGCGATCGGCATCGACGTCGCCGCCATCGCCGAGGCGGCGTAGACCGGGCTACGCCCCGGAAAGCTGAAATCGCGCATCGTCCAGACTACGGTGGTTTGAGGGCCTGCGGCGAGCCCTGCTGCCGCGCTGCGGCGCGAGGGCAGTCGACGGCCCGGAGCGCCTGCGGGCTGGCGAACATGGCTTTCGCGTCGTGCCCGACCCCGGCGACCTCGAGCAGCGTCCATCCGAAAGGCCAGCCGTGCTCGCGCGCAGTGGCACGCGCGAGCTCGAAGGTCCTCAGGCCACGCGTCAGCCGGTCCGGTCCCTCCGCCATGGCCTCAGGACCGGTGGCGAGATCGTGGCTGCCGGTGTCGGCCGCTCCAAGCAGGACGACGATCGGGAGCGAGAGGTAAGTCCTGGGCGACGCCTCGATGTTGCCGAAGCCGAAGGGTGCCGGCGCCGTGCTGAGCGGCAGCACCCAGGTCGAGGGGTTCGCGACCACGATGCAGGCCGCCGCCGGTGGCGCGTAGGCGGCGACGCGGTCGACGAACTGGGCGCCCGCGGAATGGCCGAGGAGGACGTACGGCATGGTGGCATCGCCGGCAACCGCCCGGGCCCAGGCGACGAGCGGTTCGATCAGGTCGACGGTCCGCCTGCCTAGGGGAGTGGGGACGCCGCCCTGTTCGACGCCGCCATACTGGTAGCGCGAGCGCGGGAAAGCCTGCCGGTCGAACCTGGGAGCCACGACAAGTGCACAAGCGGCATCCGCGATCGGTCGGGCGTCGTCGCGATAGCGGTCGGCGTCCCGGGCGACGCCGTGGAAGACGAGAAGGATGAACCTGGGGCGGCACGAGGCGGGTCGGTAGGTGAAGACCTGCAGCCTGGCTGCGGGCCATGTCACGGAGGCGATCCCGTCGCCGGGGCGGAGGTCGGCGTGAGCGGCGGGGGGGGGGGGGGGGGGGGGGGGGGGGGGGCGGGCGCGGGGCCCCCCCCCCCCCCCCGCCAGCACCGGGAGGAGCCTCATGGCCGGCCTGCGCGTGGCGCCGGGGTTTTCGGCTCGAAGCGGCACCAGGTCACGACAGGACAACGCCAGCATTCGGGCGTGCGCGCGCGACAGACATAGCGGCCGTGCAGGATCAGCCAGTGATGGGCCGGACGCAGCATGCCGGCGGGGACGCGGCGGACCAGGCCGTCCTCGACCTCGCGCGGGGTCCGGCCGGGGGCGAGGCCGGTGCGGTTGCCGACCCGGAAAATGTGGGTGTCGACTGCCATGGTGCTCTCGCCGAAGGCAACGTTGAGGACGACGTTGGCGGTTTTGCGGCCGACGCCGGGGAGCGCCTCGAGGGCGGCGCGGTCGTCGGGCACTTCGCCGCCGTGCCGTTCGATCAGGAGCCGGGAGAGGGCGACGACGTTGCGTGCCTTGCCCTGCCAGAGGCCGATGCGCCGGATGTGCGCGGCCACGCCCTCCTCGCCGAGCGCGACCATGGCGGCGGGATCGGGTGCTTCGGCGAACAGGGTCCTGGTCGCGACATTGACCGACGCGTCGGTCGCCTGCGCGGACAGCACGACGGCGACGAGCAGGGTGAAGGGCGTGGTGAAGGTGAGCTCGCTCGCGGCGTTCGGGTTGGCGGCGGCCAGCGCCTCGATGAAGGGGCGCACGGCGGCGTTCGGCATGCGGCTTCCTGCCATGCCTCGGTCAGGCCAGGAGGCGGTCGAGCAGGAATTCGACGAACGCGTCGTTGTCGACGTCGACGGCGACCTCGATCGGCTCGAACGTGTGCAGGCGCAGGCCTTGGCTGAGCCGGGCCTTGTCGGGATGCCAGGATACCGGGCGGCCGCGCGTGAGTTGTCCGGCCAGCTCCACGTCGACGCGGACCCGCTCGACGGTGACGAGCGGGGGCAGGAGGAGGGCCGCGACCGCCAGCGGGTCGTGAAGGGCGCAGCCGCGCCGATCGTCGCGACCTGCGACCCAGCGGATCCAGGGTTCGCCCGTCGTGCCGAGATAGCGTGCGAGCGGCCGGTCCGCATGCTTGAGGCGCTCGTTCTGCGACAGGGTCAGGAAGGTCTTCAGCGTGGTGTCGAGGGGGACGAGCGTGATCCGCGCGCCCGAGGTGACGACGATCCTGGCGGCCTCGGGATCGTAGCAGAAATTCATCTCCTGCAGGCTGTGCCAGACGCCGAAGCTGCCTCCCATGATGACGATGCGGTCGAGCTTTCGAGGCAGTTCCGGATCGAGGAGGATTGCTCCTGCCACGTTGGTCAGCGGGCCGACGGCGATGATCGTGAGCTCGCCGGGATACGCGTTGGCCAGACGGACGAGCGCCTGCACGGCCGGCTCGGCGGCGGCGCGACGCCGAGGCCGCGGCTCCTCGATGCCGTTCCAGAGCTCGACGGCCAGCTCGGTTCGTCGCCGACCGTCGAGTTCGCGGCGCCATGCGGCGGCGTCCTCGAGAATGGGCCGCACGCTGCCCGGGTGGACCGGAATGCCTGATCCTGCGAGTTCAAGCATGTGCAGCGCGCTCCGCTGACCGAGCTCGACCGGCATGTTGCCACCGACGATCGTGACGGCCTCGAGCTGGAGCTCGGGACTTTCCAGGATCAGGCCAAGCGCCAATCCGTCGTCGGTGTCGGCGGCCGGGTAGCCATTGCCGGGGTCGGTGTCGAGTATCACGCGCAAGTGCGGTTGCTCCGTTGCCTGACAAACCGTCCAGGTGGCGTCATATTCCGGCTGATGAGCGCCGAGGCCACAGTTTTCGAGGCGATGATCACGCCGCATCGCAGCCTGTCGGCGCGTGCGGGCCGTCGCGTCGTGCTGGCACTGTGCGGTGCGTCGGGAGCGACGGCGGCGGTGTTCCTGCTGCTCGGGGCGTGGCCGGTGACGGGGTTCTGCGGGGCGGAGGTGGCGCTCGCCTCGACGCTGCTGCTGCTGCACGCGCGTTCGGCCAGGGCGAGCGAACTGGTGCTGCTGGGCGAGCGGTCGCTGCGCGTTGTGCGTACCGACCCGCGCGGCCGGCGCGCGGTCTGCGAGTTGCCGACGGCGTGGCTGAAGGTATGGCTCGAGGAATGCCGCGGCACGACGCCGAAATTGCTGGTGGCGCACCGGGACCGTCAGGTCGAACTCGGTCGCGTTCTGGGCGAAGCCGAGAAGCGCGACCTTGCGGCCGCGCTGTGCCAGGCATTAGACCGCCACCGGAACCCCGTATTCTTGAATTCGCAACTCCAGTGATGGGGTCTGGGGTCTAGACCCCAGTGGGGTCCAGGGGCGGAGCCCCTGGGAGTTTGTGAAAGTCTGATCATGCCCGCCAAGAGCGCCGTCATCGGCGTGCTCTCGTTCCTGTTCGGCCACTGGGGCCGCCATCGTGCTCTGGTGGTGCAGGTGGTGCTTGCCATCGTCGTCTCGACGGCGGCCGACGTCGTGCTGCCGGTGCTGTCGGGCACGCTGGTGACGGACGTGGCAAGGCCGGCAAGCGATCCGGCGGTGCGTCATGCGGTGCTGATGGTGCTGGCCGCGATGACGGTGCTGGGCGCGATTGCGGTCGCGGCAAGACGGGTGGCGTTCCTGAGCATCACCGGGCTGACGGTCCGCAACATGACGGCCATCGCCCAGGATGCGTTCTGGCGGGTTCAGCGGTTCTCGACCGACTGGCATGCGAACAGCTTTGCCGGCTCGATCGTGCGCCGGATCACGCGCGGCATGTGGGCGGTCGACCTGCTGAACGACACGCTGCTGGTGCTGCTGCTGCCGGGCGTGCTGGTGCTGGTGTTCGCGACCGCGATCCTGCTGGTGCGGTTTCCCGAGATGGGCCTGCTGCTGGGGGCCTTGTCGGTGATGTATGTCGCGCTCTCGTCGACGCTGCAGCTCCGCTACGTCTCGCCGTCGGCGCGGTTGTCGAACCGGTGGGACAGCCGGGTGTCGGGGACGCTGTCGGACGCGATCAGCTGCAACCCGGTGGTCAAGGCGTTCGGGGCGGAGGATCGCGAGGACCGCGTGCTTGCCCTGACCCTGGGCCGGTGGGCGAGGCGGACGCGGCGGACCTGGGTGCGCGGCACCAACAGCGGCAATGCCCAGGGGCTGGCGCTGCTGGCGTTGCGGACGCTGGTGATCGCGGACGCGCTCCGGCTGTGGTGGGACGGGATCGCGGGTCCGGGCGACCTCGCCTACGTGCTGACGACGATCTTCCTGGTGCAGGGCTATCTGCGCGACATGGGCCAGCACATCTCCAACATCCAGCGATCGGTCAACGAGGCCGAGGAACTGGTTGCGCTGCAGTCCGAGCGGCTCGGCGTCGAGGACGCGGCGGCGGCGCCGGCGCTCCGGGTCCGGCGCGGCGAGATCGCGTTCGAGCGCCTGATGTTCGGTTATGGCGCGGCGGGAAGATTGCTGTTCGACGGGCTCGACGTCCGGATCGGCGCGGGCGAGCGTGTGGGTCTGGTCGGGCCGTCCGGGTCGGGCAAGACAACGTTCGTCAAGCTGCTCCAGCGCCTCTACGACGTCGAGGGCGGGCGGATCACGATCGACGGGACCGACATCGCGCGCGTGGCGCAGGCCAGCCTGCGCGGCCAGATCGCGATCGTGCCGCAGGAGCCGATCCTGTTTCACCGGACGCTGGCGGAGAACATCGCCTATGGCAGGCCGGGTGCGCGGCCTGCCGAGATCATCGAGGCGGCGCGTCGCGCCAACGCGGCGGAGTTCATCGAGCGGCTGCCGAAGGGCTACGCGACGCTGGTGGGCGAGCGCGGGGTGAAGCTGTCGGGCGGTGAGCGGCAGCGAGTGGCGATCGCGCGCGCCTTCCTGTCCGGCGCCCGCATCCTGGTGCTGGACGAGGCGACGTCGAGCCTCGATTCCGAATCCGAGGCGCTGATCCAGGAGGCGACGGCGCGGCTTATGGCGGGCCGGACGGTGATCGTGATCGCGCATCGGCTGTCGACGGTGCGCAGGCTCGACCGGATCCTGGTGTTCCGGCATGGCCGGATCATCGAGGACGGGCCGCACGACAGATGGCGGGCGCGCGATGGGGGCCTTTCCCGGCGTCTGTTCGAGCACCAGGCGCGCGGGCGGGCCGCGGAGTAAGGCCCGCGCGACGGCGGCGCGCGGGCATGACCTGACGCTCCGGTAGCGAGCGTCAGGATCGGACCACGGGGTCAGGGTTGGATGACGAAGACTTCCGGATGCGACGTCATGGAGCCGGACAGAGCCGTGCAGTTGGTGCACGAGGTCTGCTTGGTCGAGTTGTAGTCGGTCGGATCGTAGAGCGTGATCGAGGCGGCGGACGACGGCAGCGTGAGCGTGGTGTCGGCGGCCGGCGGCGTGACCTGCGTGTCGTTGTTGGGGTTCCACAGGGTGGGCTCGGCCCAGACGATGACGAAGTATTTTGAGCCGTCATAGGTCGAGAAGACTTCGGACGCCCCATTGGCCGGCGCGTTGGCGATGTTGTACGACAGGCTGCGCCTGACGGTGTTGTAGGCGCTCGTGTCGGCGAGCAGGCCGGTCAGCGCGTGGTAGGCCTGTGCCACCGGCTTGGGCGAGCCGTCGTAGTTGAACCAGCCGAACTGGGTGTCCTCGTTGGTGCCGTTCGGATCGGGATAGGCTGCCAGCAACTGGTAGAAGTCGATCTCGCGGAGGCCGAAGGCGTAGGCGTCCATGCCGAGGTCGAGCAAGTACTGCATCTGGACCGATTGATTGACCTCGCGTCGGTTGATGTCGCCGTTATCCGAGCCGTAGTTGTTGGGGTTGGTATCGTCCCAGGCCGCATAGCCGTCCTCGGTGGCCGACTTCGGCAGGCCGTAGGGACAGTTGTCAGGCACGTTGCTGTAGGAGTTCCCGAAGCCGTTGCCGAGCCAGAAGGCGGGGGGAGTGCCGTTGTTGGGATAGGGGTGGTTGTTGGCTTCGTCGGCGTAGTAGCCGATGACGCAGGTGCCGGGGTTGGCCTGCGTGGTGAAGTCGGTCATGTAGGTGTGAACCAGCGAGCTGGCGTTCTTGGCTTGGTAGAGCTGGTGTCCCCAGGCGATGCCCGCCGCGTTGCCGGTCTGGCCAGCAAACGAATAACCGCCATTGAGCTCGTTCGGACCTTCGACGTATTTGAGCGAGGGCGGCGGATCACTTGGGTTGTAGTTCGACGGCGCCGGCGCGTAGGAGGCGACGAGTTCGAGCTGCGTCATCGTCTGCGCAATTGACTGGTTGGGTGTGTCGGTACTCTGCCCGGTGCCGGTGATGAAGGTAAACCCGATGCCGGCCTTGGCGAACTGCTCGATGGCGCTGATCTGCTGATTGTAGACGCTGCCGAACGATGTGCCGGCGTTGTTGTCCGGCAGGGCGTCGCGGACGCTGCGGAAGGCAGGCGTGCTCGAGCCGAGATACTGCAGGTCGGCGATGTCGTTCTGCACCGCGGGGCGACCATTGATGGTGAAGGTCCCGTTGTAGCTACCGTCGGTGTATTCCAGTCGTACGTTCATGCCCCAGATCGAGAGCAAATTGTCGATGGGCGGCGCCGAAGCCTGCGTAAAGGTGGCGCCATTTGCAGAGGAAATAATCCCTACGCAGAACAGACTCGACAACATTGATTTGTGAAGCATGTTATTCCTTTGATATAACGACTGTTTTAGGCGAGTGGCACCAGTAACAAATACTTTCCGGCCGATCCAGGGTCGAAGGTGAGTTTTGTATTATATTACGCTTACTGATCGATCCACTTACGGATAATTTTACGACTTCGGCAGGGATCGGTCCGGATGATGATTTTTTATCGCTGGCAAGGATCACTCATCGAATTCAGACTACTTTTACCGGAGCGCGTCTCGCCAGGGGCGACGGAAGTTCGGAAACGATCGGTTCCAAAATAGGGATGCAAGGGCCGCCGGCCCTTGCCGGGTCGAGGGCAGAGCCCTCGCCTTGCTTTTTAGGTTCCGGCCAGCATCGGGCCGAGCGCGCGGCCGCCGAACAGGTGGACGTGCATGTGCGGCACTTCCTGGCCGCTGTCGGAGCCCATGTTCGACAGCAGCCGGTAGCCGCCGGCATCGAGGCCGAGCTGGCGTGCGACGGTGCCGACGGCGCGGACGAAGCCGGTGATCTCGGCGTCGGACGCACGGGCGGCGAAGTCGGCGAACGAGACGTAGGCGCCCTTGGGTATCACCAGCACATGCACGGGCGCCTTGGGCGCGATGTCCTCGAAGGCCAGCGCGTGCGCGTCCTCGTAGAGACGCTTGGCGGGGACCTCGCCGCGCAGGATGCGGGCAAAGATGTTGCTCCCATCATAGGGAGCCAGTCCGTCCACCGCCATCACCCTGCTCCCGTCGTGCGCGACGCCTTCTCGTCGAGGCCGCTGACGCCCTGGCGCGCGCGCAGTTCCGCCCAGACGTCGCGCGGGTCGACGCCCTGGTCGACCCAGAGCACGACCAGGTGATAGAGCACGTCCGCACTTTCGCCGACCAGGCCGTCGCGGTTGCCGGCGACAGCCTCGATGAGGCACTCGAAGGTTTCCTCGCCGAGCTTCTGCGCGACCTTTCGGGTGCCGCGGGCGAGCAGGCGCGCGGAATGGCTGCGTCGCGGGTCGGTGTCGCGCCTGGCGCTGATCAGCGCGTGCAGCCGGTCGAGTACGGCGAAGTCGGGCGGCTTGGTCCGCGCGCCCTTTCTCACGCGGGCCGGGCCAGGCGGGAGCCGGGCGGCAGCGCGTCGCGCACCGGGAGCCCGGCCGTGCGCATCGCCTGCTTGACGTCGGCGATGCTGAAACGGCCGAAATGGAACACGCTCGCCGCCAGCAGGGCGGAGGCGCCGGCGCGGGCGCCGTCCACGAAATGCGACAATTCGCCGACGCCGCCCGACGCGATGACGGGAACGCGGACCGCCGCGCCGACTGCGCGCAGCAGGGGCAGGTCGAAGCCTTCGCCGGTGCCGTCGCGGTCCATGCTGGTGAGCAGGATCTCGCCGGCGCCACGGGCGGCAACGTCGCTCGCCCAGGCGATGGCGTCGCGTCCGGTCGGCGTGCGCCCGCCATGGGTATAGACCTCGAAGCCGCCGTCCGGGCGCCGGCGGGCGTCGATGGCCACGACCACGCACTGGCTGCCGAATTTCGCGGCGGCCTCGCCGACGAGCTCGGGACGGGCGACGGCGGCCGAGTTGATCGAGCATTTGTCGGCGCCCGCGAGCAGCAGGCGGCGCATGTCGTCGGTCGATCGGACGCCACCGCCGACGGTGAGCGGCAGGAAGACGCGGGCGGCGGTGCGCGAGACGGCGTCGAGCATGATGTCGCGCTGCTCGTGGCTCGCGGTGATGTCGAGGAAGGTGAGCTCGTCGGCGCCGGCGGCGTCGTAGACCGAAGCCTGCTCGACGGGGTCGCCGGCGTCGCGCAGCGAGACGAAGTTCACGCCCTTGACCACGCGGCCGTCCTTGACGTCGAGGCATGGGATGATGCGAAGCGTCAGCATTCTTCGAATGGCGTGCCGGCGAGGAGGTCGAGTGCCGCCCGGAGATCGAGACGGCCGTCGTAGAGGGCGCGGCCGACGATGACCCCCTCGATGGCGGGGCAGTCCTCGGCGGCGGCGGTCAGCGCTTCGAGGTGGGCTGCCGACCCGACGCCGCCGGAGGCGATGACGGGGATGCCGAGGGAGCCTGCGACGCGGGCGGTGCCCTCGATGTCGAGGCCGGCCGCCATGCCGTCGCGGGTGATGTCGGTGAGCACGATCGCGCTGGCGCCGGCGTCTTCCATGCGACGGGCGAGATCGGTGGCCGGGAGGCTCGACTGGTCGGCCCAGCCCTCGGTCGCGACCAAGCCATGCCGGGCATCGATGCCGGCGGCGATGCGGCCGGGAAAGGACGCGCAGGCCTCGCGCACGAGGGCAGGGTTCTTGACGGCGGCGCTGCCGAGCACGATCCGGGTGACGCCGCGGTCGAGCCAGCGTTCGATCGCGGCGATGTCGCGTATGCCGCCGCCCAACTGCACGGGAACGGTGACGGCCGCCAGGATGGCGTCCACCGCGTCACCGTTGACCGAGCGGCCGGCGAAGGCGCCGTCGAGATCGACGACATGCAGCCAGCGGCAGCCGGCGCGGGTCCAGGCGAGGGCCTGGCCGGCGGGATCGTCGGAATAGATGGTGGCTGCGCGCATGTCGCCGCGTCGGAGGCGGACGCATTGGCCGGCCTTGAGGTCGATCGCCGGGTAGAGGGTCAGCGCGCGGGTCATGCGGCCGGCTCTGGAAGGCGGCCGGCCTTCTCACCCGGCTGCAGGCGCTTGAAGTAGTAATAGCCGCCGACCGTGCGGCCTTCGACGCGGGCATAGCAGGGATGCGAGCCCCAGCGCTCGAAGCCGAGCTTCTCGTAGAGGTGGATCGCGATCGTCTGGGTTTCGCGCACGTCGAGGTTGAGGACCTGGTAGCCGAGTGCGCGGGCACATTCCTCGATCCTGACCGTGAGCAGGCGGGCGATGCCGAGGCCACGGGCGTAGGGGGCGACGTAGCTGTGGGCGAGGGTGGCCGCGAGCGCCTGGGCCTCCATGTTGCGGGCCGGCCGGACGAGCTGGCCGGCGCCCACGATGACGCCGTCGAGGCGGCCGACGAACAGCAGCCGTTCGGGGACGAGAAGCAGGCCGTTGTAGTAGCGCTCGAGGGTCTGCCTGCCGGGTGAGTGAACCCAGCCGAAGCCGCCGCCGTCGAGGATGGCGGCGTCGGTCGCCTCGCACAGCGCCTGCATGTCGTCGTCGCCGATCGAGGACAGCTTGTCGACCGCGATCGCGCGGGCACGTTGCCCGCTCAAACGCCCGCTCTCGGGCGCGGCGTCCAGCGGAGAAAGTTGGCGAGCAGGCGCAGGCCGACCTCCTGGCTCTTCTCGACGTGGAACTGGGTCCCGGCCCGGTTGCCGCGCGCGACGATCGCTGGTCTGGGCAGGCCGCCATAGTCGGTGGTGGCGAGGATGTCGGTGGGCCGGGCACGATCGAGCGCGTAGCTGTGCACGAAGTACACGTGATCGCCCTGCGCGATGCCGTCGAGCAGCGGGTGGGCGCCGGGGGCGAAGGCGAGCTCGTTCCAGCCGATCTGCGGCAGGCGGATCGCATCCGTGCCGGGGGCCGACTGCATCAGCGCGATCTCGCCGTCGATCCACCCGAAGCCGGGCGTCGGACGGTGCTCGAGACCTCGTTCGGCCATCAACTGCATGCCGACGCAGATGCCGAGGAACGGGATGCCTGCGGCGGTCCGTTCTTCGATGGCGTGGAGCAGCCCCGGAACGGCGTCCAGGCCACGGCGGCAGTCGGCAAAGGCGCCCTGGCCGGGCAGAACGATGCGGTCGGCGGCGCGGACGGCGGCGGGATCGTCGGTGACGGTGACCGTGGCACCGATCCCGGCGCGGTCGGCGGCGTGGGCGAGGGCGCGGGAGGCGGACGCGAGATTGCCGCCGGCGTAGTCGACGACTGCGACGCGCACCGTCAGGCGCTGCCCGGGATCGTGCGGTCGGCCAGGCGGAGGCGCGCCTCGTCGACGTCGCGTCCGGCGACGATGCCGGTCTGGACGTGACCGCCGGCGGCGAGTTCGAGCCGACGCAGGTCGTTGCCGAACACGCCGATCGCGGCGACCAGTCCCGCGTGCACGGCCATGGGCCATGGTCCCAGCAGGTGCAGCGCTGCGGCCCGGCCGAGCAGGAGTTCGGCGATGCCGGCCGCGAACGCAGCGAGCCAGGCGCGGTGCCAGGCGAGCCAGAGCGGACCGAACAGCAGTGCGGCGATGCTGCCGCCTTCCGGCACGAGGGCGAGGCGATCGCCCGGACGATCGTGGACGGTGTAGATCTTCAAAGCGCGCCTTTGGTGGACGGGATCGCAGCCAAGGCGCGCGGGTCGGGCTCGACGGCGGCGCGCAGCGCACGCGCGGTTGCCTTGAAGCAGGCTTCGGCGACATGGTGGGCGTTGCCGCCGGCGCGTCGGTTGAGGTGGAGCGACAGCAGCGCGTTCATCGCGAGCGCGCGGAAGAATTCCTCGAACAGCTCGGTGTCCATCTCGCCGATCCTGTCGCGGGCGAAGGCGACGTCGAAGGCGAGATAGGGACGGCCGGAGAGGTCGATGGCGGCATCGACCAGCGCCTCGTCCATCGGCACCACCGCGTGGCCGTAACGGCGGATGCCGCGCTTGTCGCCGAGTGCGGAGGCGATCGCCTGCCCCAGCACGATGCCGACGTCCTCGGTGGTATGGTGTCCGTCGACATGCAGGTCGCCGGTGGCGTCGATCCCGAGGTCGAGCAGGGCGTGGCGGGCGAATGCCGTCAGCATGTGGTCGAGGAAGCCGATCCCGGTCTCGATCCGGGACTGCCCGGTGCCGTCGAGATCGATCGACACCGTCACCGCGGTCTCGCCGGTCCGCCGCTCGACCTTTGCCTGGCGCCCGTTCTCCATGGCCGGTTCCTAGCCGATCGCGCCACGCTTGTCCCGCGCGTCGCGCACGCCATCTGAGGGCGTCATGAACAGCAATGACGATTCGGTGGGATGGCATGGCACCACCATCCTGTGCGTTCGCAACGCGACCGGAGTGACGATGGCCGGCGACGGCCAGGTCACCATGGGCCAGACGGTGGTGAAGGGGAACGCGCGCAAGGTGCGTCGGATCGGGCCGGACCAGTCGATCCTGTCGGGTTTTGCCGGTGCCACGGCCGACGCCTTCACGCTGCTGGAGCGGCTGGAGGCCAAGCTCGAGCGGTTTCCCGGGCAGCTCGAGCGGGCCTGCGTCGAGCTTGCCAAGGATTGGCGGACCGACCGCTACCTCCGCCGGCTGGAGGCGATGATGGCGGTCGCCGACCGCGAGCGCGCCTTCACGCTGACCGGCAACGGCGATGTGCTGGAACCGGAGGACGGGATCATCGCGATCGGGTCGGGGGGCAACTATGCGTTGGCCGCGGCGCGCGCGCTCGCAGGCGTCGGCGGCCTGAGTTCCGAGGAGATCGCGCGTCGGGCGATGGCGATCGCTGCCGATATCTGCGTCTACACCAACCACTCGCTGATCGTCGAAACGCTGCCCGGCGCCGAGACGGCCGGCTGAAGGCACTGCCATGGACACCCCGACCTACTCGCCGCGCGAGATCGTTTCCGAACTCGACCGCTTCATCGTGGGCCAGAACGACGCCAAGCGCGCGGTCGCGATCGCGCTGCGCAACCGCTGGCGCCGTGCGCAACTGCCGGAGGGCGTGCGCGAGGAGGTGGTGCCGAAGAACATTTTGATGATCGGGCCGACCGGCTGCGGCAAGACCGAGATTGCGCGCAGGCTCGCCAAGCTGGCGCAGGCGCCGTTCCTGAAGGTCGAGGCGACCAAGTTCACCGAGGTCGGGTATGTCGGGCGCGACGTGGAGAGCATCGTGCGCGATCTTGTCGAAGCGAGCCTGACCATGCTGCGGGACCTCAAGCGTCGCGACGTGCAGGCGCGCGCGGACCAGGCGGCCGAGGACAAGCTGGTCGACGCGCTGGTCGGTGCCACCGCATCGGCAGACACCAAGACCAAGTTCCGCACCATGCTTCGCAACGGCGAGCTCGAGGGCAAGGAGGTCGAGGTTTCGGTCGCCGACCAGGCGTCCTCGCCGATCGGGCAGATGGACATGCCAGGGATGCCGCCCGGGCAGGTGATCAATCTGTCGGAGATGATGAAGGGGATGTTCGGGCGAAAGGAGCAGCAGAAGCGGATGGGCGTGCCGGCCGCCCGCGCGGCGCTGGCGCGCGACGAGGCCGACCGACTGCTCGACAATGACAGCCTGACGCGAGAGGCGGTCGAGCACGCCCAGGAGCACGGCATCGTCTTCATCGACGAGATCGACAAGGTGTGCGCGCGCACCACCGAGGGCGGCTTCCGCGGTGGCGACGTCAGCCGCGAGGGCGTGCAGCGCGACCTGCTGCCGCTGATCGAGGGTACGACGGTGTCGACCAAGTACGGTCCGGTGAAGACCGACCACGTGCTGTTCATCGCGTCGGGTGCGTTCCATCTCGCCAAACCCGCAGACCTGCTGCCGGAGCTGCAGGGGCGGCTGCCGATCCGGGTGGAGCTGGCGCCGCTGTCGCGTGCCGATCTGCGGCGTATCCTGACCGAGCCGGAGCATTCGCTGCTCAAGCAGTATGCGCAGTTGCTGGGGACGGAGCGGGTGGCGTTGACGTTCGCCGAGGATGCGGTCGACGCGCTGGCGGAACTCGCCGCCGACATCAACGACCGGGTGGAGAACATCGGCGCGCGGCGACTGGCGACCGTGCTCGAGAAGCTGCTCGAGGAGGTGAGCTTCACCGCGTCCGATCGCGCGGGCGACAGCGTGGTGATCGACGCGGCCTACGTGCAGGAACGGGTGGCGCCGCTGGCGCAGAAGGGCGACCTCAGCCGGTTCATCCTATGAGTTCGGACCCGTTTGTTCGTCCGCAGGAAACGACCGCTGCGGCAGCGGTCTCGGAAATCCGCTCCGAGCTCGAGTTGTTCGACGATGACGAGACCTACTACGAATACATCATCGACAACGGGCGCAAGCTGCCGCCGATCCCCGTCGAGTGGCGCGACGACCGGCATCGATTGAAGGGATGCCTCGCACAGGTCTGGCTCGCCGACGAGATGCGTGGCGGCAAGATGCTGCTGGCTGGCGGGTCCGACAGCTCGATCGTGGCGGGTCTGGTCCGGCTGGTGCTTCGGGTCTACTCGGGGCGGCCGCCGGCCGAGGTGCTGGCGACCGATCCGGTGTTCCTCAAGGAGCTGGGGCTGATCCGGTCGCTGACGTCCAACCGGAGCAACGGGGTCGACTCGATGGCGCGCGCGATCCAGGAACGTGCGCGGCTCGCGGTCGCCGGAGCCTCCGCGTAACATAGGCTTGGGGCAGGCATCACACGCACGCTCGGCTCACGCGAGCACTCGCAGCGAGGCTTGGAATTCTCCGGTGTCGATGCCCGGCATCTCCGCTTCAAGCTGGGCGTGGATCTGCCGCCAGATAGGCAGGCCATCCGACAGGAGCGCGTGACCCGCCTTGGTCAGGCACAGCCGCCGGCTTCGGCGGTTCGACGGATCGGCTTGCACGCGCAGCAGATTTCGACGCTGGAGCGGCTTGAGCGCGGCTGTCAGGGTGGTTCGGTCCATGGCGAGCAGCTGCGCCACTGGAGCCATGGTGGGGGGTTCGGGGCGATTAAGCGCCATGAGAAGCGAGAATTGCTGGTTGGTAAGGCCGACCGTTCGCAGCGCTTCGTCGAAACGCCGCGCGAGCGCCCGGGCAGCCCGTTGCACATGCAGGCATACGCAGTGATCGCACACCTCCAGCGTCGTTTCGAACGGCACCGTCTTTGACATGAGTAGCAGATGTTGATATCAACCTGTTTCGTCAAGGCGAGACCCGCGGGGGCTGCAGTCCGACAATGGGTGGGGCGTAGCATGCGCGCAGGCCTGCGCGACGATGATGGCCGGGAGAGGTCGTGATGTCGGAAGTCAGCACCTGTCTCTGGTTCGACAAAGATGCCGAGCAGGCCGCGTAATTCTATGTCGCTCTGGTGCCCGGCTCGAGCCTCGAGCACATTCGGCGCTCGCCGGGAATGGTCAAGCTCGACGTTGCCGCGCTCGAGCGTGCGGCGGCCGGTTAGCGCCGGTGCACCTGGCCACGGGCGACCCGATTGCTGATCCTGCCGTCGCCGCCACGGTTCTGAAATGATCAGGGCATCGTGTCACTGCGGCGCGGTCTCGCTGGAGATCGACGTTCCACCCGCGGACGTCACGGACTGCAATTGCTCGATCTGCCGTCGTTACGGCGTGTTGTGGGCGTATTATGCGCTCTCGCAGGTGCGTGTCGTTCCCGCAAACGCGCCCACGGACATCTATATGTGGGATGACAGGGCAATCGAGTTCCACCGCTGCCGAACGTGCGGGTGCGTCTCGCACTGGGCGCCCGTGGACAGGCGACACGACCGTATGGGCGTGAACGCCCGCCTGATGGCGCCGGAAATGTTGGCGCCGGCCCGCGTCAGGCACCTCGACGGCGCCAACTCGGAGCGTTACGTCGACTGAGAGGATGACGTGCGACTGCCGGCACCGGTGCGGCTTCAGCGGCCGATCGAACGGGAGACCACCATCGCGGCAACGCCCAGGGTCGCGAGGCCGACGCCGCGATAGGCCCACAGCATCCGGCCGATCATGAAGCTCGATCGAGGGTAGGGGACATAGCCAGTCCCCTGAGCCAGAAACAGCAGACCGGCCAGCAAGGCGAAGAGGCCTGCCATCATGAGGACCAAGCGCATACGACCTCCGAGCCAGCGTGACGAAACGGTGGCAACTGCACCTTCATTCTGACATGAGCCGGCGGCATCACGTGTGGTCACGCAGCAGGAACCGAGGAGTTCGAACGATGTCCAAGGCAAGCCGGGCCGGCAGACTGCTCGCCGCGACCAGCCTGTCGCTGTCGCTGGCGATGCCTGGTCTCGCGGCGGCCCAAACACCCGGCGGGGCGACACCCGGCGGGGCGCCCCCGCCGGGGCGGGTCGGCCGGCTGGCGGCGTTGGAGGGCAACGTGTCGTTCCACGCGGCCGCCTCGGGCGGTGGAACGGATTGGACGGCGGCGATGCCCAACTATCCGGTCACGACCGGCGATGCCGTGTTCGCGCAGCCCGGCGGCCATGCCGAGATCGACATCGGCAGCAGCCTCGTCGAGCTGGACAGCACGACCGAGCTCGACGTCGCGACGCTGGATGACCAGCAATTTGTGATCAGCGAGCCGCAAGGGCGCGTGTTCCTCGCCCTCGGGCCGCAGGCGTCAGGTGCGGTGAACACGGTCGCGACGCCGCGCGGCGTGCTGCAGATCGCCGGGCAGGGCGAGTATGAGGTGGTCGCGGGCGACAGCACGACGCCGACGACGGTCACGGCGGTACAGGGCGGCGGCCAGGTGACGGCGACGGGACTGCAGCTTCAGGTCGCGGCCGGCCAGACCGCAACCATCACCGGCACCGACCAGCTCTCGGGAAACGTGGCGCCCTCGGGCCCGGCCGATCCGTTCCTGTCCGCGATGTTGGCCCAGGTGGCGGGCAGGAGCGGGTCGTTGCCGCCGGCGGTCGCCAACATGACCGGCTGTCAGGCACTTGCCCATGTCGGCAGCTGGCGGTCATCGCCGCAATATGGCCAGGTCTGGTATCCGCCGGTCCAGGCCGGCTGGACGCCGTACCGGGAGGGACACTGGGCCTACGTGCAGCCCTGGGGCTGGACCTGGATCGACGACGCCAGCTGGGGTTTCGCGCCGTTTCACTACGGGCGATGGATCGACGACGGCGGCCAGTGGGGCTGGGTGCCGGATGGCGGCGGCGTTCCGGATGCGGACTATGGCGAGCCGGTGTATGCACCCGCGCTGGTGAGCTGGACCGATGTAGGGGAGGCGGCGCTGGCCGGTGCGGCGATCGGCGCGCTTGCGGCCGGCGCCATCGGCTGGGTGGCCCTCGCTCCGAACGAGCCCTACTACCCTTCCTACGGATACGACCGCGGTTATTTCAACCGCATCAACCGGGTCGACGTCCGCAACATCCGCAACGTCTCCTACAACAACGTGCAGGTGAACAACTTCGATCATTTCGCCAACCGGCGCGGCGCCGTGATGGCGCCGTCCGACGCGGTCTCGCGCGGCCAGCCGATCGGGCGGGTGGCGCACCCGTTCACGGAGGCGGCGTTCCGGCAGGCGCGTCCGCTGGCGCCGGGCCGGCCCGCGCTCGGTGCACCGCCGGCCGGCGCCGCTCGCGGCGTTCCCGCCCACGGACCGGCAATCGACCCGAGCGTCTTCCACCCGCAGCATCTGCAGGGCGGACGATTGCCGTTCCGCGGGCCTGCGGCCGCTGCGCCGGCGGCGTTCAGGCCGCAGGCCGGGCTGCCGGCGCTCCGCTCCCACCAGCAGGTCGAGGAAGGGCGGCCCGGCGCGGTTCCCGCCATGCAGCGCACGGAGCCGGGGGCGCCCGCATCGGCACCGCGACCTGCCGAACATGAGGGCCATCCGGGCCTGGTCGCCGGGGCGGTGGCGGGAGCGGCCGGTGCCGGCCTGGCGGCACACGCACTGGCTCAGCATGGTGGTCCGGCGCCGCGTCCGGCCGAACCCCGGCCGGGCATCGAGCGCACGCGCGCACCGGTTCAGCCGCATGGCGCGCGGCCGGGGGACCGGCCGGTGCCGGCCGTGCGACGCCCGGAGCCGCCGAGAGCCCCCGCGCCGCG
>CAXTSH010000056.1:0-22016 GCA_964246925.1 uncultured Acetobacteraceae bacterium
ACACGGGGTTTGGGGCCGCCGGCCCCAACGGGTCCAGGGCAGCGCCCTGGCCTTCAACCGCGTTCAACTCACACTGGCAATACGTTCACAGCCTCCCTGCCCCAAACCCGCTAACCCTGAGTTCAGCTCGTCGCCAGGAAGTCGAACAGACCCTCCCGTGGCACGAGCGCATGGTTCCAGCTCCCCGGATCGAAGGCGACGTAATCGCGCACCAGCGGCGGCCCGTCAGGAAGCAATCTGACGTCGGCGTAGCGGCGGCGGTGGAGAAAGCCGGTCAGCGCGGCCACATCGGCTCGGGGCAGGACCTCGATAAAGATGACCGGACGGTGTCGTGCGATCGTCCATCTGGCGCCGGCGAGCACGGCGGCCTCGTGGCCTTCGACGTCGACCTTGATGATGGTGACCCGCCGGCGGATCAGGGAAGGTCTGAACGTCACCCGATCCAGTGTCCTCGACAGCACAGGGAGCGTCTCCGAATGCGCCGGCTTGAAGTCGCGAACGAGAGAGGCGCTGGTCTCCACCAGCCCATGGTCCGCAATCGGAATGAGCAGGTCGGCCCGACCATTGCGGTCGCTGATGGCGCACCTGATCAGCCGGACGCGTTCGTGCACGCCGTTGTCGCAGACGTTGCGGTGCAGTAGCTCGAGCACGCTTGGCAACGGCTCGAACGCGACCACCGCATTGCCCGCCGCGGCGGAGACCGCCAGCAGCGTGTAGAAACCGGTATTGGCACCGACGTCGAGCACCAGGCCGGGATGCTTGAGGGCATAGCGGAAGAAGTACTGCGGCAGCGGCCGTTCGACCGCCTCCCATCCGCCTCGCTCCACCAGGCAGGCGATCTCGTCGGTCCCGTTCTGCGTGTCGAGGGTGAAGACCGGCCTGCAGGCGCCGGGCGGCAGACGGGCCGTCGCTACCCCGGTCACCGCTAAGGGTTGCAGATCATCCCGGCGGAGTCGCTGTCGCCGGACGTGTTCTGCGGGCCGCGCGAGCAGAGGTCGTAGTCGTGGTCGGCGCGTTCCGACGGCTGGCGATACAGATAGGGGTGCTTCCACGGATCCAGCGGCGGCGTCTTCACGTACGGCCCATTCCAGTTGTCCGCATCCGTCGGTTTGTCCGACAACGCGGCAAGGCCCTCTTCCGAGCTCGGATAGGTGCCGACGTCTAGCTTGTAGATGTCGAGCACCGAGTCGAGCCGCTCGATCGATTGCTGCGCAATCTTGATACGCGCGCCGCCGAGCTGGCGGAGCGCTGCCGGCGCAACCAGGCCGATCAGCAGGCCAAGTATGGCGATCACCACCAGGATTTCGAGCAGGGTAAAGCCGCTGTCGCGAACCGTCGGTCGTCGGGTAGTCATGCGGGGGGCCTTAGACCTGCGTCGGCCCACGGGCAAGCGCCCTGGTTCCTCCCCGGAGAAACTTCATGACCCGCTCACGTCTCCGTGTCATAGAGGGCTATGGACCGGAGGGACCGTCGGGCGGTGCTGCAGCAGCGGGGGCGCTGATGGCGGTCCCGTTCGCCGCTTGCATGCTTCTGGTCGCCCGGCTCTACGACCTGCCCCCTCGCGTCCTGCCGTCCGTGCAGCGCGTCGAGGGCGGCGCACCGGGCCTCGTCCACCACAACAAGGACGGAACCGACGATTACGGCGTCATGCAGGTCAACACGCGTTGGCTCGCACCGTTGTCGCGCTTCACCCGGACCTCGACGGCCACTGTCCGCCGCCGTCTGATCGCCGAGCCCTGCTACAACATCGCGGCGGCCGGCGCGATCATGCGGACCTACCTCAACGCGGCGCACGGCAGCCTCATGCAGGCCATCGGCGACTACCATTCGCACACCCACGCACTGAACCTCTCCTACCAGACCGAAGTGCTGCACGCGGCCACGATCATGTTCGTGCGGCGCAAGTAACGTCAGGACTTCGATGCCGTACGATCGCCGCACTTTCCTGATGACGACGCTGATGTCGGGCTTCACCACGGCCGTCGCGCGCGCCCAGTCCGAGCCGATCCACACCGACACTGCCGGGCTGATGGCAGGCGAGACGTCGATCCCTGTCGCCGGCGGTCGCCTGCCCGCCTACTACGCGCGCCCGGCCGGCTCAGGCCCGTTTCCCACGATTCTGGTGATCGAGGAGATCTTCGGCGTCCACGAATACATCAAGGACGTCTGCCGCCGCTTCGCCAAGCGCGGTTACCTCGCGGTCGCGCCGGAACTCTACGCGCGCCTCGCCGACCTCTCGACGATGACCGATCCGCAGGAAATCTTTCAGAAGGTCATTCTCAAGGCGCCCGACGCGACGATGCTGTCCGACCTCGACAGCACGCTCGCCTGGGCGGTCACCCACGACGGCGACCCGAACCGGCTGGGCGTCAACGGGTTCTGTCGTGGCGGACGCGACACCTGGTTGTATGCCGAGCACAACGCCCGCTTGAGGGCGGCCGTCGCCTGGTATGGCCCGGTCAACAGCCCCGTCTCGTCGATCCAGCCGCTCACGCCGATGGCGGGTGCGGCGCGGCTTCGTTGTCCGCTGCTTGGACTATACGGCGGCAAGGACCCCAGCATCGACCTGGCCGACGTGAGGGCAACGGCGCAGGCCGCCCGCCAGTCCGGCCAGACCGTCGAGATCAAGGTGTTCGATGACGCCGGGCACGGTTTTCACGCCGACTACCGCGCCACCTACAACCGCGCCGCCGCCGAGCAGGGCTGGGCCGACGCACTGGCCTGGTTCAGAACGCACGGCGTGGGATAGATCGGGGCTCTGAGGCTGTTAGCCTATCGCCGAGGTAGGCCAGGGCGCTGCCCTGAACCCGCCGACTTGAAGGATTTCGGTGAGGCCTCGGCTTTGATCCGGGAAGCTATGCATTTCCGTCGGTTCGCCGCGCCGAGCGCGATCAGATCGAACTGCGTCCGTCTCGATTGATGAGCTGATCGGTGCGGATCACCTGGCGGGACGAATCTGGCGAAAGCCCTGAACACGGGGTTTGGGGCCGCCGGCCCCAACGGGTCCAGGGCAGCGCCCTGGCCTTCAACCGCCTTCAACGCCCGGCGCGACTGCGCTTGAGGTCCCCTCGTTGCGATCTCCGCTGACCCGGTTCTCGCCCACATCCTCCGGCTTCGCTTTGCCCGATTTGTCCGGGTTGCCCGGCTTGGTGCTGCGGGTGCCCCCCGGGTCGGCGCCTTCGACCGGATCGCCGCCTGTGGTGCGCTGGACGTCGGGCATGTCGTCTTCCTCGAAATAGGACGAGTGAACCTGCTGCGTTCCCGCGGGTTGCCCTGCCATGACGCAAGCAACCAACTGTCCGCGCGTCGTGATCGTGGGCGCCGGCTTCGGCGGTCTCGCCACCGTGCAGGCCCTCCGGCATGCCAACGTCGCGATCACGCTGGTCGACCGCGAGAACCATCACACGTTCCAGCCGCTGCTGTATCAGACCGCGACCGCCGCCCTGTCGAGCACCGACATCGCCTGGGCGATCCGCAGCCTCCTGCGTCAATCCAACGTGCGGATCGTCATGGCCGAGGTCCACGCCATCGACCTCACCGCGCAAACCGTTCTCACCGACGGCCCGGCGCTGCCCTTCGACCATCTTGTGCTCGCCACCGGCTCGACGCATTCGTATTTCGGCCACGAAGACTGGGCGCCGTTCGCGCCTGGTCTGAAGCGTATTGCGGACGCCGAGGCGCTTCGAGTCCGCATCCTCCTCGCCTTCGAGCGGGCGGAGCTAGCGACCGATCCCGCGGAACGCCAGCGCCTGCTCACCTTCGTGGTCGTGGGTGGCGGCGCGACCGGCGTCGAAATGTCCGGCGCCATTGCCGAGCTCGCCCGCGACACGCTCAAGGGCGACTACCGCGCGATCGACACCAGGCAGGCCCGCGTGGTCCTCGTCGAAGCCGGCCCGCGCATACTCGCGTCCATGCCGGACGACCTTTCGGACTATGCTCTCGCCGCGCTGAAGCGCCTCGGTGTCGAGGTGAGGCTCGGCGTGCAGGTCACCGGCTGCGACGCGCACGGCGTCGACACCGCTTCCGGCCGAATCGACAGCGCCACCCTGGTCTGGGCCGCCGGCGTTCGGGCTTCCCCCGCCGCCGACTGGCTCGGCGTGACGCCCGATCGCCAGGGCCGCATTCCGGTCGGCTCCGATCTCAGCATCGCCGGCCATCCGAACGTCTACGCGATCGGCGACACCGCATCTGCAAAGACTTCCGACGGGAGGTCAGCCCCAGGCGTCGCTCCCGCCGCCAAGCAGATGGGCCGCTTCGTGGGCCGCCGGATCGCGGCACTCGCGGCCGGGCGCACGCCGTCCGACGCTTTCCGCTATCGTGACCAGGGCGAGCTCGCAACCATCGGCCGCAACGCCGCGGTGGTCCGGATCGGCAAGCTCAAGCTCACCGGCTTCATCGCCTGGCTGTTCTGGAGTGTTGCCCACATCTTCTTCCTGGTGACCCTTCGCGACCGCATCGTGGTCTCGGTCAACTGGCTCTGGAGCTACGCGACCCACGGGCGAGCCGCGCGCGTCGTCTCCCGCCCGGACGATCGGCCCGCCTCAGTGTGAACCGAACCCGAGGAAGCCGGCGCTCGGCTGCGGGGTGTTGGCAGCCGGCTCCTGCGCCGCCGCCGTCGCGAGTTGCACCGGCGGCGCCTGGGTTGGTGCGTGCCGACGCCTGCGGCCCGCCTTGGTCTGGGGCACGGACGCGGTCTGCTCGTCGGTCGCCTCATCCTTCTGGGGTGCCGACGCATCCGGGTCGCCGACCTGGGACCGCAGCGAGAGCAGCAGAAACGTGATCGCGTTGCGGCTGAGGTCGATCGACATGTCGAGCGGACGCTGACCGAGCACGTTGCGCGCGTTGAGGTCCGCGCCCCGATTGAGCGCGTCGCGCGCCGAATTGAGGTCGCCGCGATCTATCGCGTCGAACAGCGCCGCGTTCGGGTCCAGATCCTTGGCCGTCTTGCTCGCCGGCACCACCGTGTCCGGCGAAGGCACGGCGCCCGGGATCGTCGGCGGCGGCGCTTGCTTCTTGTCCTCGTCCGAATCCTCGCTCCTGGTCGGCGCATGGCTGCCACCGATGCCGCCGCCACCTGGCGGTCCGAGCTGCGCACGAGCCTGCTGCACGCCGAACGACAGCAGGGCAGCCTGGGCGAGCAGGGCGAGGCGGAGAGCGCGTCTGGTCATGGTCAATGTCCCGAGTCCGCCGACAAATAACGCCGCCGGCCGGCCAGGGCTAACTTTTTCGCGAGCTCACGCGCGCCCTTCTCTTGCGCGCTCAAGCGCGACCTTCGCGCCACCAGGCTATCGCCGCGATCCCGAGCAGCAGCAGCAGGGACACGGCGGGCGGCACCAGCGGCGTGTCGGTGACGCCCGTCGTCACATGGGCTTGGTTGCGCCGCAGCCCGATCCACCCATCGCCCGCGGTGCTGTCGCCCGGCCCCACCATACGCAGCGCCGGTGCGCCGTTTGGCACCAGGAACGAGGCGCTCCCGCCCGACGCCCGCACGACGGGCGCCAGCACGCTTGCGGTCGCCCGCAGATCCGATTCCTCGAGCGGGTCGGCCGGCGTCGCTGCTGCGAACGCCTGCGCCCCGGCGGCCTTCACCCGCCAGATCCCGGCAAGCGGAGCGGCCATGCTCGCGGCCTCGTAACCCGTGCCGGCCGGCTGCAGCGTGAGCGGACGCGCGGTCCCGTCAGGCGCCGTCACCATCGCCGCCACCGGTGCTGCGGCCGCCAGCGTGTGCCGGTCGATGTGCAGCGTGCCGTTCTCGATCGAGGCGGTCAGACGCTCCTCCTCCAGATCCGGCTCCTTCATCAGCCAGTGTGCGACACGGCGCAGCAGCTCCGCCTGCGGGCCGCCGCCGCCCTCGCCGCGCGACCAGAGCCAGATCTGGTCCGACAGCAGCACCGCCACCCGTCCCTGGTCGCGATGGTCGAGCACCAGCAGCGGATGCCCGTCCGGCCCCGCCATCAGCACCTCGCCCTCGGTCTGGTCCGACAGCAGCGCCCGATACCAGGGCCCCCAGCTCGGCCCACCCCCGCCGGTCGCCCCGAGCAGGTTGGCGGTCACCGGATGCGCCCGCCCTTCGTCGGTCAGCGTCGGCCGGAACGGCGTCTCCAGCACGCCACCGTCAGGCGGCACATGCACCGGCAGCACGTCGCCGAGCGGCGTGTTCTGCAGGCTGCCGCTGCCGGCGAATTCGGGTCCCGCCGTCAGCAGCAGACCGCCGCCGCGACGAACGAAGTCCGCGATGTTCTCCAGATACTGCAACGGCAGCACGCCCCGGTCCTCGAAACGGTCGAGAATGATCAGGTCGAAATCGTTGATCTTCTCCTGGAACAGCTCGCGGGTCGGGAAGGCGATCAGCGCCAGCTCGTTGAGAGGCGTCATGTCGTCGCGGTCCGGCAGCCGCAGGATCGTGAAATGCACCAGGTCGACCGCCGGGTCGGCCTTGAGCAGGCGCCGCCAGGCCCGCTCGCCCTGGTTGGGCACGCCGGAGACCAGCAGCACATGCAGCCGGTCGCGCACCCCGTTGATCTGCACCACCGTGACGTTGTTGACGTCCGAGACTTCGCCCGGCAGATGCGCCGCCGACAGCGCCAGCAGGCTCGGCCCAGGTCTGCGGATCGGCACCACGATGTCGATCTTATGTCCGACGAGTGCCTCGATCGTTCCCGGCGGCTCGCCGTCGCGCCGAACGGCCACCTCCACCGGGGTCCCGTCGTCGTGGGCACCCAGGTCTTCGACCACGATGCGGATCGTCGCCGTCTGGCCCACGATTCCGTAAGGCGGTGCTTCCACCACCCGCAGCCGACGGTCGACCTCCTCGCCGCGGGCCGGGATCAGCACGTGCAGCGGTGCCGGCAGCGGGCGCTCCGGCCTGTCGTGCACCTGCCCGTCGGTGATCGCGATGATCCCGGCCAACCGGCCAGGCGGGATGTCGGCGAGCGTCTGGCCAGCCGCCTCGAACAGCCGGGTACCGTTGCCGGAGGGTGGCACCGTCGTCTCGCGCAGGATCAGGCCGGGAATGCGCTGTGCCTCTGCCTCGATCTTCCCGCGTGCCGCTGCCGCGATGCCGTTGCGGTTGCGCAGGCTCATCGAGGCGGTGTGGTCGGTCACCAGCAGCGCGATGTCGGGCAGGAAGCGCTGGTCCTCGTGCTGCAGTACCGGACCGGACAGCGTGAGGAGGATGAGGCCGAAGGTGAGTGCCCGGAGCGAGGTCCCGCGCGCCCGTCGCCAGATGGCCGGCGCCAGGGCGGCCACGCAGATCGCCGCCAGCGCGATCAGCATCGCCGGCGGCAGGATCGGCGCGAACTTCAGCGCGTTCATCTGTCTGACACGTGAATGGCGATCATGGGCCCTCGTCCGGCCCGGAGATCGCCGAGCCCGCGAGGCCGCCGCCATCCTGTCCCAGCCGCTGCAGCAGCGCCGGCACGTGCACCTGGTCGGATTTGTAGTTCCCGGTCAGCGCATACATGACCAAATTGACCCCGAACCGGAACGCCACCAGCCGCTGCTGCTCCCCGTCGGGCAGCACGGAGAACTCCGGCTGCCCGTCGCTCCCCGTCGCCCAGGCGGCGGCCCAGGAATTGGCGCCGATGATCACCGTGCTGACCCCGTCGTTGGACGGATCGCCACCCTGCTCGACCCAGACCGGCGCCCCTTCGAACCGGCCAGGGAAGTCGCGCAGCAGATAGAAGCTGTGCGCCAGCACGTGGGCAGCCGACAGCTTCATCAGCGGCGGCACGTCGAGCCCCGCCGCGACCCGCCGAAGGGCCGACGGCGCTCCCGGCGCGAACCCCGCACCCGATCCCGGGCTGGTCGTGTCCCCGCCCTCGGTGTCGATCAGCACCACGCCGCCCGTTCGCATGTACGCGTCCAGCGCCGCCGACGCCTTCGGGTCCGCGGCGGCGTCGGGCAGGATCGGCCAGTAGATCAGCGGATAGAACGATAGGTCGTCATGTCCCGGCACCACCCCCGCGGGCGTCCCGAGCACGGCCGCGGTCCGCGCGTTGACGTAGTCCGACAGGGAGGCGAGGCCGTCGCGCGACACGTGGTCGACCTCGTCGTGCCCGGTGACGACGTAGGCGAGTTCCGTCTCCAGCGCCGCTCGCGGGGACGCGCCAGGCAGCGGCGCCGTCTCCGTCGCCCGAGCGCCGCTGACCCCGGCGAAGACCAGCAGCGAGGCCACGGCAACCCCCCGCCCGAGCAGACCGCGCAGCGCGAGCGAGGCGACCAGGTCGGCTGCCAGCAGCAGCGACGCGGCCCCGATCAGCCAGGGTCCCAGCGCCAGGTCGGCCCGATGGCGCTCGAGCGACATCGTCCGACCCAATGCGTCCTCCGCCGCCAGCGGCGCCATCGCATCGGCGAGGTTGAGCGACCGCCGCTCCGACAGTCTCCCATACAGACCGGGCGGGTGACGCGGGGACGCTGCCACCGTCCCGAACGCATCCGCCGCCAGCCCGATCGCCGCCTGCGTCGGCGCCCCGAGCGCGCCGTCTGCGTCCAGCGTCAGCACCGGCGGCAACAGCGTCCGATCGCCGGGCGAGGCGATCCCGGCAGCGAGCCGCGTCAGCCGCTCCAGCATCTGCACGAACAGGCCCGACAGCGGCAGGTTCGACCAGTCCGCGTTCGCGGTCACGTGGAACAGCACCACCGTTCCTCGACCGAGCCGGCGCGCCGTCACCAGCGGCGTCCGGTCGGCGAGCATCACCCAGGTGTGCGACGCCAGGTCGAGCCCGGGGCGCGCCAGCACCTGGCGCGACACCGTCACCTCTGCCGGCACGCGCAGGCCGGCGAACGGCGAGCCGGCCGGGAATGGTGCCAGGTGCTGAGGCTTGCCCCACGACATCGCCCCGCCCAGCGCGCGCGAACCCGGCATCAGGGCGACCGGCAGCAGCCCGTCTGTCGCGGTCCCGGCCGACGGGTCGGCCGCATCGCCCACCGGCGCTCCCTCGTTCTCCGTGTCGAGCGCCGCCACCTTGGGTCCGGCAAAGCGGATCAGCATGCCGCCGGCCGCCACCCAGCTCTCGATCCTGTCGTGAGTTGCGGGATCGGCGAGCGTCCGGTCGGCCGCGATCAGCACCGAGAGCGGCCGGCTCAGCAAGGCCGCGACGCCGCCCCGCCGCAGCTCGACGTCGGGTTCGAGTCCGCGCGAGACGTAGAACAATGGCCCGACCAGCGGCGTATCGCTTCCCGGCCCGTCGTCGAGCAGGCCGACCGGCCGTCGCCGGTCGCTCTCGTCGAGCAGCCGGGTCGTCGCGGCCGACGGGGCTCCCTCGACCACCAGGCGCGCAAGCTGGTTGCGCAGCTCGATAGGCAGCCCGATCCGTCCCTCCGTCAGCCACGCTGCCCCGGGAACGGCGACGCCGCTCAGGCGCACGGTCGCGAGCGCGCCGCCGCGCCCGTCGATCGCGAGCACCGTCACCGGCCGGATCGGTGCCGTCGACACCAGGCGCACCAGCAGGCTGTCGGCCGTCGTCAACGGCGCCAGCAGCAGCCGCGCCGGCGCCTTGGTGTCGCGCAGGTCGTCGACCGTGCCTACCCGTCGCAGCGCCGCCCCGAACGCCGCATCGGCTGCGGTGGCGACCCCGTCGGCGATGTAGTCGACATCGGCACTCGCCGCCGGAACGCCGGCGAGTGCGCGCGCCGCCCGCGCCCGGTCCACGCCCCACGGATGCGCCCGCAGCGCCGCGACGCGCGCGCGCAGTGCCACCGCTGCCTCGAATGCGGTGACCGTTGGCCCGGCGCCGTCATCGTCCGGCGCGGTGGTCAGCAGCGCTGCCGGCCGCCCTCCGCGTGCGGCGTCGGCGAGCAGCTCATCAGAGGCGGCAAGCCGTCGCTGCCAATCGTGCGCCGAGGCCCACCCGTCGTCGATCACCAGCAGCAGGGGCCGCGTGCGGGCAGCACTGTGGGCGCTGCGCTGCAGCACCGGCCCCGCCACTCCGACGACGAGCATGGCCGCCGCCAGCAGCCGCATCGCCAGCAGCCAGGGCGGTGTCCGCGCCGGCGTTTCCTCGTTCTGCTTCAATCCGGTCAGCAGCCGGATGGCCGGAAAGTCCTGCAGCCGCGGCAACGGCGGCGTTGCCCGGAGCAGCCACCACAGCAGCGGCAGCGCCAGCAGCACGCAGAGAAGGGCAGGGGCCAGGAAGACCACGCCCTCAGGCAGCCAGCATCATGTGCAACGCCATCAGCGCGGTCGCCGGCGGCTGGTCGGTGTGGTGGACCGTCAGGCCGAAGCCCGCATCGACGCACAGATGCTGCAACTCCGCCTGGTGCGCGGCCAGCCGCGCACCGTAGGCGTCACGCAAATTCTCGGCCCGCGCCGCCAGCACCTCGCCCTCGCCGCCGAGGCCGCGAAACCGCACCCGCCCGCGGAACGGCAGCGTGACCTCCGCCGGGTCGAGCACCTGCACCAGGGTCGCGGTCACCGGCACGGCCGCGAGTGCGGCCAGCATCGCCGTCGCCTCGGCGATCGGATGCAGGAAGTCGCTGAACAGCACCGCGCGCGCGTGGCTCGGCAGCGCATGGTGCGCCGGCTGCTCGCCGCCTTCTCCCGCCATCAGCCGGGCCCCGAGCCGTTCCAATGCATGGCGTCCCGAGAACGGCGGCGACAATCCGCTCTCCGCCTCGACCAGCCGTGGATGCTCGCCGCCACGCAGCAGCAGCGAGGACAGCGCCAGAGCCAGCAGCGACGCCCGGTCGCAGCGGCGCGGCAGCGACGGGGCCGACCGCCAACGCATGCGCGCCGACCCGTCCACCCAGAGGCAGACGGTCTGCGCCGCCTCCCACTCGGTCTCCCGGACGAACGAGCGTCCGCTCCGCGCCGAGCGCCGCCAGTCGATCCGGCTCGCCGCCTCGCCGGGCCGGATCGGCCGGTACTCCCAGAAGCTGTCGCCCTGTCCGGCCCGTCTCCTGCCATGCACCCCGCCCGCGACCGACGCCGCGACCCGATCGGCGTCCACCAGCAAGGCCGGCAGCAGCCAGGCAGCCTCCTCGGCTTCACGCCATTGCGTGGCCGCAATCACCCGAGCCGTCCCGCGAGCCTCCCGACGATGTCGGAGAGTGCGACCCCTTCGGCACGCGCCGCGAACGTGAGTGCCATGCGATGACGGAGCACCGGCTCCGCCAGCGCCAGCACGTCGTCCAGGCTGGGCGACAATCGCCCTTCCAGCAGCGCGCGCGCCCGTGTCGCCAGCATCAGCGCCTGCGCTGCCCTCGGCCCCGGGCCCCACAACACATGCCGCTTGATCGCCGGGTCCGACGCACTTTCCGGCCGCGCCTCGCGCACCAGGCGCACGACTGCGTCCACCACCGCGTCCCCCACCGGCAGCCGCCGGATCAGCGCCTGTGCGGCGATCAGCTCGTCGGCGGCCAGCACCGGTTCCGGCCACACGCGCGCCTCCCCGGTCGTCGCGATCAGCATCGCGCGCTCGTCCGCCAACGCCGGATACGTCAGGTCGATCTGCAGCAGGAACCGATCAAGCTGGGCTTCCGGCAACGGATAGGTGCCCTCCTGCTCGATCGGGTTCTGTGTCGCGAGCACATGGAACGGTCGCGGCAGCGCCCGATCCACGCCGGCCACCGCCACCCGGCCCTCCTGCATCGCCTGCAGCAGTGCGGACTGCGTGCGTGGGCTCGCCCGGTTGATCTCGTCGGCCATCAGGAACTGGCAGAACACCGGCCCCGGCACGAACCGGAACGACCGGCGCCCGGACCCGCCACGCTCGACCGGGTCTTCGTCGAGCACCTCGCTGCCGATGATGTCGGCCGGCATCAGGTCCGGCGTGAACTGCACCCGGCGGGCCGACAAACCCAGCACGCGGCCCAGCGTCTCGACCAGCAGCGTCTTGCCCAGGCCCGGCGCGCCCACGAGCAGCGTGTGGCCGCCCGACAGCAGGCTGACCAGCGCCTGCTCGACGACCAGCGCCTGGCCGAAGATCACCGCCTGCACCGCCCGCCGGACGCCGGCAAGCCGTTCGGCCAGTCGGTCCGCCTCCTGCACCGGCGCGGCAACGCCTCCGCTCACCCTGTCATCGAGATCGTGTGGTGTCATTCGCATCCGCCTGGCAGAAGCGGCGGACGACGCCGGAGAGCGCCGGCCAACCCTGACCAGCAATCTGCCACGTCCGGGGCTTTCATCAAGCCGAAGCGGCTCCCTATATCCGAATCGCACCGAACGGGGACGTGGGATTTGAACGGCGGCAAACTCGGCGATGCCCATCTCACCCGTCAGGCGGGCGCTCAGGCTGCACCCGTCCGCGGTGGGCAGCATCCAGCCGAGAGGCGACGCGCCGAGCACGGCGATCTGCCGTTCCTGGTCAAACGCGACGGTACCTGGCTCTATCGCGGCTCTCCGATCGGGCGAAAGGAGCTGGTCTGCCTCTTCTCGAGCGTGCTGACGCGCGACGACGCCGGCGATTACTGGCTCGAAACGCCCGCGGAACGTGGCCGCATCGAGGTCGAGGACACGCCCTGGCTCGCCGTCGAGCTCGACTGGCGCGGCTGCGGCTGCAACCAGGTGCTGTCGTTCCGCACCAACGTCGATCAGGTCGTCGTCGCCGGCGACGAGCATCCGCTCCGCATCTGCGAACAGAAGTCGAACTGCGCTCCGACCCCCTACATCCACATACGTGACGGGCGTGGTCCGTCTCCGCTTGAGGCCAGGATCGCCCGTCCGGTCTATTACGAACTCGCCGCCCTCGCCGAGCCGGGTACCTGGCGCGGCCGCCCGTGCTACGGAGTCTGGAGCTGCGGCCGCTTCTTCCGCATCGGCGACATGCTGCCGCTGGACGCATGATCGCGGGTGCAGGACACCGCCCGATACACCGCTCTCGCGGCCGGCTTGCCAGAACTTCTTCGGCGCGCGCTCGCCGCAACGGCTGACACCTTCGGCTCCAGCGGTGACCACGCCAAGGCCAGCGTCCTTGTTCCGGTCGTGCTCGCCGAGGCGCCCTTCGTCCTGTTGACCCGGCGCTCCGCCTCCCTCCGCCGCCATCCCGACCAGGTCAGCTTTCCGGGCGGCCGGATCGACGAGTCGGACGGCGACCCGGAGACAGCGGCCCTGCGCGAGGCGCAGGAAGAGATCGGCCTAGACCCCGCCGCCTGCTCGATCGTCGGCCGCCTGCCTTCGGTGCTCACCACCACCGGCTTCGAAATCACCCCGGTCGTCGCCTGCGTGCGTGCGGACGCGCTCTGGCAGGCCGCCCCCGCCGAGGTCGCCGAAATCCTCGTCCTGCCGGTGGCCAATCTGTTCGACCCCGGCGCTGTCCGGCGCGAGCGCGCGCTGCTGCGAGGCACCTGGCACGAATACTGGGTCTGGCACCATCCTGACCACCTGATCTGGGGCGCCACCGCCGCGATCCTGTCGACGCTCGCGGCGAGGCTTCACGGCGCCGTGCAGAGTACGCCCTGGCGAAACGCCCCGAGGAAGTAAGCCTGACTTCGTATCGGCGGAGGAGTATCTCTGTCCCGGGCGTCGGGAGGAAACCATCATGGCGGACGATCAGACCAAACCGGCCACGGGCCAATTGCCGGCGCCGCGCGATCCGCACCTGCGCGACATGGCAGACTGTATCCGCGTCCTGGCGATGGACGCCGTGCAGCGGGCCAAGAGCGGTCACCCGGGCATGCCGATGGGCATGGCCGACATCGCCACGATCCTGTTCTCCGAGTTCCTGCGGTTCGATGCCGCCGATCCGCACTGGCTCGATCGCGACCGGTTTCTCATCTCGAATGGCCACGGTTCCATGCTGCTGTACGCGCTCCTGTACCTGACCGGCTATGAGGACATGCCGATCGAGGAGCTGAAGCGCTTCCGCCAGGTCGGCGCCAAAACGCCGGGTCACCCGGAATACCGGCACGCCGACGGCATCGAGACCACCACCGGCCCGCTCGGCCAAGGCCTCGCCAACTCCGTCGGACTGGCACTGGCCGAGCGCATCATGAACGCGCACTTCGGCGACGCCCTCGTCGACCACTTCACCTACGTGTTCATGGGCGACGGCTGCCTGATGGAGGGCATCAGCCACGAGGCGATCTCGCTGGCGGGACACCTGAAGCTCGGCAAGCTCATCGCCTTTTTTGACAACAACTCCATCTCGATTGACGGCGCCACCGGCCTCGCAGTCTCCGACGACCAGCCGGCGCGGTTCCGCGCCGCGCATTGGCACGTCCAGGAGATCGACGGTCACGACACCGACGCCATCCGCGCGGCGATCGTCGAGGCCCAAAAGGTGACCGGCAAGCCGTCCATGATCGCCTGCCGCACCGTGATTGGCTTCGGCTTCCCCACCAGGGCTGGCACTCAGAAGGCGCACAGTGACGCTCCAGGCGAGGACGAAATCGCCGGCGCCCGCAAGTTGCTGAACTGGACCGCGCCGGCCTTCGAGATCCCCGAGCCCCTTCTGGGGGCCTGGCGCGCGATCGGCGCCAAGGGCCGCGACGACCGCATGGCCTGGGCCGACCGGGTCAAGCACGCCCAAGCTGACCTGCGGCAGCAGTTCGAGCGCCGCACCCGTGGCGACCTGCCGGAGAACTGGCGCGACGCCATCGCCGCCGCGCGCCGGGAGTTCCTGGCCGCAGACAAGGATAGCGCCACTCGGCAGGCGAGCGGTGCGGTGCTCAACCACCTGTTCGACGCCATTCCCGAACTGCTTGGCGGCTCGGCCGACCTCACGCCGTCCAACAACACCAGGGCCAAGAATCAGGTCGAGATCAGGCCCGGCGAGTACAACGGCTCCTATGTGCATTACGGCGTGCGCGAGCACGGCATGGCGGCAGCCATGAACGGCATCGCCCTGCATGGCGGCCTGATTCCGTACGGCGGCACCTTCCTGTGTTTCTCGGACTACTGCCGCCCGGCCATCCGGCTGGCCGCGATGATGGAAGTGCGCACCATCTTCGTCATGACCCACGACAGCATCGGCCTCGGTGAGGACGGTCCGACCCACCAGCCGGTCGAGCACCTGTCCGCACTGCGTGCCATTCCGCAGCTCGCGGTGTATCGTCCAGGCGATCCGATCGAGACCGCCGAATGCTGGGAAGCGATCCTCGACGCGCCGCGCCGCGCAGCCCTGCTCGCCTTGTCCCGCCAGCCGATGCCGCTGCTGCGCCGCGAGTCCGGTTCCGAGAACCGGTCCGCCCGCGGCGGCTACGTGCTGGCCGAGGCCGAAGGCGGCCCGCGCCGGTTGACCCTCATGTCCAGCGGCTCGGAGCTGCACCTGGCCATCGAGGCGCGTGAGATTCTGCAGAAGGAAGGCATCCCCACCGCGGTCGTATCCATGCCGTGCCACCTGCTGTTCGAGCGGCAGGACGAAGCCTACAGGCGCGCGGTCATCGGCGACACTCCGGCCCGCGTCGCGGTGGAAGCGGCGGTCGAGATGTCCTGGAACCGCTATCTCGGCCTGCAGGGCCGTTTTGTCGGCATGCACGAATACGGCGCCTCCGGGAAGATCGGCGACGTTTACGCAAAGTTCGACATCACGTCGGCGGCGGTGGTGCGCGCGGCGCGCGAGGTGCTCTCGACTGGCCAGGAACCACTCTCGTCTTGAGGTCAGGGGTTCGGGGCAGGCCCCTACCTTCACTGCCGTGCTGACTGAAGCGAAACTCGGATGGAAGTCGACGCCTCCCTAGGCCGGCTCTGGGACGCGCTCCCGCAAGCCCGTCTGGTAGGCGGCGCCGTCCGCGATCGCGTCGCCGGTCTCCCGGTCACCGACCATGATCTCGCGACGCCAAGCCCGCCAGAGGAGGTCATCCGCCGTCTCCAGGCGAGTGGCATCCGCACCGTGCCCACCGGCCTTGCCCACGGCACCGTCACCGCCATCGTCGATCACAGACCGTTCGAGATCACCACGCTCCGTCGCGACGTCCGCACCGACGGGCGCCACGCCGAGACCGCCTGGACCGACGACTGGCAGGAGGACGCCGCGCGCCGCGACTTCACCATCAACGCCATGTCGCTCGACCGCGCCGGCAGGCTGCACGACTTCTTCAACGGCGCCGCCGATCTCGCCGGCGGCCGGGTCCGCTTCGTCGGCGACGCCGCCCCTAGGATCGAGGAGGACCACCTCCGCATCCTGCGGTTTTTCCGCTTCCAGGCCCGGTTCGGCCGCGGAGTTCCGGACCCAGAGGCCGCGCGCGCGATCGAGGCGGGCGCCCCGCTGATCGCCCGCCTCTCGGCCGAGCGGGTCTGGAGCGAGCTCAAGCGCATCCTTGCCACCACCGCATCCGCCCCGACCATCCGGCTGATGGCCGAACTCGGCGTGCTTCGCGTCGCCGTTCCCGAAGGCGCCGACCCGGACCGTCTCGCCGCCGCCGATCGCGCCGGCGCGCCGCCCGACCCGATCCTCCGTCTCGCCGCTCTCCTGACCGGCGACCCGGCGGCGTTCGCTGCCCGTCTGCGCCTCTCGACCGAAGAAGCCGCCCGTCTGGGGGCGCTGACCAACGCGCCGTTGCCCGACCCTGCACTCGACGACGATGCCCTCCGGCGGATGCTCGCCGACACCCCGCCCGACATCCTCGCCGGCCGCACCTGGCTCACCCAGACCGACGCCGACCCCGACTGGGACCGCCTGCGAGCCCGCATCACGCAGACCGAACCGCCGCTCTTCCCGCTCGCGGGTCGCGACGTCCTCGCACTCGGCCAACCGGCCGGCAAGCGGGTCGGCGAGGCGCTTCGCGCGGTCCGCGCCTGGTGGCTCGCCCGCGGCGCCCGCGACGGCCGCGACGCGTGCCTGGCCGAACTCGCCCGTCTGCTTTCCGCCACCGGGCCGAACTGCTAGTGGTCCGGTCCCGACGCCCTCCGAGCGTCATGAGAACCGGCCCACCGATCCAAGGCGCGCATGGATGCCCAGACCCCGGCGGCCCCGCTCGCGGCCGCCGAACCGCAGAATGCGAACGCGACCTGGCCACCGCTGCGCCGGCTCTGGCGAGAGGAAGTGTCCGCCTACCGCGGCCGCCTGCTGTCGGTCCTGTTCCTGACCGTCGCCATGGCCGGCCTGACCGCGCTCTATCCGCTGGTGATCAGCCGGGCGCTCGACATGTTCACGGCGCACGACCCGCGCATCCTCTATCAGGTGCCCGCCCTGGTCATCGCCATCACCACCGCGAAAGCCGCCGCCCAGTACGGCCAGACCACCAGCGTCCAGCAGCTCGTCCTGCTCGTCATCCGCGGCCTGCAGACCCGCATGTTCGGCCACCTGGTCGAGGCCGACATCGCCCGCATCGAGCGCGAGGCGCCCGCCCAGCTCGCCGCCCGCTTCACCACCGACGCCACCGTCATCCGGGAGGCGCTGATCCGCGCCGTCAACGCGCTCTCCGACGCCGTCACCGTCGTGGGCCTGGTCGCCTCCATGCTGTGGATGGACTGGGAACTGAGCCTGATCGCGGCCCTGCTCTATCCGCTCGCCGCCGTCCCCATCCAGCGCATCGGCAGGCGCGTCCGCCGAGCTTCGGGCGGCATGCAGGAACGCATGGGCGAGACCGCCGCACTGCTCAACGAGAGCTTCGCCCAGGCCCGCACCGTGCGCGCCTACCGTCTCGAACGCACCGAACAGACGCGCGCGGAGGCCGCCTTCCGCGAGCTCTACGCGGCCCTGCTGCGCATGACCCGTGGCCGCGCCCGCGTCGAGCCGGTGCTCGAGGTGCTCGGCGGCAGTGCCGTCGCCGCCGTCCTCGGCTTTGCCGGCTGGCGTGCGTCGACCGGTGGCAGCACGCTCGGCGACTTCTCGGGCTTCGTCGCCGCCCTGCTCCTCGCCGCCCGTCCGCTGCGTGCGCTCGGCTCGCTCAACGCCGCGATCCAGGAAGGCCTCGCCGGCCTGACCCGCGTCTTCGACGTGCTCGACGAGCGCACCGCCGTCGCCGAGAGCCCACGCGCGGTGGTGCTGCCGCCCGGAAGCGGCCATCTGCGTTTCGCCGGTGTCGGCTTTATCTATCCTGACGGCCGCGCCGGTCTGCGTTCGCTCAGCTTCGAGGCGCTCCCCGGCCGCACCGTCGCCCTGGTCGGACCCTCGGGCGCAGGCAAGTCCACCGCGCTCTCGCTCATCCCCCGCCTGCACGACGTATCGTCCGGCCACATCGCGCTCGACGGCCACGACCTTCGCAACCTGACGCTGGAGAGCCTGCGTGGCGCCATCGCCTATGTCGGACAGGAAACCATGCTGTTCGACACCACGGTCGCCGCCAACATCCGCATGGGCCGCCCCGGCGCCGAATCCCCCGCCGTCGAGGCCGCCGCCGCGGCGGCCTCCGCCGCCGACTTCATCGAGCGGCTGCCGGACGGCTACGACACCCGTGTCGGCCACGGCGGCCAGCGCCTGTCCGGCGGCCAGCGGCAGCGTGTCGTCCTCGCCCGCGCCCTGCTGCGCAACCCTCGCATCCTGTTGCTCGACGAAGCGACCAGCGCGCTCGATGCCGAGAACGAGGCCGCCGTGCAGGCAGCCCTCGCCCGCCTCCGCCAGGGCCGCACCACCATCATCGTCGCCCATCGCCTCAGCACCGTCCGCTCCGCCGACCTGGTCGTCGTCATGGCCGACGGCGAGGCGATCGAGACCGGCACCCACGCCGAACTGGTCGACATCGACGGGCTCTACGCCCGGCTGGTCAGAAGCCAGGCGCTGGCGGCATGAGGTTTGCTGTCCTCGGATGATCGTGCCAAACGGGTGACCGAACCGATCGGTCAGCGATGACCGGTCCGCGTGGAGAAGCTTGCGCATGGCCGAGGACGAAGGGCAGTCCGACGACGACAAGGCCGCCCAGGCCAAGCAGGACGACGCCGACGACAAGAAGGCGGCCGACAAGCAGGACCAGGAGCAGGAGGCGGCGCGCGCGCGCACACGTCCCTACGTCCGCGTCGGCTTGGTCGCGATCATCATCGCCTTCGTCGGCGGCGGCTTCTTCCTCTGGCTGACCACGCGCGGCAAGCAGACCACCGACGACGCCTACACCGCCGGCAGGACGGTCAATATCGCGCCCCAGGTGAGCGGCTACATCGTCGAGCTCGACGTCAACGACAACCAGTTCGTCCACCAGGGCCAGGTGCTGGCGCGGATCAGCCGGCGGACCTACCAGGCGATCGTCGACCAGGACGAGGCGCAGGTCGTCCAGTCCGAGGGCCAGCTCGAAGGTTCCAAATACAGCGCCGAAGTCGCGGCCAAGAACTTCCCGGCCCAGCTTGCACTGGCCAAGGGACAGCTCGTGCAGTCGCAAGGCCAGGAGTTCCAGGCCGAGACCGACTACAAGCGGCAGCACAGCGTCGCGCGCGCCGCCACGACCCAGCAGGCCGTCGATCAGTCGACGGCGGCACTGCAGGAAGCCAAGGGAGCGGTCGCCGTCGCGCAGGCGCAGGTCGAGTCTGCCACTCCGGTGAAGGCCAATATCGGCGTGCAGACGACCAGGATCGGTCAGCAGTCCGGCGCGCTGGGAGTCGCGCAGGCACAGCTCCGTCAGGCCGAGATCAATCTCGGCTGGACCGTGATCCGCGCTCCGCATGACGGCTGGATCGCGCAGCGCAACGTCGAGCAGGGCAACTACGTCAATGTCGGACAGAACCTGTTCGCGATCGTGCAGCCCGAGATCTGGGTCACCGCCAACTTCAAGGAGACCCAGCTTGCGAGCATGCGGGCGGGTCAGCTCGTCGACATCTCCGTTGACGCCTACCCGCAGCTCCACCTGCACGGCCATGTCGACAGCATCCAGCTCGGTTCGGGCGGTCAGTTCAGTGCCTTCCCGCCGGAGAACGCGACCGGCAACTTCGTCAAGATCGTCCAGCGCGTGCCGGTGAAAATCCTCATCGACAGCGGGCTCGACCCCGACGTTCCGCTGCCGATCGGCCTCTCCGTCGAGCCGACCGTCTTCATCGGGACCCGCCCCAGCGCGGGCAATCAGGGCCATGGGGGCAATCCGGGCAGCCCGGCCAGCATCGCGTCCCGATGAGCGCGCGCACCGACGCACAATGGCGGCCAAGGGCAAACCCGTGGCTGATCGCGGTCGTCGTCACGCTGGCCGCCTTCATGGAGGTGCTCGACACCACCATCGTCAACGTGTCGCTGCCCTACATCGCCGGCGACCTCGCCTCGTCCTATGACGACAGCACCTGGACGCTGACCTCCTACCTCGCCGCGAACGGCATCGTGCTCACCGTGTCGGGCTATCTCGCTCGCGTGCTCGGCCGCAAGCGCTACTTCCTGATCTGCATTTCGATGTTCACCGTCTGCTCGTTCCTGTGCGGCATCGCCACCAACCTGCCGGAACTGATCGTCTTCCGCCTCATGCAGGGCTTCTTCGGCGGCGGCCTGCAGCCGAACCAGCAATCGATCATCCTCGACACGTTCCCGCCCGAGCGGCGCAGCGCCGCCTTCGGCCTGACCGCGCTCGCCACCGTCGTCGCCCCCGTGCTCGGCCCTACCATCGGCGGCTATCTGACGTTCGACTACAACTGGCGCTGGGTGTTCTTCCTCAACATCCCGATCGGCATCTTCGCCACCTTCATGGTCTTCATCCTGATCGAGGACCCGCCCTGGGCGAAGCGGCAGAAGGCCGGCCTCGACGCGATCGGCCTGTCGCTGATCACCATCGGGCTCGGCTGCCTCGAAGTCATGGCCGACCGCGGCGAGGACGACGACTGGTTCGGCTCTCCCTTCATCCGCCTGATGGCGGCCTGTGCCACTCTCGGCATCCTCGGCGCGATCGGCTGGCTGCTGGTCGCCAGGAAGCCGATCGTCAACCTGCGCGTGCTGACCGACCGCAACTTCGCCACCGGCTTCCTCGCGATCTCCGCACTCGGCTTCGTCCTCTACGCCGCCGCCGTCGTCATCCCGCAATTCGCCCAGCAGGTGCTCGGCTACAACGCCATCCTCGCCGGTCTGGTGCTCTCGCCGGGAGCGCTCGTCATCATCATGCTCATCCCCGTCATCGGCCGGCTCCTGCCGGTCGTGCAGACCCGGTTCCTGATCGCGACCGGGTTCTTCCTGATGGGCATGTCGATGATCTACTCATCCAGCCTCAACCCGCAGATCGACTTCCGCACACTGGTCTACATACGTGCCGCGCAGACCGTGGGTCTCGCCTTCATGTTCGCGCCCATCAGCACCATCGCCTACTCGACGATCCCGCGCCGCCTGAACGGCGACGCCTCCGCGCTCTTCACCATGGGCCGCAACGTGATCGGCGCGGTCGGCATCTCGATTGCCAATAGCCAGGTCACCGAACGTACCCAGATACGCGAAGCCTATCTGGCGCACTGGGCGACGCCGTTTCGACCTCAGTACGAAAACCTGCTCAACCGCTATCAGCAGACCGCGCAGTCGGCGGGCGTCGCCCGCTCGATGCTGTCGGCGACTGCGACCAACCAGGCCCACGCCACTTTCATCGAACAAGCGCAGATCCTGGCGTACAACGACGTCTTCAGCATGGTCGCCGTGCTCGCCTTCGTCATCTCCCCGATGTGCCTGCTGTTCGCCCCCACCAAAGCCGGTGGCCGCCCTCGCGGCGGCCATTGAAACTCTCTGAACCGTCCGCGACGGATACGGCATCCTTCTTCGTTCAAGGTTGGCGAACGGCGATGATGGGAACGATCATGACACGCAAACTCGACTGGCTGGCGGCCAGGTCCTGGAGAGCATCAAGCGGCGTAGGCGCCGTCCTGCTCGTCGGCCTGCTTGCCGGCTGTGTCTACCCGGCGCCGGTTCCGGGTCCGCCTCCGCCTCCGGCTCCGCTGGTCGAGGCAGCACCCCCACCGCCGCCTGGCGTCTATGTCTGGCGGCCCGGCCATTGGCGTTGGAACGGCTTCCGTTACGTGTGGGTGCGAGGCCACTACGTCGTCCGCCCGGCCTGAGCCGCGGCGCGATTGGAGGGCTTTGCCACCAAACCCTCCAAAGGCGGTCGCGAGACCTCTGCGACAGTAGGCTTGGGGCGCTGCCCCAAGACCCCGCTGGGGGCGGCGCCCCCTGCCCCGCCCGGCTGTCGCGCTGCGCGCGCCGCGCCCAGCGGGGTTTTGCCCCACTTCGACACAAACCCAAGTCGGTGAACCGACC
>CAXTSH010000057.1:0-6359 GCA_964246925.1 uncultured Acetobacteraceae bacterium
GGAGACCAAGCATGCAGATCGGCGTGATCGGCCTAGGCCGTATGGGCGGCAACATCAGCGTCAGGCTCTCAAGACATGGCCACGAGGTTGTCCTCTACGATCATGACCCCAAGGCGATGGAAGGCGTTCACAGCCGCGCCGAGCGAAGCAGACCGTCGAGCGGTCTGGATGACATGGTCGGCAAGCTCGACAAGCCGAGGATCGTCTGGGTGATGCTTCCCGCCGGCAAGATCACGAAGGACACGATCAACGCCTTGGCCAACGTGATGAGCGATGGCGACATCATCATCGACGGCGGCAATTCCTTCTACAAGGACGACATCCAGCACGCCAAACAGCTCCGCGAGCGAGGCATCCACTTCGTCGACGTCGGCACGTCCGGCGGCGTCTGGGGCCTCGAGCGCGGCTACTGCATGATGATCGGCGGTGCCAAGGAGGCGGTCGACCACATCGATCCGATCCTGTCGGCGCTGGCGCCCGGCATCGGCGACATCGAACGCACGCCTGGCCGTGAGGGTCGCGACGAGCGGGCCGAGCAGGGTTACCTGCACTGCGGACCTGCCGGCGCCGGCCACTTCGTCAAGATGGTCCACAATGGCATCGAATACGGCATGATGCAGGCCTATGCCGAAGGTTTCGACGTGCTTCGCAACAAGCGCTCGGCGGACCTTCCGGAGGACGAGCGCTTCACCATCGACACGGCCGACGTTGCCGAAGTTTGGCGTCGCGGCTCGGTGGTGGCGTCCTGGCTGCTTGACCTGACCGCGTCCGCACTGGCCAAAAACGAGTCGCTGTCGGACTACTCCGGCAAGGTCGCCGACAGCGGCGAGGGCCGCTGGACCGTCGACGCCGCCATCGAGGAGGCGGTCCCGGTTCCGGTGCTTGCCGCGTCGCTGTTCGCCCGCTTCCGCAGCCGGTCAGGCAACAATTATGCCGAGAAGCTCCTGTCCGCCATGCGGTTCCAGTTCGGCGGCCACATCGAGCAGCACCATGTCGAGGACAAGCATGGCGGTGCGGACGATCCGGAAGGCGACGCGGCTGCCAAGCACTGAGCCCGGACAATTTGGCCATCGACCACATCAGCGAACTGGGCGGCTTCGCCGAGGCGGAGGTCGAGCCCCGGGCGCCCCCGCATCCCGCGCCTTCCTGCACCTTCGTCATCTTCGGCGCCGGAGGCGACCTGGCGGCGCGCCTCCTGTTGCCGGCGATCTACAATCTCGGCTGCGCCGGCCTCCTGGACGACCGGTTCGCGATCGTCGGCGTCGATCGGCTCGATCTGGACGATGAGGGCCTGCGCGCGAGATTCGAGGACAGCCTCGCAAACTTCGTCGCCGCACGGCGCGGCAAGGACATGGCCGTCGCACTTGACCGTGCCCGCTGGCAATGGCTGCGCGACCGGATCTCCTACCTGCGCGGCGATTTCGACGACGCCGGCCTGTTCGAGCAGCTCGGCTCCCGCATCGCCGGCGCGAACGCGGTCTTCTACCTTGCCGTCACGTCGCGCTTCTTCGCGCCACTGGTTGAAAACCTTGCCGCCGCCGGTGTGGTCAGCGAAGAGGAGGGCCGGTTCCGGCGCGTCATCATCGAAAAACCGTTCGGTTCCGATCTCGCGTCGGCACGGGCGCTCAACAATCGCTTGCTGAAGGTTCTCGACGAGGACCAGATCTACCGGATCGACCACTACCTGGGCAAGGAGACGGTGCAGAACATCCTGGCTCTGCGTTTCTCCAACGGCATCTTCGAGCCCCTGTGGAGCCGTCAGAACATCGACCATGTCCAGATCACGGCGGCCGAAACCGTAGGCGTCGAGAAGCGCGGTCTCTCTTACGAACAGACCGGCGCGATGCGCGACATGGTCCCCAACCACCTGATGCAGCTTTTCGCGATGACCGCGATGGAAGCGCCGACATCGTTCGACGCCGACGCCGTGCGCGACGAGAAGTCGAAGGTGCTGGCATCCATCCATCCGATGCAGTTCGGCGTCGAGCACCCGCCGGTGATACGCGGCCAATACACCGACGGCGAGCTGGGTGGCGAACCCCGTCTCGCCTACCGCGGCGAGCCCGACGTGGCACCCGATTCGACCACCGAGACCTACGTCGCGATGCGCCTGTCGATCGACAACTGGCGCTGGGCCGGCGTCCCGTTCTATCTTCGCACCGGCAAGCGCCTCGCGGTGCGTCGAACCGAGATCGCCGTTCACTTCAAGCAGGCGCCCTACGCGCTGTTCCGCGACACCCCGGTCGAGAAGCTCACACCCAACATCATGGTCCTGCACATTCAGCCACGCGAGGGCATCACGATGCAGTTCAGCGCCAAGCGGCCGGGCCCACGCGTCGCACTCGGCGGCGTGCGGATGAACTTCGACTATGCCGATTTCTTCGAGGAAGGCCCGAGCACCGGCTACGAGACCCTGATCTATGATTGCCTGATCGGTGACGCGACGCTGTTCCAGCGCGCCGACAACATCGAGGGCGGCTGGCGCGCCGTGCAGCCCGCACGCGAAGCGTGGGAGGCCGGTGAGGGAACCGTGCATCACTATCCGGCAGGGTCCGCCGGACCGCGCGAAGCCGCCGCCCTGCTTGCCCGCGACGGCCGCCGTTGGCTTCGGCTGACCCGATGATCACCACACCCGGAAAGGACCCCACGACGCGGGTCAGGCTGGTCGTCACCGACATCGACGGCACTCTCGTCGATCGCGACAAGCAGCTCAGCCCGCGCGCCATCCAGGCCGCCGCCTCGCTGCGCCGGGCCGGTATCATGTTGGCCCTCGTCAGCTCCCGTCCGGCGCGCGGCATGACCATGTTTCTCGAGCCGCTCGGCATAGACACGCCGCGCGCCGGCTTCAACGGCGGCGAGATCGTCAGTCCCGATGGTCGCGTGCTGGAGCAACTCTCGATCCCCAACCCGGCGGGACGCCTCGCGGTCGAGATGCTGGTGACCAACCATGTCGACGCCTGGGTGTTTGCCGACGACCAATGGTTCATCACCAACCCGGCCGGTCCCTATGTCCCGCTCGAACACCGCACCGTCAGGATGGACCCGACCGTGGTGGCCGATTTCGATGCCGTCATCGAGCGCGCCGGCAAGATCATGGGTTCGACCACCGAATACCATCTGCTGGAGCGGCTGGAGACCGAGATGATGACCGGCCTCGGCGGCGTCGTGACGGCACATCGCAGCCAGGACTACTATCTCGACGTCACCCACCCGGAAGCGCGCAAGGACCATGCGCTCAAACGCCTCGCCCGCATCCTCGATGTTCCTGTCTCCGAAACCGCTTCGCTCGGCGACATGCCGAACGACAGCGCCATGCTCCGGATCGCCGGCCTGTCGGTCGCCATGGGCAACGCGCCGGAGGAGGTGCAGGACGCCGCCATGTTCGTGACCGGCACCAATCAGCAGGATGGCTGGGCGGACGCCATCGAGCAGCTCATCCTGCCGCGCGCTCCCGGCCTGAATTAGAAGGGTTTACGATGGCCCAGAAAATCTCGCTGTTGCTCGCCGACGTCGACGGCACGCTGGTGACCAAGGAGAAGCATCTGACCGAGCGCGCGATCGCCGCCGTCCACAAGCTCCACCAACGCGGCATCGAGTTCGCCATCACCAGCGGCAGACCGCCGAAGGGCATGGCGATGCTGTTCGATCCGCTCGACCTCCGGACGCCGATCGCGGGCTTCAATGGCGGTCTTCTCGTCAAGCGCGATCTCACCATCATCGAAAGCAAGAACCTGTCCCGCGACGTCGCCGACCGCACGGTCGCATCCCTGCGCAAGCACGATCTCGACGTCTGGGTCTATGCCGGCGAGGACTGGATCGTCGGCAAGGAGGACGCGCCGCACGTCGCCCGCGAGCAATGGACCGTCAAGTTCGCGCCGAAGGTCTCGACCGACATCGAGGCGGCGCTTGATCACGCCGTCAAGATCGTCGGCGTCTCCGACGACCTCGAGCGCGTGCGCGCGGCCGAGCACGATCTGCAGACCGAGCTCGGCGACGGGGCGTCCGCCGCCCGCTCGCAGCCCTACTACCTCGACGTCACCCATCCGCACGCCAACAAGGGCGACGTGGTCGCCACTCTCGCCAGGCATCTCGGCATTCCTGAGGACGAGATCGCGACCTTCGGCGACCAGCCCAACGACGTGCTGATGTTCCGGCGCGGCGGCGTCTCGATCGCCATGGGCCAGGCCGCCGACGAGGTCAAGCAGGCCGCGACCCACGTCACCGACGACAGCGAGAGCGAAGGGTTTGCCAAAGGCGTCGAGCGCTTCATCCTCGGCGAGAACGTGCCATGACCCAGATTGACGACGAGATCGTACTCGAGGACGCCGAAGCTCTCGCCCAGCACGTGGCGAAATGGCTGGCGGACTTCGCCGCGAGAGCGCCCGGTCCCTATTTTACGGTCGCCCTCTCCGGTGGCTCGACCCCCAAGCGCCTCTACGAAATCCTCGCTGCCGACTACGCGAAAACCTTTCCGTGGGATCGCACTCACCTGTTTTTCGGCGACGAGCGTTTCGTGCCGCCGAGCGAGGAGGACAGCAACCAGCGCATGGTGCGCTCGGCCCTGATCGACCGCATCAACATCTCGCCTGCCAACTTCCACCCGATGCCGACCGACGGCGATCCGGCCGTTGCCGCTCGGCGCTACCAGGATGAGCTCGCCGGTCACTACCGCGACGAAGTGCTCGAGATCCCGCGCCCACTGTTCGACGTCGTCCTGCTTGGCCTCGGCGAGAACGGCCATACCGCCTCCCTCTTCCCCGGCACCGAGGTGCTGGACAACACGCTCGACTGGGTGGCGCCCTGCGTGCCGCTTGACGCCCCGCACACCCGCCTGACGCTGACCTATCAGGCGATTGCCAGCTCTCGCGAGGTCGCCTTCCTGATCGCCGGCGCGGGCAAGCGCCAAGCACTCGGCCGCGTGCGCGCCAACGATCGCTCGCAACCCGCGAGCCGGATCACCAGCATCGGCCGCGTCACCTGGTTCCTCGACCAGGCTGCCGCCGGCGGCGATTAAGACCGCCGTGACCGATCCGCGTGCCCACCTCAAACAGCAGGCGGCGCTGGCCGCCGCCGCCCTGGTCGAAGATGGCATGATCGTCGGCCTCGGCACCGGCTCGACTGCCATCTTTCTCATCGACGCCCTGATCGCCCGTGTCCGGGACGGCCTGCACATCGACGCGGTCGCCACCTCCGAACGCAGCGCCGCGCAGGCCCGTGCAGGCGGCATACGTGTCATCACATTCGCCGAGACGACCGAGCTCGATCTCGACATCGACGGCGCCGACGAGATCGAACCCACCACCCTCGGCCTGATCAAGGGGCTCGGCGGCGCGCTGCTGCGCGAAAAGATCGTGGCCAGCGCCAGCCGCCGCTTCGTGGTGGTCGCCGACGACAGCAAGCTGGTCGACAAGCTTGGCCGGCGCACGCCGGTACCCGTCGAAGTCTCCCCGTTCGGCTGGGAGGCGACCGCACGCCACCTGCAGGCGATCGGCGCGCGTGTCGCACCGCGCCACTCGGCGCAAGGCGAGCTCACCGTGACCGACGGCGGCAACATGATCCTCGACTGCCATTTCGGTCCGCTCGACGACCCGGCAGCGACCGATCGCGCGATGCGCGACATCGTCGGCGTCTTCGAGACGGGTCTGTTTCTGCAACGCGCCGCACTCGCCCTCGTCGCCGGCGAGACCGGTCTGCAGACCTTCACCGCCCAGCCATGAGCCAGGCGCTCACCGGTCACAGCGCCCCGGACGACGAAGGCTTCCGGCCCTGCGTACTGATCTGCATGGGCGTCTCCGGCGCCGGCAAGAGCACGGTGGCCAAGCTCGTCGACGGTTTTCTCGGCTGGCCGTTCCAGGAGGGCGACGAACTCCACCCGGCCGCCAACGTCGAGAAGATGAGCCATGCCATCCCGCTCACCGACGACGATCGCTGGCCCTGGCTCGCCCGATGCAAGGAGTGGATCGACCGGCGTTTGGCCGACGATGGCCGCGGCCTCATAACCTGCTCGGCGCTGAAGCGTCAGTATCGCGACTTCCTGATCGCCGGCCGCACCGATCAGGTCCGCATTCTCTATCTCAAGGCCAGCCGCGACACACTCATCCAGCGCCTCAAGTGGCGCAAGCACCATTTCATGCCGGTCGACCTCCTCGACAGCCAGCTCCACACGCTCGAGGAACCCGCCACCGACGAGAACCCGATCGTTGTGTCGGTCGAGCAGACTTCGGAAGAAATGACCCGCGATGTCCTGAACAGACTGAGGGCTTAAAGATCAGGGCTCTGCCCTGAACCCGGGGGGGGGGGGGGGGGGGGGGGGGGGGGGGGGCGGCGGGCGGCGCGCGGGGGGGGGCCGGCGAGCGGGG
>CAXTSH010000057.1:6369-21774 GCA_964246925.1 uncultured Acetobacteraceae bacterium
CCCCCCCCCTGCCCACAACCGCCGGCGGCCAAAATCACCGGCCCCCGCCCCGCACCCCGGGGGGGCCGGCGCCCCCAGACCCCGATTGGCAGCTCGGCGCCGTTCGCGTTCGCCTTCAAAATCCAGTCGCCGAAATGAACCATTCGAAAACAGCGACGCAAGCGTTGGTGCGGTCGCCGCCGGTGCCACGACCGTTTAACGCTGCTTTCACGACTCCGTCTCACAATCGTTCTGGTCAGACAAACCGGATCGAGCGTGAAAAATTCCCGTCTCCTCAGTCGCTGCTGGCGACTGTCAGCCGTCGTTCCCGTGTGCCTGGCCGTCTCCGTCACGGCGCGTGCGCAGGACAGCAGCCGACTGCTCGCGACCTCGGGCGTTGTGCAGGTCGAAGGCGCCGGAGGCGGCGGCCTGGTGCCTTGGGCGCTCATCACTGGCTATGGCACACGCGATCAGATCGGCGGCAACATCCACGACACGGTCGTCCCGCTGCCGGACTTCACGCTGAACACGGCCGGAGTGGCCGCCGGGTTCTACGACCGGCTGGAGCTCTCCTACGCGCATGAATGGTTCGATACCGGCAAAGCCGGCGGCCGGCTCGGCCTCGGCGACGGCTATCAGTTCGACCTCGATGTCGTGGGCGTCAAGGTTCGCCTGTATGGCGACGCCGTCTACGACCAGGACGCTTGGCTTCCTGAAATATCGGTCGGAACCGAACTGAAATCCGCCGACCAGCATGCGGTGCTTCGCGCACTCGGCGCCCAGAGCACCGACGGCGCAGACGCCTACATCGCCGCCACCAAGCTGTTCCTGGCCCAGAGCCTTCTCGTCGACGTCACAATCCGGGCGACGAAAGCCAACCAGTTCGGCCTGCTCGGCTTCGGCGGCGACGCGGACGGCGGCTACAGCCCGCAATTCGAGGGGTCGGCCGCCTTTCTGGTCACGAGGCGGCTGGCGATCGGCGCGGAGCTGCGGACCAAGCCCGACAACCTCCGGTTCGCGCGGGAAGGCGATGCCTACGACGTTTTCGCGGCCTACTTCTTCAACAAGCATGTCTCCACGACCCTGGCCTTCGCCGACCTGGGCCCGATCGCGCGTCAGGGCGATCAGGACGGCGCCTACCTCTCCCTGGAGCTCGGCTTCTGATGCGTCATCGTCTGGCCACGTACCTCGCTCATGTCCTCGCCGCCCTCATCCTCTTCTCGGCGTCGAGCCGCGCCGACGGACGGCTCTACGACAGTCTCGGCGGCAGGCAGGGGGTCGACCGCATCGCCGAGGCTGCGATCTCGCTCTACATGAGCGACCCGCGGCTGCATGCCTATTTCGACAACATCAATCCCGACTGGCTCGAGCAGCACTTCGCCGTCTTCATCTGCCATGTGACGGACGGTCCCTGTGCGTACCACGGCCGCTCGATGGCCGCATCGCATCGCGGACTGCACATCGACGAGGCCGCCTTTGATGCCGTCGTCGAGGATCTCCAGGCGGCCATGCGCAAACAGAACATCCCGTTCTGGACACAGAACAGGCTGCTCGCCCGCCTGGCGCCCATGGAGCGCGACATCGTCACCCGCTGAACTCCCCGACCGGATCACGCATCATGAAGACCCTTCCCATCGCACTGCTCTGCATCGTGAGCGCACCGGCCTTCGCCGCCGATCCTGTCGTCGTCGACCAGAAAAATCGCGCCTTCGGCGCCGGCGAGATCCATATCCATTCCGGCGACACGGTCCGCTTCAACAACAAGGACGATTTCGGTCACCAGGTCTACGCGCACTCGCCCGCCTTCTCCTTCGACACCGACGAGTCCGACCCCGGCAATCACGTCGACGTTCGTTTCCCCACCAAGGGCCATTACCGGGTCCAATGCCACATCCATCCGAAGATGCGGATGGACGTCGACGTCGACTAAGTTTCTCGATGTCTATTCGCAACAAGATCCTCGGCGGCTGTCTCGCGTTGACCCTGCTGACGGCGTTGCTCGGCGCAAGCGGCGAGATCGCCGAGCAGCGCCTCGGCAACCTTGCGATCGGCATCTACGACAATGCCTTCATGGCCGTCAGCTATCTCCGCGCCGCCCAGGTCGAGTTCGCAGGCATTTCATCGATCTCCGATCGAAGTTCGCAGAGTGAGGCCTACCAGGATGTGCTCGACGATCTCGACATCGTCGTCGAGCGCGCGATGTCGCCGCATGGCCGCACCGAGGCAACCAGGCTTCGACGCGAGGTCGCCTCGACGTTGCCGCATATCCGGGCCAATCCCACCGCCGCATCTCCCATCGAGGCACGTTTCGATCGCGTCGTCGAGGTGTTTGCCGATGACGGCTTTCGAGACCGGCGTCGCGTCGGCGAACTCATCGCGGCCCAGATGCGGCAGACCGGCGCACTGCTCGTCGGCAGCCTCGTCGTCGCATTCCTCGCGACGTTTCTGCTCGCCCGCTCGATTGCCCCACCGATCGGACGCGCAGTCCGCATCGCGCAATCGATTGCCGGCGGCAACCTCGACAACCCGATCACGGTCGAAGGCAGGGGCGAAACCGCCGATCTGCTGGCAGCACTCGCCATCATGCAGTCCAGCATCGCGGCCGGCATGGCCCGCATCGAAGCCTTGATGGCGGCCCAGGCCCTGACGCATGCCGACGAGATCGCCGCCCACAACGCCCAGATGACGGCGGCGCTCGAGAACATGAACCAAGGCCTCTGTCTCTACGACGGCGCGAGCCGCCTGCTCGTCGCCAACCGGCGTTTCGCCGAGATGTTCGGCACGCCCAAGCTGGGCGCCGCGGCACCGGATGTCCTCCTGGCCGCCGGATTGACTTCGTTGCTGGACGGCTCGGGCGGCAGCGGCGAGGCGTTGTCGTGCGAACTCGCCGACGGTCGTGCGATCGCCGTCTCGCAGCAGGCGATCGCCAACGGAGGCTGGGTCGCCACCTATGAGGATGTCAGCGAGCGGCGCGCCGCGGAGGCTCGGCTGGCCCACGTGGCGCGGCACGATCAGCTCACCGGCCTGCCGAACCGTCTCCTGTTCGGCGAGCACGTCAGAGCCGCCATTCTCGGCAAGGTTTGCGAGACCTCGGCGGCCATGCTGTGCCTCAATCTTGATCGCTTCAAGACCGTCAACGACTCGCTCGGCCATCCGGTCGGCGACGCGCTGCTTCGAGCCGTTGCCGACCGGCTGCGCTCCTGTTGTCGCGACGAGGACATCGTGGCGAGACTCGGTGGCGACGAGTTCGCCATTGTCCAGATCGGCAAGCAACCGGCTGCCGCCGGTGGACTGGCGCGTCGTCTGATCGAAACGCTCGCCGATCCGTTCGTGCTTGCCGGGCAGCCGATCGAAATCGGCGTCAGCATCGGCATCGCGCTCGCAGGCGGCCCCGACGCCGCAAGTGCCGAAGACCTGCTGAAGTGCGCCGATCTTGCACTCTGTCGAGCCAAGGCCGACGGACGCGGCTGTTTTCGCTTTTTCGAGGCCGCCATGGACCTGCGTGTCCGCGAGCGCCGCGCTCTCGAGCTCGACCTGCGCAACGCGCTCAAGAACGATGAACTCGAGATTTACTATCAGCCGCAAGTCTCGGCAGGTGCTCGTCTCGTCGGGTTCGAGGCGCTGCTGCGCTGGAATCACGCCACACGCGGTCTCGTCAGCCCGGGCGAATTCATTCCGTTGGCCGAGGAGATCGGGCTGATCGGCGCGCTTGGCGACTGGGTGCTCAAGCATGCCTGCCTTGCCGCCGCACGCTGGCCGGGAGACGTCAAGGTCGCCGTCAATCTGTCGCCGGCGCAGTTCCGCGGCCGCATGCTCGCCGACGACGTCGCCGATGCCTTGGCCGCCTCCGGTCTGCCGGCGCATCGGCTCGAAGTCGAGATCACCGAGGCCCTGCTCATGCAGGATGACGAACAAATCCTGCAGACCCTGCTCTCGATCCGTGCACTCGGCGTCCGCATTGCCATGGACGATTTCGGCACCGGTTACTCCTCGCTCGCCTACCTCAGCCGCTTTCCATTCGACAAAATCAAGATCGATCAGTCCTTTATCCGCAACATGACCGGCAACGAAGATTCGCTCGCCATCGTCCGTGCCATCATCGGTCTCGGCCGCTCGCTGGGGATCGCCGTCAACGCAGAGGGCGTCGAGACACAGGAACAGCGCGCCAGACTGACCACGGAGGGATGCGGCGAACTGCAGGGCTTCCTGTTCGGCCGGCCACGTCCCGAAGGCGCCATCCCCGAGATCATCGAGCGGCTCGGCCCGGTATCGCAACTTCAGGAACGCGAAGCCTTGGTCTGAACGAAAGGCCAGGGCTCTGCCCTGGACCCGCTGGGGCCTCGGCCCCAGACCCCATCACTTCAAGCGATGGTTTCCAAAGGCGAGCCTTTGGCGGGGTCCAGGGGCAGAGCCCCTGGTCTACGCCGCCTCCGCCATCGCCCCGTTCAGCGTCAGCCCGTCGGCGCCGGCCGACACCCGCACGGTCTCCCCGTCGACGATCCGCCCCTCGAGCAGCAATCCCGCGAGCGGGTTCTGCAGGCTACGCTGGATCACCCGCTTGAGCGGCCGCGCCCCGTACACCGGGTCATACCCGGCGTGTGCCAGCCAGTCGGTGGCACTGCCGTCCAGCGCCAGCGTGATATGCCGGTCCGTCAGCAGCGAGCGAAGCCGCCCGAGCTGGATGTCGACGATCCGCGCCATGTCCGCCCGGGCCAGCCGGTTGAACAGGATGATCTCGTCGAGACGGTTGAGAAACTCCGGCCGGAAGTGCTCGCGCACCACGCGCATGACCTGCGCTTGCACGATCGCCGCCTGCTCGCCATCCGGCAGGTTGGCCAGCACGTCGCTGCCGAGATTGCTCGTCAGCACGATGATCGTGTTGCGGAAATCGACCGTCCGCCCCTGGCCATCGGTCAGTCTGCCGTCGTCGAGCACCTGCAGCAGCACGTTGAAGACGTCCTCGTGCGCCTTCTCGACCTCGTCGAACAGGATCACCTGGTAGGGCCGCCGGCGCACCGCCTCGGTCAGCACGCCACCCTCGTCGTAACCGACGTAACCCGGCGGCGCGCCGATCAGCCGGCTGACCGCGTGCTTCTCCATGAACTCGCTCATGTCGATGCGCACCATCGCCCGCTCGTCGTCGAACAGGAATTCCGCCAGCGCCTTGGTGAGTTCCGTCTTGCCGACACCGGTGGGCCCCAGAAACAGAAACGACCCGATCGGCCGGTTCGGATCCTGCAGCCCCGCCCTCGCCCGGCGCACCGCGTTGGCGACCGCACGCAGCGCGTCCTCCTGCCCCACGACACGCGTCCGCAGGTGGTCTTCCATCCGGATCAGCTTCGCCCGTTCGCCCTCCAGCATCCGGTCGACAGGCACCCCGGTCCAGCGCGAGACCACCGACGCGATCGCCGCCTCGTCCACACTCTGCCTGACCAGCGCCCCGTGCTCGCCCTCCTGATGCACGGCGATCTCCGATTCCAGCGCCGGAATCACGCCATACAACAGCTCCGACGCCCGCGTGAGGTCGCCTCGGCGCTGTGCCACCTCGACCTCGCTGCGCGCCGCATCGAGCCGCTCCTTGAGCTTCTGCGTCTCCGCGACACGGCCCTTCTCGTTCTGCCACGTCGCGGTCATCGCGTTCGACCGCTCCTCGAGTTCGGCAAGCTCGCCCTCGAGCTTGCCCAGCCGCTCCCGGCTCGCCGCGTCGTCCTCACGCTTGAGCGCCTCGCGCTCGATCTTGAGCTGCACCAGCCGCCGGTCGAGTTCGTCGAGCGCCTCGGGCTTGCTGTCGACCTGCATGCGCAGCCGCGACGACGCCTCGTCGATCAGGTCGATCGCCTTGTCGGGCAGAAAACGGTCGGTGATGTAGCGGTTCGACAACGTCGCCGCCGCCACCAGCGCCGCATCCGCGATCCGCACCCCATGATGCGTCTCGTACTTCTCCTTGATCCCGCGCAGGATGCTGATCGTGTCGGCCACACTCGGCTCGCCCACGTAGACCGGCTGGAACCGGCGGGCGAGTGCGGCATCCTTCTCGACATGCTTGCGATATTCGTCGAGCGTGGTCGCACCGATGCAGTGCAGCGTGCCGCGCGCCAGCTCCGGCTTGAGCAGGTTCGACGCGTCCATCGAGCCCTCGGCGCGGCCCGCGCCCACCATCGTGTGCATCTCGTCGATGAACAGGATGACCTCGCCGGCGGCGCTCTCGACTTCCTTGAGCACCGCCTTCAGCCGCTCCTCGAACTCGCCGCGGAACTTCGCGCCCGCCACCAGCGCACCGAGATCCAGCGCCAGCACACGCTTGTTCTTCAGCGTCTCCGGAACATCGCCGTTGACGATCCGCAGCGCCAGCCCCTCGACGATGGCGGTCTTGCCCACACCAGGCTCGCCGATCAGCACCGGGTTGTTCTTGGTGCGCCTGGCGAGCACCTGGATCGTGCGGCGGATTTCCTCGTCGCGCCCGATCACCGGGTCGAGCTTGCCGGAACGCGCGATCTCGGTCACGTCGCGCGCATATTTCTTCAGCGCGTCGAACCCGGCCTCGGCGTTGGCACTCTCCACCCGGCGACCTTTCCGGATCGCCGCCAGCGCGCGCTCGATCGCCTGGGGGTTTGCCCCCGCTTCGCGCAAAGCCCGGCCGGCCCCGGTCTGGCTCGCGGCCAGTGCGGCGAGCAGCCGGTCCTGCGCCACGTATTCGTCGCCTGCCTTCGTTGCCGCCTGCTCCGCCGCATCCAGCACGCGCACGAAGTCCGGATCGGCCTGTGGCTGGCCGGCGCCCGCCCCCTGCACCTTCGGCAGTTTCGTCAGCGCCGCCTCCACAGCCGTCCTGACGCGCGCCGGGTCGCCCCCGGCCGCCCTGATCAGACCGGATGCCGCACCCTCCTCGTCATCGAGCAGGGCTTTGAGCAGGTGCTCAGCCGTCAGCCGCTGATGATACTCGCGCAACGCGATCGTCGACGCCGCTTGCAGGAAGCCGCGCGACCGCTCGGTAAATTTCTCAATGTCCATGTGCTTGTCCCTAACCGTCAGGCAACGAGCACGCAGGCGCCCCATGAAGGCAACGCCCAGCGTCACGCGCATTCAGATAGGAAAACCGCCTACCACCCTCAAGCAGGCGCGCGCCGCCTATGGCCCGATCGACCCCGCGTAGAGCACCGGCCCCGTCGGCAGCCCCGTCGGCGACCCACCGGCGGGCTCCAGGCTCACGAGGATCTTCCCGGGCCCCGCCGGCACCTTGCGCGCCTCGATGCGTGTTCCGCCGGCCGGCAGCAATCCGAGCGCCACCGGCTTGGTGGCGCCGTTCGCCAGACCCCAGAGCTCCAGTGTTCGGCCTGCCGGCACCGTCGCAGGCGCCACCGGCTGAACGTCCAGCGCCCCGCTGGCCACGCGCTGCACGACGAAGGCCGCATCGGCGCGCCCGTAGGCCACCAGCGCCGTGCCGCCCTGCGGCACCTGGCCGTGTTCGATGGAAACGACCAGCGCGAGCGACGCCGCCAACGCCAGGCTCGCGGCCGTCGCCGCCCGCCAGACCCCGACGTTCCGCCACAGGCTGGGCCGAACTTCCGGAGTACGGCGCACGACCGACGTCGCGACCGCAAGTCGCCGCCACACCCAGGCAGGCGGCGCCACCTCCTCGACGGCCAGGCCAAGCGGCATCAGCCGCTCCTCCCACCGCGCAACGGAAGCGGCAAACTCCCGATCGGTCTCGATCCGGCGCTCCGCCGCCGCCCGCCCGACCTCGTCGAGCGTGCCCAGCACATACTCTCCCGCGTCATCGGGCGGCTCGATCGTGTCGCTCATCGCCCGAGACACTCCCGCAAGCTGAGCAGGCCGCGCCTGATCCAGGACTTGATCGTACCCAACGGCATGGCCAGCCGCTCGGCCAGTTCGGTGTGCGAAAGCCCTTCCATGAAGCTGAGCAGCACCACGCGCCGGTATCGGACGTCCAGCACGTCCAGGCAGCGATGCAGCGCCGCTCCGTCCTCCGTCGCTTCCAGTCGGTCGAGCGGATCGGGATCGGTGTCCGGCCTCTCGGTCTCGGCCTCGAGCCCAGGCCGTTCGCGCCCATATTTTCTCAGCAGGTCGATCGCCCGATAACGAAGCAGCCCGATCAGCCAGGCCTCGACCGACCCGAACGTCGCATCGTACCGCGACGCCTTCTGCCAAACCTGCAACATGGCATCGTGCAGCGCATCCGCAGCCATCCCGGCATCGCGGGTCATCCGCAGCGCAAGACCATACAGACGCGCCGCCTGCAATTCATACAACCGCTGGAAGGCAGCCTGATCGCCCTCGGCACATGCGGCGATCAGTCCCTCGAGATCACGACGCTGGTCGATCATCGGCGGTCGCAGCCCAGTCCTGTCGGCGCGACGGCGACGACCTCCCGACGTTCTAACGACCCCCGCACGTCGCGACCAGGGGCTCGGACGAGCCGCTTCGGCCACAGCGCGCATTTCCCCCTCCTTCAGTCGCAGCAAAGCCACGCATGAACTCGATACTGTCCCGGAACACCGGTGCCAGGAACCGCAGCGGGGCGGCGACCGCCCCGATCAGCTCCAGATGTCCGATGCCCGGATATTCATGGACTGTTACGGGGGCGTGACTTGCCTGGATGCGCTCGGCCAGATGGCGGGTGTTGCGCGGTCGAACCTGCGTGTCCTTCAGGCCGGTCGCCAGCATCATCGGCGGCGACGTCCCGTCGACATGCGCCACCGGCTGGGTCGAGACGAGATCGCCGGCGTGCCCGAACACCGCCTGCGTGTCGGGCTCGTCGAGCGGCAGGAAATCATAGGGCCCGGCCAGCCCCACAACACCGGCAAGGAGGCTCCGGGATGACCCCGCGCCCTCGAGCCAGCGCCCGTCGAGACCCAGCATCACCGCGTTGTAGGCGCCCGCCGAATGACCCATCACGAACAGACCGCGCGAAGCGTCACCGCCGAACGCCGCCGCATGCCGCCTCGCCCAGGCGCACGCAGCCGCGCAATCTTCGAGGAAGGTCGGGTACCGGACCTCCGGATAGAGCCGGTAATCCGGCACCACCGTCACGAACCCCGCGTCGGCGTAGGCGCCGCCGACGAAGCGGTACATGTCCTTCGATCCCCGCATCCAGGAGCCGCCATAGAAGAACACCAGCACCGGTGCTCCGGTCGGCTCTCCGGGCGGTGCATAGACGTCGAGCCGGCGCGGCCCGTAGGAGATGTCGCGTGCCGCCAGCCGGGAGGGTGCAACGGCATTCAGCACGGCAGCCGGCGAGCAGCCGCCCACCAGCAGACCTGCCGCCACCGCACGACGAGGCAGGAGGCGCAAACCTACCCGGCGAACGCGCGGTCCAGCACGCTCCGACAATCAAAGCGTCCGGCAAACGCCCCCAGCGCCACCCGCGAGGCACGAAACAGATCCGAGACCGAAGCCGGTGCATGCCGCTCCAGCAACGAGCATGACAGCGCCACGGCCGCCCGCTCCGCCAGCAGGCGCGCGCTTCCCTCGTGCGCCAGTGCCGCATCCATCAGCCGCGACACCTCGTCACGAGCGGAGCCGATCTCGCCGAGCACCGCCTCCCGCAACCCGGGCTCCCGCTGCAGCGCGCGCAGCATGTCGAGACACATCAGGTTGCCCGGCCCTTCCCAGATGCCGTTCAGCGGCGCCTCGCGGAACAGGCGCGCCATCACGCCTTCCTCGACATAGCCGTTGCCGCCGAGGCACTCCATCGCTTCGGCCACCAGCGTCGGCGCCCGCTTGCACACCCAGAACTTCGCCAGCGGCACCAGGAATCTCGCCAGCAGCGCCTGCTCCGGATCGTCCGCCGACCGGTCCATTGCCGCCGCCGCCCGCAGGCACAGCGCCAGCATCGCCTCGCTCTCGACCGCCATGTCCGCCAGCACCGCTTCCATCAGCGGCTGATCGATCAGCGCGCGCCCGAACGCACGCCGATGCCGCACATGGTGGATCGCCTCGATCAGCGCCCGCCGGACATTGGCGGCCGACCCCACCGCCGCGTCGAGCCGCGTCAGGTGCGCCATCTCGATCAGGGACGCGATCCCGCGCCCTTCCTCGCCCACCAGCACCGCCTCGGTCCGGTCGTACTCGATCTCGGCCGACGCGTTCGACCGGTTGCCCATCTTGTCCTTCAGCCGCTGGATGGCGAACCGGCACGTGCCGTCCTCCCGCGACCTGAGCACCAGGAAGCAGGTCACCCCCGCGCCAGTCCGCGCCAGGGTCAGAAATCCGCCCGACATCGGCGCCGAGCAGAACCATTTGGGGCCGGTCCGCGCATCCGCCGCCCCGAGCGGCCCGTCGCCGCAGCGCTCGGCGACGGTGGCCACCGCCCGCAGGTCCGACCCGCCCTGCTTCTCGGTCATCGCCATCCCGACCGTCAGCCCGGTCTTCTGCTCAAACGGCAACGGCCGCGGATCATACGCACGCGACAGGACGCCCGTCTCGAGCGCGTCCCGGAGCGGGGGCGCCCGCCGCAACACGACCAGCGAGGCGCCGGTCATCACCGCGGGGCAGATCACCCCCGCATCGGCCTGGTTCCACACATATTGCAGCGCCGCCTTCGCCACGCGCCCGGCGCGCGGCGCCGTCCACCCCGTGCAGTGCACGCCCGCCGCGAACACGGAGCGCATCAGCGCGTGGTACGACGGATGGAACTCGATCCGGTCCACCCGATGCCCAAACCGGTCGAACGTGCGCAGCTCCGGCCCGAACCGGTTGGCCAGCGCCGCCTGCTCCTGCACCTCCTCGCTCCCCGCCTCGCATCCCGAACGATGGAGCGCGTCCGCCGCCCACCCGCCGCCAAAGCGCTCCACCAGGCCGCACAGGGCCGGATCGCTCGCGAACAGGTCGAGCGCCGGCATCGGCGGCGGCTGATTGGTGACGTCATGCGTCGGCATGGGTTCGAGCCTGATCCGATCAGGGCGCGTGCGGAAGAGCCTGGTATTCGCGGCTCTGCATTTCCGCGAGCCGGGATGCCGTGCGCTCGAACGCACGCACCCCCTCGCCACGCTCGTAGATGCTGTCCGGCGGCGCGTCGGCCGATGCGAACAGCTTCACCCGCGCCTCGTACAGCGCGTCGATCAGCACGATGAACCGCCGCGCCACGTCAAAATTTTCCGGCCCCAGACGAGGCACATGGTCGATGATCACCGTCGGATACTGCCGCGCGACCTCCAGATAGTCCCCCGGCCCGAGCGCCGTCGCGCACAGCGCGTCGAAGTCGAACCGCGCCACGCCCGCCGCCGCCAGCGGCACCGGAACCCGCCTGCCGTGCACCGTCAGCACCGCCGACCCCGCCGCCTCGCCCTCGGTCAACGTTTCGAACGCCCGGTCCAGCGCCCGATCCGCCGCTCCGTTGGCCGGCACCAGCCACATCGACGCAAGCCGCTCGCGCCTGCGGCGGTAGTCCCGCTCGGTCGCCAGTTCGACCGTGTCGAGCTCACGACGCAGCACCGCGATGAACGGCTTGAAGGCGTCCGCCCCCGGCCGATCCTGGAACAGGTGCTCAGGCCGCGTGTTCGACGTCGCCACCACCACCACGCCGCGTGCGAACAGCGCCTCGAACAACCGGCCCAGGATGAGCGCGTCGGCGATGTCGTTGACCTGGAATTCGTCAAAACAGAGCAGGATCGCGTCGCGCGCGATCGAGTCCGCCAGCGGCGGGATCGGGTCGCTGGTCCCCGGCATCTCACGTTTCAGCGCATGCAGGCGCGCATGCACGTCCTGCATGAAGCGGTGGAAATGGATACGGCGCTTGGCCGCCACCGGCGCCGCCTGGAAGAACAGGTCCATCAGCATCGACTTGCCGCGTCCGACATCGCCCACCAGGTAGACGCCCCTCGGACGCGCCGTCCCGCCTCCGGCGCGCGGCCGCACCAGCCTTCCCAGCAAGCTCGTCCGGCCGGCCGGAGCGGAGGGCTCATAACCGGCGATCTCCACCCAGAGCCGGTCCAGACGCGCCGCCGCCCGCTGCTGCTCGGGATCGCTGGCGAGCGAGCCGCTGGCCACCCGCCCACGCCAGATCGCCAGCGGACCCGTCCCGCGCGCGCCCACGTCGGCGGAAGCTCCGGCGATCGGGACGCGGCTCTCGACGTTCATCGGGCCGCTCGATAGAGCCTGTCGGCACCGGCGTAAACCGACGGACAGCCCTCATCATCAAGCGTTCGCGAGCAGTGTAACCCTTTCAACGTGTTGTTCGTTCATCTCACATCACGGTATCGGGCCAGGCAGGCGCGCATGAGACAAGCTCTTCAAATAATAGGCCTGGTTTGCGTGATGCCGATGCTTCAGGCGCAGGCTTCCGACTTGCGAATGACTGTCGAACAGCCGCATTTCACTTGTGAAGGGACGCAGCATTCTCTCTCGCGAGTTGCCTTTCATCCAGGCGCTTCTTCGGCGTCGCCGGCCCTTCCCTGTTGCGACGGCCGCATCGGTTGCGCCCAGTTCCTGTCCACCAACACCATCATTCACCAGTCGCACGAGTGGCATGGCTAGACTTGCGATCCCGGCCGGAGGACGCTAACCCCCGCCGGATGACAGAACCGCTCTCCGTCGACTATCGCCGTCTCGACGCGACACCACCGTCAACCGACCCGTTTCCCCATGTCGTCGTCCCCGAGTTCGTTCCACCATCCTCGCTGTCTTCCGTCATTGACGGGCTGCCGGAGATGTCGAACGGCGGGTCCTTTCCGCCGACCGCGCTTCGCCTAGGAGTTGCGGCTCGGCAACTGGTGAGCGAGCTCCAAGGCGAACGTTTCCGGCAGGCCGTCGCCCGCAAGTTCGACCTCGACCTGCACGACGCTCCGGTGATGCTGACGATCCGCGGCCGCACACGCCAGAAGGACGGCCAGATCCACCGCGACTCGGTCGCCAAGCGCGTCACCGTCCTGCTCTATCTCAATCCCGAATCCGAAGTCTGGGCCGGGCGGGACGGCTGCCTGCGGCTGCTTCGCTCCGCCGACGATCTTGACGACTACGCGGTGGAAGTTCCTCCCGTGAACGGCACGCTGCTGATCTTCCCGAACGGACCGATCGCCTGGCACGGCCACAAGACCTATGTCGGCCGCCGCTACGCGATCCAGTTGAACTACATGGCCGATGATGCCAAGGCCCGCGCCGAATTGCGCCGCCACAAGGTGTCCGCGGTGCTCAAACGGTTCGCGTCAGCCGCCTGACCCTGCGACCTGCCTCGGCAACTGCTCAGGCAGCCGCCAAGCCCCGTTCGAGGTCGGCGATGATGTCGTCCGGGTGCTCGATGCCGATCGAGAGCCGGATGTAGCCCTCGGTCACGCCCGTCGCCGACTGCTCGATCTCGGTCAATTGCGAGTGGGTGGTCGTCGCCGGATGGATCGCCAGGCTGCGCGCGTCGCCGATATTGGCGACATGGTAGAACATGCGCAGGTTCTCGATGAAACGCCGCCCGGCCTGCAACCCACCTTTGAGCTCGAAGCCGAGCAGCGAGCCCCAGCCGCCCTGCAGCACCGCGCCTGCGCGCCTGCGCGCCTCGCCCGTCTGCAGGCCCGGATAGATGACGCGCGCCACCTTCTCGTGTCCGGCCAGGAAATGCGCCGCCGCCTCGGCGTTGCTGTTGTGCTGGCGCATGCGAAGCGGCAGCGTCTCCAGACCCTGGATCAACTGGAACGTCGATAGCGGGGACGCCGACGCGCCCAGGTCGCGCAGCAGGACGACGCGGGCGCGCAGCGCGTAGGCGACCGGTCCGAGCGGCTTGGCGGCATCGATCCAGTTGGTGCCGTGATAGGCAGCATCGGGTTCGGACAGCAGCGGGAAGCGCGCGGCGTGCTGCTCCCACGGGAAATTGCCGCCATCGACGATGATGCCGCCGATGGTGGTGCCGTGGCCGCCGATGAACTTGGTGGTCGAATACACCACCACCGCCGCCCCGTGGTCGAATGGCCGGGCAATGACGGGCGACGCGGTATTGTCGACGATCAGCGGAATGCCGAGACGGCGACCGCTGTCGGCGACCTCGCGGATCGGGAACACTTCGAGCTTGGGATTGGGCAGCGTCTCGGCATACCAGGCGCGGGTGCGGTCGTCGGACGCCCCGGCGAACGCCTCGGGATCGGCGGGATCGACGAACCGCACCTCGATCCCCATCCGCCTGATCGTGTTGGCAAACAGCGCCCAGGTGCCGCCGTAGAGATCGGTCGAGCTGACCACGTTGTCGCCGGCCTGCGCGACGTTGAGCAGTGCCAGCGCGGACGCCGCCTGGCCGGACGCGACGGCGACTGACGCGGCACCCCCCTCGAGCGCCGTGACCCGCTGTTCAAACGCGTCATGGGTCGGGTTGGTGACGCGTGTGTAGATGTTGCCGAGTTCCTCCAGCGCGAACAGGCGGGCGGCGTGCGCGGTGTCGTGGAACTGATACGAGGTGGTCTGATAGATCGGCACCGCGACCGCGCCGGTCACCGGATCGGCGCGCCAGGTGCCCCCGTGCAGCGCCAGCGTCTCCGGGTGCCACCCCGCGCGGTCGGCGGCTTCGAGTTGGGGAAAGACGGGCATGTCGGGCATGTCGGTTCCTCAGATCATGGTTGGCCCGCGTCGGCGAGCAGGTCGGCATGATGGGCCGCGGCGACGTCGGGATGCGAGCGCAGACGGCTTTTCAGCGCGTTGCGGCCGATGTCTCGGAACAGCGGGTTGTCTGGATCGCGGTCGACGCCTTCCGACTGCGCGGCGAGCTCTGGCGACAAGGTCAGGGGATTGATCGTGGCGTCGAGACGGGCGCCGAGGAAGTAGGCGGCCGAGATGCGATCCCGGCCGGGTGCCGGACTGACGACGCGGTGCACGGTCGCCTTGAGGTAGCCATCGGAGGCGAGTTCGAGCAGCTCGCCGATATTGACCACGTAGGCCCCGGGCTCGGGTCGCGCCGCGATCCAGTGACCATCCGCCGCCTGCGCCTCCAGACCGCCCTCGCGGTCCTGGAGGATCAGCGACAGCAGGCCGCCGTCCTTGTGCGCGCCGACGCCCTGGCCGGCCTCCTCGCCGGCTGGGCGGCCGGGATAGCGGATCAGCTTGACGAGCTCGTGCGAACCAGCCGCGGAGATGCCGGCGAACGCGTCGCGATCCTGGCCGAGCGCCACCGCGAAGGCATGCAGCAACTGCTGCATCAGGTGACGGACCGAATACTGCCACAGCTCCACGACCGGTCGCAGCTCAGGCAGTGCGGCAGGCCATTGGTTCGGTCCGATCAGCCGGGTCCAGGCGCCGACACCTGGCGTCTGCGGGACGGGATTGCGTTCGACTCCGATGTCGATCTGCTCCCGCCAGTCCGGACGTCCGCGGGTCCGTTCGATGCCCGGTCCGTTGTAGCCGCGAAAGTGCGGCGATTTGACCATCGCGATGGACTGCTTGTCGGCCACGGGCAGAGCGAAAAAGCGGCGCGCCGTATCGAGCAGGCTACGGTCAAGG
>CAXTSH010000058.1:0-21555 GCA_964246925.1 uncultured Acetobacteraceae bacterium
CCGGCTATTGCCGCGGGACGAGCAGGGCGTGGACGAAGGCGTAACAGACGATCGGGATCGCAATGATGACGTAGATGCGCAGCAGGACGAGCAGGGACAGGGTTCCCCGCCCGAGGACACGACGCGGCAGCTTCTCAACCGTGGCCGTAAGCTGGCCCGGTTCAAGTGCTTCGATCAGCGCGCGGTCGTGGTCCATGCAGCGCCTCCTATTTGCCCAGCACGTTTGGAAATACCGTGATCACGCCATAGAGCGCGCCGATCAGCGAAATCGCGACGACAATCGTTCCGCCGGCCAGATTGGCGCGCCAGCCATTCGCGAGATCGCTCATGATCTCACCGTCGTTGACCAGCAGCAGCAGGAACAGCAGGGCCGGCGCCATCAGCAGGGTGGCGATGACGTTGACCGTCAGCGTCATCGCCAGCAGCGGCGCGCCCGGGATCAGCACGATTGCTGCCGCCAGCAGCGTCGAGACGATCGCCGCACCATAGAACAGCCGGCCTCGGGTGAAATCGAGGTTCAGGCTGTGTCGCGCCGACATGGTTTCGGCCAAGGCGTAGGACGAGCTCGTGGAAATCGTCGCCGCGGCTACCAGGCCCGATTCGATGATGCCGAGTGCGAACAGCGTGGCGCCGGTCGTGCCGAGCAGCGGCCGCAGCCCGGTGGCGAAATCGGCGCCGCTCGCGAATTTTGACACGTCGACATGGTGGGCAAACAGCGGCGCGGCCGCGACGAGCGTGGCGATCGCCGCCACGGCGGCCAGTGCGGCCCCGATCGCGGTGTCCGCCCGGCCTTGCGGCACGTCTGTGCGCGTCATCCCCTTGTCGACAACGGCGCTTTGCTGAAAGAAGATCATCCAAGGCGTCACGGTCGCGCCGACATTGGCCAGGATCAGCGTGATGAACGCGGTGCCGAAGCCACCCGGCAGCGGCCCCCAGGAGGCGAGCGCGTGCGCCAGGGCGGCACCGCTCGGGTGCGCGAACAAGGCCGCCGGAACGAAAAGCAGGTTGCCGACCGCGAGCACCATCAGCACCCGTTCCCAGGTCGCGTATCGGCGCACGGCCAGCGAGGCGACCACGAGCGCGATGCCGATGGCCACCGAGAGCCAGGGAGGCAGCCCGAAATACAGACCGCCCGCCTGAATCGCGATGAACTCGGTAACCAGCGTCAGCAGATTGCCGAACACCAGGTCGCCCATCGCAAAATAACCCCAGAATGGGCCGAAGCGCTGAAAGATCAGCTCGGCGTGGCCGCGGTGGGTCGCAGCGCCCAGCCGGACGGTCATCTCCTGCACCGCAAACGCCATCAGGAAAGTGAGCAGGATGAAGGGCACGAAAAAACCGACGCCGTAGGTGGCGCCGGTCGTGGCATAGGAGACCATGCTGGGGCCGTCGTTCTCCCCCAGCATGACCAGCACGCCCGGACCGGCCAGCAGCCAGAGCAGCCGCACACCGCGTCCGGCGGCCCGGGTCCGCAGGATTTTCAGTCGGTCACGCGCCCGCAGGACGTCCTCGCGGGTGACCACGTCCTCCATCCTTCCGGGCGTTGGCGGAAAACCGAGTTCCAAGGTGTCCTTGCTCATCGTGCGCAGAATGTAGCTCCGTCTACATTAGCGTCAACAGGCGCAATCCAGGTGCAGGAGGATCACATTGGGAGCAAGAGATCAGGTTGGCGTGAGAACTTAAGTTGCTGCTAGAAGCGGGCTGCAACACCGGCCTGGCCGACACGTCTTGGGGGAGACACTGGTGATAGGAGCCTCGGCCGCGAGCCGGCCAGACGCGACGATCGAAATGCCGGAGGAGCCCACCCAGGCATTTCGTTTCGGCAAGGCGCGCACTGCGCGGTCGGCGACGCTGCTGGAGGATTACGTCGAGCTGATCGCCGATCTTCTTGCAGCCCACGGCGAGGCGCGCGCGACCGAAATCGCCAAGCGTTTGGGTGTCACGCACCCGACGGCGCTGAAGAGCATCGCCCGGCTGAAGCGGGAGGGCCTGGTCACGGCGCGTCCCTACCGCGGCATTTTTCTGACCGAGGCAGGACACGCGCTGGCCGAGCGCGTGCATGCCCGGCATCGGCTCATGGTCGCCCTGCTGGTGGCGGTCGGCGTTCCGGCCGAGGCCGCGGAGGCGGATGCGGAGGGCATGGAGCACCATGCCTCGGAGACGACCCTGAAGGCGTTCGCCCGCTTTCTGACCAGGTAGCGCTACACACGGGCCGGCTGCGATCGAGAATGTCGTTCAAGGAGAAGCAAGTGCTTGGGAGAGAAGGCAGACGACAGGGCCGGGCTGGCCGGAAAGCAGGGATCATCTCGACGTTCGGCGTGGCGGCTCTGGTCGCTGGTCCGCCCGCCGGCCACGCCCAGGCGCTGCCGCCGGCGGACCCCGACAGCATCATCACACTTCAGGACGAGAACGCGTCGATCAGCACGTCCTCGCTCACGGATCGCTATTACGTCAACGGTTTGAGGCTGAGCTACACCTCGCCCACCGACATCACGCCGACCTGGATGCAGAACTTCGGCACGGGCCTGTGGGGGCCGGGCCGTCAGCGCTTCTCGTTCGAACTCGAGCAGTCGATCTTTACGCCGGCCGACACCACGGTCTCGCCGCCGCTTGCCAACGACCGGCCCTATGCCGGCCTGCTGCAGGCGACAGGAACCTTGCTGCAGGACTCGACCACGACGCGCGACGTCCTGTCTCTCTCGCTGGGCTTGATCGGACCCCCGTCGGGTGCCGAGCAACTGCAGAACGGATTTCACGACGTCATCGGTCAGACGCACGACGCCGCCTGGTCCTATCAGCTCAGGGCGGAGCCGATCGGGCAGGTGCTGGTGGAGCGCACATGGCGACTGCCGCTCGGGCAGGCGTTCGGACTGGACGTCGACGTGCTGCCGGCGGCGACCGCAGCCGCAGGCAATGTCCGCACCTACGCGCAGGCCTCGGCCCTGTTCCGGATCGGGCAGGGGCTCGATTCGGATTTCGGCGTCGCGCGCGTGCGTCCGGGCATCAGCGGTTCGGATGCCTATACGCCGTCGCGTCCGTTCGTCTGGTATCTGTTCGGCGGCGGCGACGGACAGGCGGTCGCCAACGACATCACGCTGGACGACGATGACGCGCCTTACTTCGCCAATGTTGGGATGATCCATGACGTGGGCGAAGTCGAGGGGGGAGCGGCGCTCATCTGGCACGGCGTCCGCGTCACCTACACCCAGGTGTTCCAGACGCACGAGTTCGTCGGACAGAGGAGCGGCCTGCATCAGTTCGGATCGCTTGCGGCCGGCGTGAGGTTCTGACCGGGTCGGCGGCCTACGATGCCTCTCGGATCAGCCTGCCCGCCTCGTCCTCGACGCCAAGACCTTCGAGCAGGGCCGCCTTGAGCGATCCGAAGCCGGAGGCAAGCACGTGACGCGGCCGCCGCAGACCGATCTCCCAGGATCGGGTGAGCCTGCCGTGTTCGAGCAGCACCACCCGATCCGCGAGCAGCAGCGCCTCGTCCACGTCGTGCGTCACCAGCAGCACCGAACAGCGGTGTCGCATCCATAGTTCGGCGACGAGACGCTGCATCTTCAGCCGCGTGAGCGCGTCGAGCGCCCCGAGCGGCTCGTCGAGCAGCAGCAACTCGGGCTCGCGGACCAGCGCGCGCGCCAGCCCTACCCGTTGCGCCTCGCCGCCCGACAATGTCAGCGGCCACGCCGCGAGACGATGCCCGAGTGCCACCTCATGCAGCGCGTCGACCGCCCGCCGCTTGCCGTCGCGTCCGAGCCCAACCGCCACATTCTGCCACACGCGGCGCCATGGCAGCAGTCGCGGCTCCTGGAACACCACCGCGCGGGAGGAGGGCAGGGTGATCGTCCCGGCGCTCGCCTCGTCCAGTCCGGCCAGCAGACGCAGCAACGTCGTCTTGCCCGACCCGCTCCGGCCGATCAGGGCGACGAATTCGCCGGGCGCGATGTCGAGGTCGACACCGTCCAGGACGTCCGTGTCGCCGAACTGCCGGCCCAGCCCGCGCACCCGGACCCCGCTCATGCGGCGCTCGGGAGCAACTGGGGGCGCCAAGCCAGCAGCCGCTGCTCGAGCAGTCGAACGAACTGGTCGGTGGCGGCACCGAGCAGGGCGTAGACCAGCAGCCCCACGACGATGATGTCGGTGCGCAGGAACTCGCGGGCATCCATCATCATGAAGCCGATCCCGCTGTTGGCGGCGATCTGTTCGCCCACCACCAGGCTCAGCCAGCCCACGCCGAAGGCGTAGCGCAATCCGACCAGGAACGACGGCAACGCCGACGGCAGGATCACCTCGCGAATGATCCGGCAACGAGACAAGCCGTGGACGCGCGCCATCTCGACCAGCTTCGGATCGACGCTGCGAATGCCGGCGAACAGGTTCAGGTAGAGCGGAAATCCGGCCCCGAGCGCCACCAGCAGGATTTTTGGGGTTTCGCCGATGCCGAACCACAGGATGAACAACGGCACCAGCGCCAGATGGGGCAGGGTGCGGATCATCTGCAGCGGTGCGTCCACCACGTCCTCGCCCGACCTGGACAGCCCGGCCGCGATCGCAAGCGGGACCGCCACCAGGACCGCGCAGATCATTCCCGCCGTGACCCGAAGCAGCGAGACGAGCAGGTTGCGCTCCAACGCTCCGGTCGCCATCAGATGGGCAAACGTGCCGGCGATCGCATCCGGTCCCGCCAGCAGACGCGGCGACAGCACTCCGGTTCGGGACGCCGCCTCCCAGATCGCCAGCAAGACGAACGTCGAGGCGAAACGCTTCGGGATCCTGGCCATCGGCCTACCTTGGATCGGACAGCACGGCGTCGCCGACCTTCACCGGCTCGGGTATCAAACCGATCCTGGCCAGCGTGTCCGCGACCTGTTGCTGTTGATCGATGATCGACGGCGTCATGCCGCCGATGCCGAAACTGAGCCGCGCCACCGCCGCCTGCACCACCGGCCTGGGCAGACCGGATGTCCCCGACAGCAGGTCGGTGACCGACGAAAGGTGATCCCGACTCCACGCATCGCAGGCAGCGACCTCGTCCAGCACGGTGCGCAGAAGCTTGGGCTCGGTGCTCGCCAGGTGCCGTGACGCCAGGAAATATTCGCGGTTCGGCACCAGCCCGGTGCCGTCATGCAGCACGCGCGCGTTCAGCTCGACGCGAGCTGCGGACAGGTACGGGTCCCAGATGGCCCAGGCGTCCACCGCACCCTGCTCGAAGGCCGCTGGCCCGTCCGCGGGCGCCAGATTGATCGGCGTGATGTCGCTCCACGACAGGTCCGCCTGCTGCAGGGCACGCACCAGCAGGTAGTTGGCGTTGGAGCCTCTCGTATAGGCCACCCGGCGCCCTTTGAGCTGCGTCAAGCTTGTGATCTTGCTGTCTTTCGGCACGAGAACCGCCTCGCCCGCGGGCGCCGGCGGTTCGGCTCCGACATAGAGCAGCGGCGCGCCGGCCGCCTGCGCAAAGACGGGCGGCGTTTCGCCGGCGATGCCAAAATCAATCGCGCCTGCGTTCAGCGCCTCGAGCAGCGGCGGTCCCGATGGAAACAGCTCCCAGTCGACCGCCCAGCCGAGCGGTCTGAGCGCGTTGTCCAGGGTGCCACGCTCCTTGAGGATGATCAGCGTGCCGTAACGCTGGTAGCCGACATGCAGGGTTGCGGCGCGCGCCGAGGTCAGGCCCAACGCTGCCAGGACCAAGGCGAGGATCGCACGCATGTCTTCTCCTGAGCCGGGTCATACGATCGGCTGCCGTTCTTTATTAGACACCCAATCATGCGTCGTTCAAGGCGTCGGGAATCCACGCCACCGGGATGTGAAGAAATGGCGTCAGCGCTGCCGCGACTTCGTCCGGCTGCTCCTCGGCCATGAAGTGTCCGGATTGTATCTTCATGCCTGATACCGGCCCGGTCGACCGCTCGCGCCAGACCTGCACCGGGTCGTACCAGCCGCCGATCCGGCCTCTCGCACCCCAGAGGACCAGGGTTGGGCATGTGGCGCGTTGGCCTCCCGTTCGGGACAGGCGCTCCTCGAGCAAATCGCGTTCGACCGATGTCCTGTAAGCCTCGTTGAGCGCCGTCATCGAGCTGGTGTCTTCAACCTCTGCCAGGTAGTCCGCGACCGCCTCGGGGTGGAAATGCAGCGGACGCTCGGACCCAGGCAGCGTGCCTGGCAGCCAGATGTTCGGTTCGTCCTGGAACAGCGCCTCCGGCTTGGGGTGCCTCTGCGCGAACCAGAACATCCGATAGGTGGCGAGCGCGAACGCCATGTCCTCCCGCTCGACGGAATCGGGCATCGGCACGATCTCGAGCAAGGCGAGCCGCTCCACGCGCTCCGGGCAGCTCACCGCCATCTGGTGCGCGACGCTGCCGCCCCGGTCATGCCCGACGACGGACACGCGCTCGGTTCCGAGTGCCGACAGGAGGTCGAACATCCGGCGCGCCAGACTGTGCCTGCTCCCGGTCGGCATGTTGGCCCCGGCCGCCGGCTGCGAACCGCCATAGCCGGGCAGATCGGGACAGATGACCGAAAAGTCGGTCGCCAGTCGCGGCGCGAGGGCATGCCACATCGCGTGCGTCTGCGGATGACCGTGCAGAAGCAGCACGGAAGGACCCTGTCCGGCGCGGCGCAGCCTGATCGGCTGACCTTCCACGTCGAGCATTTCGGGCTCGCCAAATCCCTCGAAGAACATCAGCTCTCCCGCACCCGATTGTCGTGGACCGTCTCGGGCGCTAGTCAGGCGCCATGGATGGCCTCGATCCGGACGACTGGTCGGAACTCCGGTCGCTCGGCCATCGCATCGTCGATGACATGCTCGACCATCTCAGCCAGCAGCGAAACCGCCCCGTCTGGCAGAAGTTGCCCGATAGGACGCGTGCCGAACTGCGGGCAGCACCGCTGCCGAGACATCCACGCGATCCCGCCTTCGTCTATGACGACGTTCGGCGCCAGATCGCTCCCTTCGTAACCGGCAACACCCATCCGCGCTTCATGGGGTGGGTCCATGGCGGCGGCACTGGGGTCGGCATGCTGGCCGAACTCCTTGCCGCCGGCCTGAACGCCAATTGCGGCGGCCGTGACCATTCAGGCATCGAAGTCGAGCGCCGGGTGATCGCCTGGGCTGCGTCCATGGTCGGCATGCCCGAAGGTACTTCGGGTGTTCTGGTCACCGGCTCGTCGCAGGCCAATTTTATCGCCGTTCTGGTCAGTCGCCTGGCAGCCCTCGGACCCAGCGTCAGGCGTCACGGACTGCGCTCGGCACCTCTGACCGCCTATGCCGCGACCAGCGTTCACGGCTGCATGCCACGCGCCTTCGACATGGCCGGCCTCGGCACCGATGCGCTTCGCCTCATTGCGGTCGACACCGCTCATCGCCTCGACCTTGCGCAATTGGCCGCTGCCGTCGAGCGGGACCGCGGCGCGGGCAACCTGCCCTTCCTTGTGGTCGGCAGCGCTGGCACGGTCGATTGCGGCGCGGTCGACGACCTCGACGCGATCGCCGATTTCTGCAGGCGCGAGCGGCTCTGGTTTCACGTCGATGGCGCGTTCGGCGCGCTTGCGGCGATCTCGGAACGCCATCGCCACAAGACGCGCGGCATCGAGCGGGCCGACAGCCTGGCTTTCGACTTCCACAAATGGGCGCAGACCCCGTACGACGCCGGCTGTGTCCTCATCCGCGACCCGGACCTCCATCTGCAGACCTTTGCTCAATCGCTCGCCTATCTCGCTCCCGGCGAACGCGGGCTCGCCGGCAATGCCCCCTGGCCGTGTGATCTGGGACCCGACCTGTCCCGCGGCTTCCGCGCGCTGAAGATTTTCATGACCCTGCAGACCTACGGCATCGACGGTCTCGCCGGCATCGTCGATCGATGTTGCGAGGTCGCCCGCCACCTGGCCGATCGGGTCGAACGCGAGCCGATGCTCGAGCTTCTGGCACCGGTGGCGCTCAACGTCGTCTGCTTTCGGGTTCGCGACCGCGATGACCGGCTGCAGTCCGACATCGTTGCCGACCTGCAGGAAACCGGCATTGCGGCCCCCTCGACGACGACGATCAACGGCATCCGCGCCATCCGCGCCGCCATCGTCAATCACCGGACGAACGAGGGGGACGTGGACGCTTTGATCGAGGCGGTCCTCGATCGGAGCTCTGCCCCGAGCCCCGCCGGGGGGAGCGCCCCCGGACCCGCGACACTCTGACCTCACCCGAAGATTCAGAGGTGGGCGTTCGGCTTGAAATTTCTGGTGGTGCATCCGGTTGGATCGTGGGGCGACACGAGCGGGAAGCGCCTGAAGGCGGAGACCGGCCGCTCGGTGTCGGACTTGAAATTCGTGGTGCAAAGCGACGGACATGTCGGCGGCCTCGGCAGCGCGGGGCAGCGAGGATAGGGGTGTCTTCGGGGCGGGCGGGTCCGGGGCCGCGGGCGCCGGCGGGTCCAGGGCAGAGCCCTGGTCTGGCAGACTGTCAGGCCGCCAGCGGCAGCCGTCGCTCCTCGAACAGCTCGGCGAGCTTTTGCATCATGGTTCCACCGAGTTCCTCGGCATCCACGATCGTCACCGCTCGCCTGTAATAACGGGTGACATCATGCCCGATCCCGACCGCGATCAGCTCGACCATCTGCCGTGCCTCGACGTCGCGGATGACCTCCCGCAGGTGCCGCTCCAGGTAGTTGCCCGGATTGACCGACAGCGTGCTGTCGTCAACCGGCGCCCCGTCGCTGATGACCATCAGGATGCGCCGGTTCTCACGCCGCGCCAGCAGCCGCCGGTAGGCCCACAGCAGTGCCTCGCCGTCGATGTTCTCCTTGAGCAGTCCTTCGCGCAGCATCAGCCCGAGATTCCGCCGCGCCCGGCGCCATGGCGCGTCGGCCGCCTTGTAGACGATGTGGCGAAGGTCGTTGAGCCGCCCGGGCTCGCGCGGCTTGCCTTCGGCCGCCCATCGCTCCCGCGACAGGCCGCCCTTCCAGGCCCGGGTGGTGAAGCCGAGGATTTCCACCTTCACCCCGCACCGCTCAAGCGTGCGCGCCAGGATGTCACCGCACATCGCGGCGACCGTGATCGGCCGCCCACGCATCGACCCCGAATTGTCGATCAGCAGCGTGACCACCGTGTCGCGAAACTCGGTGTCGCGCTCCCGCTTGTAGGACAGCGGGACGGTCGGGTTCGCGACCACGCGCGCGAGCCGCCCCGCGTCGAGCATGCCCTCCTCCAGGTCGAACTCCCAGGCGCGCATCTGCTGGGCCATCAATCGCCGCTGCAGCCGGTTCGCCAGTTTCGAGACGATGCCCTTGAGCGAAAGCAGCTGCTGGTCGAGCTGCTGCCTCAATCGCGCGAGTTCGTCCGCGTCGCACAGATCCTCTGCCCTGATCTCCTCGTCGAACTGCCGGGCGAATGCCGTGTACGGAACGCCCTCGCCGGGTTCCGAACGATCCCGCCGAGGCGGCGGACCGCCGGGCCGGTCTTCGCCCTCCATCGTGCCGGGCTCGTCGTCGTCGCCCTCCTCGCCCTCCTGCTCGGTCTCCCCCGGATCCTCGCCCGCCGGCTGGGCCCCGACCTGGCTGTCAGGGTCGCTCTCCTGCGTCCCCTCCTCCGGCTGGGACGCATCCAATGACGCGGCCTCTCCCTCGCCCTGCCCGTCGTCGTTCGATGGATCGCCATCCTCGCCCTCGCTGTCCGCCTCCGCTTCGGCGATGTTCAGCGTTGCGAGCAGCCGGCGCGACGCTCGCGCGAACCTGTTCTGGTCGTCCTGGCACTCGGCCAGCTCGGCAAGTGCCGCCCGCGCCTTGTCGTCCAGCCCATCGCGCCAGAGCCGCATCACCCGCTCGACCTGCGGCGGCACGCTCACACCCGACAGTCTTTCGCGGACCAGCAACCCGAGAGCGGCCGCCACCGGCAACTGCTCCTTTCGTGTCATCCGGTCGTACCCGTCCTGCTCGCATCCCTGCACCAGGCGCGTGCGGAGGTTGGCGGCCACCCCCTGCATGTGTCGTGCGCCCACCACCTCGACGCGTGCCTCTTCAATCGCGTCGTAGGCGTCGCGTGCGTCTCGCGGCGTCGGGTTGCGCTCCGCATGGGTCGCCGGGTCGTGGTGCCGAAGCCTCAGCGCCAGCGAGTCCGCAGCACCGCGCAGTCGGGCGATCTCCGTTGCAGGCAGCGCCCGCGTCGGCAACGGCAGCCGCGCCCGCTTGCCCGCTACCGCCTCCTTTCCGGCCTGGAACGTCACCTGAACGTCGCGCTCGCGTGCGACCGCGCGCAAAGCGCCTGCCGTCGCACGCTTGAAATCCTCCGTCCGGCCTTCCGCCTTCTTGCCGGCGTCGGCTGTCATCAACGTGCTCGCTGCGCCACGTAGTTGCCGGTGGCGACCTCGCTGTTGAAACAGCGCTGGTAGTACTCCGCCACCGTCCCGCGCTCTGCCTCGTCGCACTTGTTGAGGAAGGTCAGCCGGAACGCGAAGGCCACATCGCCGAAGATCGTCGCATTCTCGGCCCACGTCAGCACCGTCCGGGGCGACATCACGGTCGAGATGTCGCCTGCGATGAACCCGGCCCTGGTCAGATCCGCCAGTGCCACCATGGCTTCGACGCGCTTGCGCGTCTCGCGATCGTCCGCCTTCACTCCCATCTTGGCCATCACGATCGCCACCTCCTGCGCGTGTGGCAGGTAGTTCAGAGTGGCCACGATGTTCCAGCGGTCCATCTGACCCTGGTTGATCTGCTGCACCCCATGATACAGGCCCGTCGTATCCCCGAGCCCGACCGTGTTGGCAGTCGCGAACAGGCGAAACGCCGGATGCGGTTGGATCACCCGGTTCTGGTCGAGCAGCGTCAGCTTGCCCTCGACCTCGAGCACCCGCTGGATGACGAACATGACGTCCGGCCGCCCGGCGTCATACTCGTCGAACACCAGCGCTACCGGGTGCTGCAGTGCCCATGGCAGCAATCCCTCGCGGAACTCGGTCACCTGCTGCCCGTCGCGCAGCACGATTGCGTCCTTGCCGACCAGGTCGATCCGGCTGATGTGGCTGTCGAGGTTGATGCGGATGCATGGCCAGTTCAGCCGCGCCGCCACCTGCTCGATATGCGTCGACTTGCCCGTGCCGTGATAGCCCTGGATCATGACCCGGCGGTTGAACGCGAAGCCCGCGATGATCGCCAGCGTCGTCTCCCGGTCGAACCGGTAGGTCTCGTCAAGCAGCGGGACATGTTCGGTCCGGCGTGCGAACGCCGGAACCGTGACGTCGCTGTCGATCCCGAACGCCTCGCGGGCGGACACGCGCGCGTCCGGTTTGCCGATGGTGCCGATCCTCGGCAATGCATCGTCCGACGTGCTTTCCACTCCCGTCTCGTCGTCCAGTGCCGCGATCCTGGTCATTCTGTGGTCGGGTCCTCGTCTGCCAATCTAGTGTCCTGCTCCCGGACTGGCGGATGAAATCTGACGGGATGACCGTCAGCTCCCGCTAGCCGTTGAGTTGGCGGGCCGACTGACCTGACGCTCGGGTCGTGAGCATCAGGATCGGACCCATCAGCGCGCCTCGGCAAACCCGGTCGCGATCTCGGTGCCCTCCAGATGACGGCGCAGCGTGGAGTAGGCCAGATTGATCGTCTTGAGCCGCTCCTCGGCGGCGCGGTCGCCACCGGTCGCGTCCGGGTGGTGCGATTTCGCCAGATGCTTGTAACGGGTCTTCACCTCGGCGAGCGACACCGGCCACGCAAGTCCGAGGGCCTGCAACGGATCGCGCAAACGCGCCGGAGCGTCCGCCCGTTCCTCTCGCCCCCGATCGTCGCGAGGCCGCCGCCCGCCATTGACCCGTCCTGCCGACAGGACGCCGAGCGGGTCGCTCAGCGCCTCTTCGTCGATCTGGCCGCCGCCGATCCGTCCGAGGGGCCAGGACGGCCGCTGCCAATGCGTGTCGGCCCGTATCTGCGCCTCGATCTGACCCGGCGTCATGCCTTTGTAATAGTCCCAGGCGCTGTTGTAGGCGCGCACATGCTCCAGGCAGAACCACCAGTAGTCGTTGAGGCTGGTTCGCGACTTCGGCGCGCGATAGCCTCCGTCGTCCGTGCACCCGGGGATGTCGCAGGTTCGGCCCGGCGCATCCGGGTCGGGAGCAAAGGCCCGGGACCGCTGGGTTCGACGATTGATCACACCGCTAGATGTGCGGATCGGACCCTCCAGAGCAAGAGGCATCGATATGGATCAGAGCCGCGCATCCCGGGTTCAGGCAGCGCTCGAGCTTGCTTTCGCGCCCGCCAGCGTCCGGGTCATCGATCGGAGCGCGCAGCACGCCGGTCACTCTGGCGCCAGCGAAGCCGGCGAGACGCACTACGATGTCGCCGTCGTCAGCCCGACCTTTGCGACCATGAGCCGCGTGGCGCGCGCGCGCGCCGTGCACGAGGCCCTGGCCGGTGAGTTCGGCACCGGACTGCACGCGCTCTCGCTCAGCCTGCGCGCACCCGGCGAGGCGGAGGTCAGTCGGTAAAGCGGGCCAGCCTCACCGCCGTATGGCCTCTGGTCGGACGAAGGTTCGGCATGACCAGCAGGCATCGATCATAGGGAGTGCGTATCTCGGTCTCGCCGTCGGTCGCGATGAGCGTGTCGAGCCGCTCGATCACCTCGCCACCCCGGAACGCCCGGACGAAGGCGAACGAGCCGGTATTGGCGGTGATGGCCTCGGTGACCTCCGCGCAGGCACCGCGAGCTGGCCTGGCTGCGGCAGGTCCGACCATCATCCCCTGTGACCGAAGCAGCGACAGCACCGCCTGCTCGGTGATCTCCACCGTTTCCTGCTCCCAGTGCTGGCCGGCCTCCACCAGGCAGGCCGTCCGCAGGCTCTCGCCTTCGGTGAACGGCTGATAGTCGATCAGACGCAGGCCGCCCGCATGACCGCGGTCGGCAATCACCAGGCTGGGCGTACCGATCTCGCAACCGAGCGCGCGGCCACGCTCGGTGCTGCCGCACAGGATCAGCGGATCGGCCGGCCAGAGCATCGAATGCAGGTCGCACAGGATGTCCGCCTGGTCGATCAGCCGGCGCATCTGCCGGCCGCGCATGAGCTCGGTCGACACGCGCGGACCCTCGAGCACGGACATGTCCCAGATCCGGTTCAAATCCTCGTCGGCAAATCTCGAGGCTGTGGGTTGTGCCGGATCAAACCGGTCGAAGGCGGCAAGATTGGCGAAACCGAACGTCAGCCGTCCCCGCGTCGGCCGCAGACCCTTGCGCAACAATTTGTCGAGCACGATCGCGCCGGCGATCTCGTTGCCATGCACCAACGACATCAGGAGCACGTGCGGTCCGAGGTCGGGCCCGCGAAAACTCATGAAGCCTGGAATGCCGACATTGCCCGCCCGCCAGGGCGAGATGTCCGGCTTGGCGAGCTGCACCGAGAACGACGGCAGCTTGGACGAGGATGGCGACGACGGAAGCGGTTCCGTTACACCACTCCCTTCTCCGCGGCGAGCCCGATCGCTCCCTTCGCTTCGGCGAGCTCGATGGCTCCCTTCGCTCCGGCGAGCTCGATGGCTCGACGAACGAAACGGTCGCAGGCGTCGAGTTCGTCCTGGCCGATCCATTCGTCGGCCTTGTGGGCGCGCCCGATGTCGCCTGGACCGCAGACGATCGAGGCGATCCCGGCGCGCTGGAAGATACCCGCTTCCGTTCCGTAGCTGACCGCGCCGGGCCGATTGGCGCCGGCCCCGCTCGCTTCCATGGCCAGGCTGGCGAGCGGGTGACCGTCGGCGAGCGCCAGCGACGGCAATTCATGCAGCACCTCGAACCGGAAGCCCGAGTCGGGCTCCACATGCCGCATGGCCGGTTCCAGTTTCATCGCAGCAAAGTCAGAGAACGTTCTCAACATCAACGCAGAATCGTCCCCAGGGACGGTTCGCCATTCGACTTCGAAGCTTGCCCGCTCCGGTACGATGTTGAGGATCGCGCCGCCCGAGACGAGCCCGCACTGCGTCGTGCTGTGCGCCGGATCGAAGCCGTCGACGCGCCGCCCGTCACGCGCCAGCCGATCCGCCTCGTCCGCCAGCCAGGCGATCGCGCGCGCCGCCGCCTGTATGGCGTTCACCCCTTGTCCGGGATCGGCCGAATGCGCCGCCCGCCCACGCACGTCGACCCTGACCGACAGCCGTCCCTTGTGCGCCGAGATCGGACGCAGCGACGAGGGCTCGCCGACGATGCAGACCGACGGCCGCAACCCGCTCGCCTCGATGTCGCGCATCAGCAGTCGGGCGCCCGCGCAATCCACCTCCTCGTCGAAGGTGATGAACAGGTGCACCGGCGTGCCGGTGCGCCGTTCCACCAGCTCCGGCACGGCAGCCAGCATGCTGGCGACGAACCCCTTCATGTCCACGGCCCCGCGCGCGTGCAACCTGCCGTCCCGTTCGGTGAGCTCGAACGGGTCGGTCTGCCATGCCTGGCCATCCACCGGCACCGTGTCGACGTGGCCGGACAAGGCAATCCCGCCGCTGCAGACGGGTCCGATCACCGCGTGCAGGTTGGCCTTGATCCCCTCGGCATCGCGGATTTCCCGGCAATGCACGCCGTAGCTGTCGAGGTAATCGCGTATCCAGCCGATCAGTGCGAGATTCGACAGCCGGCTGGTCGTGTCGAACGACACGATCTTGGCGAGGATGTCCAGGGTGGAGGGCGATGCCCGCGTCAGCATGACAAGAGTGTATACGCGGCAGGAACGGCGACAACCTCCGCCGCTGGTCCCGCAGGAACGCAGCGTCATCGGTCACGACCTCACCGCCACCCATCGTCTCTGGCGCCTGCTTCCGGCCGGTGCCCGTCGCAACACAAGCCTGCGCGCCGCGATGCTGCTGGCGCCGAGGCCGGACCGCGTCCCTCCGGCGCGCTCGGCGGGGGTGACGGTGGCGGGCGAGATGGGTCGTGCCTCCGGCCTCGGCGAGGGCGCACGCATCATGGCTGACGCGATCGCGACGCTCGGCGTGCCGGTCGCGCGCCAGGAAGCCGGTCTGATGCTTGGCGGTGATGCACGCGAACTGCACCAGGCGCCAGACCGGTTGCGGCTGCCCGGCTCTCTGCTGGTCATGCACGTCAATCCGCCGTCGCTGCCGCTGTCCTGCCTGCGGCTCGGCCGCGGCGCGCTGCGCGGCCGTCGAGTGGTGGGGTTCTGGGCGTGGGAGCTGCCCAGCGTTCCGCTCTCCTGGCGCGCGCCTGCGGACTTCGTCCACGAAGCCTGGGCGCCGTCCCGCTTCAGCGCGTCGGCGCTGGAGACCCTGCTTCCCGGTCGCGTTCGAACGGTGCCGCATGCCCTGGCCGCCGCCAAGCCGCGGCCGAGCGCTCTGACCCGTGCCGATTTCGGGCTCTCGCCCGACGCAGTCGTCGTTCTGGTCTCCTTCAATCTCGCTTCGAGCTTCGAGCGCAAGAACCCGCTCGCCGCAATCGCCGCGTTCAGGGCGGCGTTCGGCGAGCGTCCCGATCGCCATCTCGTTCTCAAGGTCGGCAAGCCCGGGCACTTCCCGGCCGACATGCGACGCCTGACCGAAGCCGTTGCCGGAAGTCCGAACATCACGATCGAGACGCGGACCCTGTCGGCTGCCGATACGCACGCGCTCACGGTCGCCGCCGACATCGTTCTCTCTCTCCACCGCAGCGAGGGGTTTGGCCTGGTCCCGGCCGAAGCGATGATGCTGGGCCGGGCCATCATCGCGACCGACTGGTCGGCGACGACCGAGTTCCTCGATGACACCTGCGCGGTTCCGATCCCTGGCCGCCTGATCGCCGCGCGCGACCCGCGCGCCGTCTACGAAGCGCCGGGCGCGGTCTGGGCCGATCCCGACCACGACGCCGCGGTCGAAGCCTTGCGCATGCTCGCGTCCGACGCCCGGCTCAGGTCGGCCCTCGGCGACGCCGCGGCCGCTCGCGCCGATACCCTGTTTGGCACCGGACCGCTGCACACCGCGCTGAAGTGCGCAGGCGTCTTGTTCCCGTGAGGGTTCTGGTCTGGCAATGGGGGCGTTTCGGTGCCGGCCCGCGCGTTGCCCTGGAACTCGCCGACGGCCTGCGTGCGGCCGGCGCCGAAAGCGTCGTCCTGTCGCTGGCCGAAAGTGCCGAGCTGCTGAACGGTTCGTGGCCGAGGATCCGTTGCGAGCTGACGATGCGGACCTACGACAGTCCCGCCGGCTTCTTCTATCGCCTGCTGACCGCCCGCCTCGGCAGGCGGGCCCTCGTACGCAACGTCGCCGCCTGGCGTCCGGACGTCGCGGTCTGCGCCATGCCGGCACTGCTCGACGTGATGATGGCTGCGGCATTGGCCACCCTGCGCGTTCCCTTCGCGGTCATCGTGCATGACGCCGACCTGCACCCGGGCGACGGGTTGCCCATGCAGATGCGCATGCAGCGGCAGTTGATGGCGCGGTCGCAGGCGCTGATCACATTGTCCGACCATGTCGAGCGGCGCGTCCGCGAGCAGCTCGGCGTGAGACGCGGCCAGACGCTGCTCAGGGCGACGTTGCCGCCATTCCGATTCGGACCGCCGGGGGCGCCGGCGCGTTCGCATGGCGGCCCCCTTCGATTGCTGTCGTTCGGGCGACTGCTGCCCTACAAGGGTCTCGACCTGCTCGCGGCGGCACTGCGGCTGCTCGGCGCGCGCGACGACCTGCAAGTGCGGGTGGTGGGGCAGGGGCCGGAAAATCAACCGCTTGCGGACCTGCGCTCGCTCCCCAACGTGGCTGTGGAAAACCGCTGGGTTCCCGAGCATGAGATCGCGTCGCTGCTGGCGTGGTCCGACGCGCTCGTGCTTCCCTACCGAGAGGCAAGCCAGAGCGGTGTCGCCGCCGCGGCGATCTCATCGAGGCGATGGGTCGTGGCCACCCGCGTCGGCGGCTTGGTGGAACAATTCCGCGATGAAAAGCTCGCCCTGATGTGCGACCCCGAGCCCGCCAGCATCGCGGCCGCCATCGCGAAACTGGCGTCGGCACCGACGAGCCACGCCGATCCGACGCTTTCCGACGACTGGCCCAGGACCGCCGCCAACCTGCTCGGGCAGCTGGCGGCCGCCTTCGGCCCATTCGAACCGGCGAGCCTCACATTCCCAATGGAGTCACGCGGGTCCGGGGCTGCCAGCCCCGGCCGGGGGGGGGGGGGGGGGCCCCCCGGGGGGGGGGGGCCGGACGCGGGGCGGGCCCCCCCCCCCCCCCCCGGGGTGCAGGGCGGCGCCCCGCTGCTTCCTAGAGCTCTAAAGCGTCCGAGCGTCCGCGACCGTCACGCGGGTCCGAATGAGCTTCTCGATGTCGCGCAGGAAGCTTCGCTCGGCCGTGTCGCAGAAGCTGATCGCCATGCCCGCGTTTCCGGCGCGCGCTGTCCGTCCGATCCGGTGCACGTAGCTTTCCGGCACGTTGGGCAACTCGAAATTAATCACGTGCGTCACGCCGTCCACGTCGATTCCGCGCGCCGCGATGTCGGTTGCCACCAGCACGCGCACCTGACCCTCGCGAAATGCGTCGAGCGCCCGCTCGCGCTGGCCCTGGCTTTTGTTGCCGTGAATGGCGGCGGCCGAGACACCCGACCGTCCGAGATGCTCGCACACCCGGTCGGCGCCGTGCTTGGTCCGCGTGAACACCAGGGCCCGGCCGTCCGTCGTTCCTCGCAGCACGCGTGCCAGCAGGTTCCGCTTCTCCGCCTGCTCGACGAACACGACCCGTTGCTCGACCCGATCGGCGGTGGTCGCCACAGGCGTCACGGCGACCCGCACCGGGTCGCGCAACAGGGTCGACGCAAGCTGGGTGATCTCCCGCGGCATGGTCGCCGAGAAGAACAGGCCCTGACGCTCGCGCGGCAGCATCGACGCGATCCGCCGGATCGGAACGATAAAGCCGAGATCGAGCATATGGTCAGCCTCGTCGAGCACCAGCACCTCGACGCTGTCGAGGCGTAGCGCTCCGTCGCCGATATGGTCGAGCAGCCGCCCGGGTGTCGCCACCAGCACGTCGACGCCGTAGGCGACGGCGCGCGCCTGCTTGCCTTTGGGCACTCCGCCGAACATCAGCGCGATGCGCAGGTTGGTCTCCCTCCCGTAGGCCTGGAAACTTTCCGCGATCTGCGCCGCGAGTTCGCGCGTCGGTGCCAGCACCAGCACGCGCGTGCCTCGATGTGGCGCCCGCTTTGGGTTGGCCATCAACCGGTGCAGGATCGGAAGCGCGAAGGCGGCGGTCTTGCCGGTGCCGGTCTGTGCAATTCCTTCCACGTCGCGCCCGGCAAGAACCGGGGGGATGGCCTGCACCTGAATAGGTGTCGGCGTGGCGTAGCCTTCGGCCGCCAGCGCTTTGAGGAGCGGGGCCGCGAGGCCGAGCGCCTTGAAATCTGTCACGATTTTGTTGTCTTTCTCACGTGCACGAGATGGCGGTCGGATCACGGAGCCCGGACAAGCCGAGCACATGGGATCATCCCCAAGCGGGGACTCCCGCTTCGTCGTGCAACGCGGTTGTGGTGACCGCGACCATCAATGTCAAGCAAACCCGGCCGTGACGATCCTGGCCTTGACGACGTGTGCGCGCTCCCGCATCGCGACCGCATGTCGGCGATCCTCAGCGAAGGCTATGTCGGCCTCGAGAACCAGGCGCTCGGCCTCGCCGAAGCCGCCGGCCTGCAGCCCACCATCTGCCGGATCGTTCCGAGGCGATTCTACGACCGCCTGCCGGCCAGGGTGTGGCCGCGTCCGCTCGACGCGGTCGACGGCCTCGAGCGGCTCGGCGACGGATTGTTGATCGCCGCCGGGGGGACCGCCGCCGCGGTCGCCGCGGCGATCCGCCGGCGAGACCGTCGTCCCATCGTCCAGGTGCAAAATCCGCGCATGCGCCTCGACCGTTTCGACCTGGTCGTCGTCAACCGCCATGACGGGATCGACGGCCGCAACGTGCTCGTCACCCGCACCGCGCTGCATCGCGCGACCCCGGCGCGCTTGGCCGAAGCCCGGCTTGTCTGGGCTGACCGGCTTGCCCGCGTCGCTGGTGGCCGGCCGCTGGTCGCGGTCCTTCTCGGCGGATCCAATGGACGTCTTCATCTCGACGAGCGCACCGGGATGGCGCTCGCAGCCTCGCTGGCCGTGATGATGGATCGAGACCGGGTCGCGATCGCAGCCACACCCTCCCGCCGCACCGACCCGCTTGTCGTTGCCCAATTCCGTCGCACGCTGGAACCGCGCGGTGCCTGGATCTGGGACGGGCAGGGCGACAACCCCTATTTCGGCCTGCTTGCCTTGGCCGATGCGATCGTGGTCACCGCGGACAGCATCTCGATGGTCTCGGAAGCCGTTGCCACCGCCGCTCCCGTCCTGGTGGCTGCACTCCCCGGCCGGTCACGCCGGATCGGTTGCTTTCTGCGCTCCCTGCAGGATGCCCGGAGGATACGCCGCTTTGACGGCCGTTTTACACCCTACGGTGCGGAGCCACTCGACGACACGCTGCAGGCGGGGCAGGAAGTGCGCCGCCGCCTCGGTTTCTGATCCAGTCATGTGACGGCGGCCGGAGACGCCGATGCTCGACATTCTCACGTTCGACGCCCGTCAGGGCGGGAACGTTCTCTACAAGGCCTTTGCCCACCCTCTCGCCGCCGAGCGGCTCGCCCAATTGGCGCTGCGTCTTCGCGATCGGTCGGGCCTGGCGATCTACGACCCGGACGGCGTTGCCGAGGCCCTGTTTGCGTTGGCACCAAACCTGCCGAAACCCACCACGCTTCTCGTCCAGGACGTCGATCGGCTCGGCCAGCGACGGCTCGGCATCGAAACCGCCGGCCTTGAACGCCTGGTAACCCTCGACGAACGCAACCTCCTCGTCGCCACGTTCGACGCCGACCGGACCCTCGCACCCATTCGCCACCTCGTCCCGGACACGACAGCGATCGTCACCCTCGACGAGATCAGGCTGCCGGCCGCCATGCTGACCAACCCACGCCGCACCCTCGACCGCCTCAATTTCGCGACCAACTTCGCCTTCTTCCGCGACAGCGATGGCCTGTCGACCCGGCTGGTGACGGCCAATTACTGGTCAAATTACGGGGCGAGCGACGTGCGCCTCTGGTGCCGCCTGTTCGCCGGCGACGGCAGCGTGCTGGCCTCCTGGGAGCAGACGGTCGCACCCGGTCCGTCCGGCATCGCCATCGACAGCCGCGAGGTGCGCGCGCGCTTCGGCCTTCCCGAGTTCACCGGCCAGCTCTTCATCCATGCAATCGGCGTCGCCGGTCATGACGTCGTCAAATACGCACTCGACACGATGGGCGCCGGCAACGAACGCAGCCTGTCCGTCACCCATGACGCCAACGCGTGGCCATCCGAGCGCTACGCCGGACTTCCCGCGCCCGACACGGGCGAACGCGTGACCCTGTGGCTGCAGAACAGCCATGCCGCTCCGATCCCGGCCGGCGCGGTGTCGCTCGATCGCATGGGTGCGGAGCGGCCGGTCCCGATCACGAGAGAGATCGGCCCCTTCGAGAGCGTTTCGATCGACGTGGGCGAGGTCCTCCCGGAGCTCGCCTGGCCGTCACGGTTGGAAGTCCGTGCCGGGCGCCACGTGGTGCGCCCGCGCTACGAGGTGACAAGGGACGGGCGCACCCGAATCGCCCACACCAACGTCGAGCGAGCCGACCTGCGACCCGATCCGAACATCCCGCGTCTTCCGGCGGCCCTGGGTCGAGGCTATCTCCTGCCGTTCCCGGTCCTGCCACCCGGCCGTTTTCGCACCGAGGTGCAGCCTACCCCGATGGCGCACACGCAAGGCAGCCTGCCGCTGCGCCTCGACGTCTTCGCCGCCGACGGACGGCTGGTCAGGCAACGCTTTCTGGGCAACCTGCCGCGCCGCTTCGACCTGGCCGCCGACCTTGACGAGGATGCCGCCCTGCTGGGCGATGCCGGCGGCCACGCCGAGCTGGTCTATGACTTCCGCGACGGTGGCGATGCCGACGGCTGGATGCATGCGCTGGTCCGGATCCACGATCGGGCCAGCGGTCATATCGCTGAAACCAGCTTCGGCGCCCACATCTTCAACACCGCGATGACCTACCGCGACGAGCCGCAATCCTATTCCGGGCCGCCGCCTGGCCTCTCCACCCGGCTGTTCCTCAAGCTCGGCGAAGCCGGGCGCCACAGCTTCGCCGCTCTGATCTATCCCGCCTCGAACGCCTGGCACCTGCATTCGAGTACCACGCTTGACCTGCATGCCAGCGACGGCGCCCCTCTCGCCTCATCGAATCTCGCCATCGCCTGCTCCGGCTCGGCAATGGTCTTCCCGCACCAAATCTTTGGTGCAGGTGCGATCGACCGCGCCGGGCCCACCGGCTATGTCCTGGTCAAGGACCGGACCTGCCGCCTGTTCGGCTATCATGGGCAGATGGATGATCGAGGAGGTTTCTCCCTCGACCACATGTTCGGCTTTTGACCACCTGTGCAGAGATGGGAGCGTTGTTGCGGGTCTGGGGCCGCCTGCCCCAGCGGGTCCGGGGCAGAGCCCTGGCCTTCTCAGTGGATGGTGGGTGCGACAGGGATTGAACCTGTGACCCCCGCCGTGTGAAGGCGATGCTCTCCCGCTGAGCTACGCACCCATC
>CAXTSH010000059.1:0-18717 GCA_964246925.1 uncultured Acetobacteraceae bacterium
GTGACCATGGGCCGCCGTGGACGACCAGGACCAGCGGCATCGATGCAGACTGCTCGCGCGGCAGGGTCAGATAGCAGACGAGTGCCAGTCCGTCCCGGGCCTGGATGGTGAGCGGCCGCATCGGCGCGAGCGGCGAGCCGGTCAACTCGGGGCGTGTCTCGTAGAGGATGCGCGGAGGCGAACCTGGGAGATCGCGTGTTCGATGGCTGGACGCAGGCGGCCCCTTTGGGGCGGACATGGACAGCAACGTCCAGATCGACGCGGCGTCGGAGTTGCGGCGCTTGAGTATGCGCAACGGGTGACGGGGGCGCAGACGGAACGTCGGCAACGCCGTGCGTGGTGGTCACGTCAGAGGCTGAACATGGTCACCCTTGACGGACGCCGTGCCGGCCTGGCGCCCCGATCCTTTGCGGACGGCTGGATTTTTGCCGGCGGCGTGCGCGCCATCGATACCGTCCGGGCAGGAGGACGGCGAGTGGTCGAAGACGGCCGACGCGTCGCGCGCGACGGCATCGCCCGACGCTACGAGGCTACGATTTCGCGGCTGTGCGGTGTTTGCTCGCGGGCCATGAACGATTGCGGTCTGGGGCCGACCGGCCCCGGCGCTGTAGGCTTTGGCCGTTGCGCGAAGGGTTCGAGGACGGCCGATTCCATCGGTCCGGGGCGGCCGAACAGCCAGCCCTGACCGATGTCGCAATTCATGCTTTCGAGCAGTGAAGCGGTCTCGGGCTCCTCGATCCCTTCAGCCACGACAGTCATGCCGAGGCTTCGGCCGAGCCCGATGACCGCGGTGACGATCTTGCGGCTCTCGGCGTCCCCCAGCATCAGGCCCACGAAACTCGCATCGATCTTGATCGTGTCGAACGGCAGCTTCTGCAGATGCCGCAGGGTGGAATAACCGGTTCCGAAATCATCGAGAGCCAGGCGAGTGCCAAGCGATTTCAGGTCGTACAGGATGGCGCGGGCCAGTTCGAAATCGCCGACGAGCGCGCTCTCGGTAATCTCGAGCTCGAGCCGGTCCGGCGGAAAGCCTGTGTCGGCCAGCACCGAGGCGACGATCGCGGGAAGCGACCGATCGCGCAGCTGAAGCGGAGAGACGTTGAAGGCGAGCAGGATGTCAGGTGGCCACGTTGCGGCAACGCAACAGGCACGGCGCAGGAGCGCTTCGCTCATCGCGTCGATCAGGCCGATCTCCTCGACGACGGGGATGAACTCGGCAGGCGGGACGGCTCCGCGGGCCGGATGCGTCCAGCGGGCTAGCGTCTCGAACGCGACGATCCTGCGGCTGGCGAGATCGACCAGCGGCTGAACATGCGGAACGATCGTCCCATCGGCAACGGCCTGCCGCAGATCGGCTTCGAGCGAAGCCCGTCGTCTGGCTGCGGCATTCATCTCCGGGTCAAAGAGGAGGAACCGGCAATGGCCGTCCGCCTTCGCTCTCTGCAGCGCGAGGTCCGCTTGGCTCAGAAGCTCGTCGGCTTCTCCGGTGGAGGTGATCGCGACGCCCATCGTCACGCCGATCGTGACCTGCAGGCCCGTCTGAAGCGTGAATGGCTGATCCATCGCAGCCGCGACGCGCTTGGCGACGGAGGCCGACATCGCGCCGGTCCGGTCGTTGCCGGCGGCTTCGAACGGAACGACGAAGGCGAACTCGTCTGCGGCGAGACGGGCGACGAGATCGCCTTCGCGCGAGGCGGCGCGAAGCCTTGCCGAGACGAGTTGGAGAAGGCCGTCGCCCGCGGAACGGCCGTGAAGATCATTGACGCCCGCGAAGCGGTCGAGATCAAGCAGGAGCAGGACGACCGCGCCGTCCTCGCGCGCCGACCTGGCGAGCAGGTCGCCGAGGCGGTCGCGCAGATCGCGTCGGTTGGGCAGCCCGGTCAGCGCGTCGGTACGCGCCTCGGCATCGGCGCGCGCCCGCGCCGCGCGGAGTCTGGATCGCGTCAGCAAGGCGAGACCGGTGGCAACGACGAAAATCGCGCTGATCGCCAGTCCGACCGTTTCGGTCCAGGCGCGATCGTTCAGGCGCGTGGTACGGTCGGCGGCAAGTGTCAGAAGGTCCTGGCCGAACGCTTCAAGGCCAGTATCGTACGTCTGCTGCAGGTAGTCGAAATCCGAACTGTCGAGCAGGGCCGTGGCTTGCTCGCGGTCGCCGGACGCAGCGAGTGCGAGAGCCGCGCGCTCCATCTTGACGAGGTCGCCGTTGGCTTCGTCGGTCGTGCTGCGCAGCGCCTTGCTCACCTCCGGTGTTGCGAGACGGACGGCCTCGTCGATGGCAGCGCCGAGCTGGGGACCGACCTCATTGTAGCGGTCCACCCAGCGTTGTTCTCCGGTCAGCGCCGCCAGGCGAGCCGACATGGTGAGCCATTCATTGAGGTAGCTGATCGTTCCGCGCAGCTCTGCCATCCGCACTGCGCGCTTGGTCTCAACCCGGATCTGGTGTCTCAGGTCGGCGCCGGTGGCACCGAGCCAGCCGAAGAAGCTCAACATGCAGGCGACGAAGAGCACGGACAACGACAACGTCGTTTTAGCCGGACGATGGCCGACCGGGGTGAGTCGCTTGCGAACGGCGTTGAACATCATCCCATGTGAGAGGAAAAAGGTTTAGAAACGATTGCGAGAAAAATCACGTCCGCGTTAAGGGAACGGGAACTGGTCGGGGCCGATAGTGAGCGGGTCAGGAACGTTCGGGAACGCCAGAGCCGACATGCCAAACTTGCCAGCCCCGGAGATGCCGGTCGACGGACGTTTTGCCTTCGCATTGGGCTCGACGGTGCTGGCGGAGATGCGCCGCTTCGGCGTGCCCCCGATACCCTGCTACTACGAACTGTGGTTCAACTACCGGACCGGCCAGCACCAGGAACTGTCCGTGCGCATGGGCAAGCTGCTGGCCGAGAAGCGCGGCGTGGACCGGGCCGACCTGGATGCGATGATCGCAGAGTTCAGCTCGGCGGCCGAAACGATGGAGAGCGCCAGCGCCACGGCCGACGAGCTGCACGAGGCCGCGGAGGCTCTGAGCGAGCAGGTCTCGAAAGGTCATGAGGCTGTCAAGCGATATGGCGATGCGCTGGAGCGGGGTGCGCGGCATCTCAGCCAGTCGCGGACAATCGAGAGCCTGGTCGATGCCGTCACGTTCCTGACGGCCGAGACGATCGAGGCGGGTGAACGCAACCGGGTGCTGGAGCGGCAGCTCACGGCGTCGACAGCGCGTATCGGAAAACTTCGACAGTCACTGACCGACGTCAGGCAGGAGGCCAGCACCGATTCGCTGACCGGGGTGGCCAACCGGCGTGCATTCGACATCAAGCTCAGGCGGGCGATCGGTCAAGCACGGACTGACGGAGCGGTGTTGTCCGTCCTCATGCTGGACGTCGATAATTTCAAGTCGTTCAACGACAGCTTTGGACACAAGGCAGGCGACCTGGTTCTCAGGATGGTGGGACGTCTGCTGACGGAGAATGTCAAAGGGCGCGACACGGTGGCGCGCTATGGCGGGGAGGAATTTGCCATTCTGCTGAGTGGCGCAGACTGCTCGGCGGCGGTCAGAGTCGGTAGCGACATCGTCGAGAAGCTGAGTCGGAAGCGTCTGGTCGGCAAAGCATCGGGACTGGACCTAGGCCGCGTGACGGCATCCGTCGGCGTCGCCCAGGCTCGATCGGACGACGACGCGGCGGCATTGGTGGAGCGAGCCGATGCGGCTCTGTATGAGGCGAAGCGACTGGGACGGAACCAGGTCTGTCGTGAACTTGAAGCGTCGCGCGAAGTCGTTCGCGCGTGCTCCGGAGGCCGGTGACGGGCAATCGGGTGCCGAAAGGCAGCACCGTCTTCAGGGCGGGACCTCGGAACCGTCGAATGCGAGACAGCGGCCGCTCATGTCCGGCGTGAGGCCGTCGAGGACAGCCAGGAGGTTTCGGGCACTCTCGAGCGGGGGGATGAGCTTTCTCGGGGCGAAGGGGGCGCTGAGCCGGGTCGAGACGGTTCCGGGGTGGAGGGCGACGCAGACCTGGTCGGGGCGGGTACGGGCGACCTCGATGGCGAGATTGCGCACGATCATGTTCAACGCGGCCTTGGACGCACGATAACCGTGCCAGCCGCCTAGGCGGTTGTCGGAGATGCTGCCGACGCGAGCGGACAGGACGGCGAAGACGGCCAGGCCTGGCGAAGCGAGCGCGGGGAGAAAATGCTTGGCGACCAGGGCCGGGCCGATGGTGTTGATCCGGAACAGCGTGGCGAGAACGTCGGGGTCCAGCGCGCGGTAAGTCTTTTCCGGTTTGATGCCCGGAGCGTGCAGCAGGCCAGTCGCGACGACGACGAGGCGAGGTGTAGCGCCTGCCAGGGAAGCGGCAGCTTGGGCGATGGACGGTTCGTGCTCCAGGTCGAGACCGAAATCATCCGGGCCGGGATGGCGGGAGAAGGTGGCGACGCGCGCAAAGCCGGCATCCCTGCAGGCCTGCACCAGGGCGCTTCCGATGCCGCCGCCCGCGCCCACGATCGCGGCAATGGCGTTGCGGTCGATCATCGGCGCACTGCGCCAAGCGCCGCCGGGGTGACAAGACCGGGATCCAAACGCCCAGCGTTTGGTGGGGTCAAGGGGCAAAGCCCCTTGCACTGCTGTCTTTGCGAGCCGTTGATGGCGTCTACGGGCTGGTAAAGGTGACGGTTGCGGACGAACCCGTGGCACCCATCGCGACGAATGAGGTGGGCAGCGCCGCGCCGTCGAATGTGGCGCCGACCAGATAGAGGTTGCGGTCGGTCGACGGGCTGCCGCCATAGGCGTCGTTGAGGAAGGTGACTGTCAACTGATGCTGTCCGGAGCTGAACGGACCCGGAATGGTGACCGCGTCGGTCTGGCCGGAAAAACGGGTGGTGGTCTCGGTGCGTGGGCCAGCCAGCATCGTGCCATCCAACGTGAGCGCATACTGAGCGTCGCCGGCATAGGCATCCTCGGCGAGATAGAGGACGACGGCCGATGGGTCGGTCAGGTACTCTCCGAGCAGCGTCATCTGTGGTTCCGGCACCCCGTTCACCGGATCGAGACGTAGGTTGTAGGTGACCGGCCACCAGGGGCCGGCCCCCCACATGGTGACGCCCCAGAACACGTCGGGCGCGTCGTTGATGGTGGTCAGTTCGTCGCCGAGTGCGGCAAGGCTGGTGGGGTCACCCGGCGTCCCGGTCTCGCCCACGAACAGGCGCTGACCGGTCTGGCGAGCCCAGGCGATGGCGGGGGCGAGCTGGACGGCGCCGACGTTCGGAGCGGCGACCGGATAGAGGTATTGTCCGCTCTGGCCGGGATCGAGATAATTGTGCACCTCGAAGACGAGATCGTTCTGCGGGTCGGTCAGCGTGGCGAACAGGGCGGCGCAGCCGCTGGCGACGAAATTGTCGGCGTGCTGCCAGTCGGTGGCCGGGACGGTGATGACGCCGGTGAAGCCGGCTGCGCGCATGTTGGTGATCGCCTGCTGCCAGACGGGGAGCAGCTGAGGGCAGGTCTGGGTGTGCGGCTCGTTCATCAGGCCGATGGCGACCAGCGGTTTGCCGCGGACGGCGGTGGCAAGCTTGGTCATGACGTCGAGATAGTCGCTCGTCGCCTCCGGGACGATGCCGATCGCCTGTGAACTGGCAGTGCTGTCGGTCCAGATGTAGCCGTCATTGTGCGGATCGAGCACGGTCATCGCCTTGGCAGCTTCGTTCTCGGCCATGATTGATGTGAGGTCGCCGAGATAGTTCGGATCCAGGGCGCCAAGTGCGGTCGGTTGCAGCCGCTCGAGCTTGAAGGGCAGGCGTATGATCTCGACGCGCTGGCTGAGCATTCCGGTGGGATCGGGAACGGTCCACTGACCGGCCTCGGTCAGGCCGTGTCCCATTTCGAGGCCGGACAGGTTGACGCCGAACATCGGGGTCGCGGCCCGGGCGGGCAGGGACGCGGCAAGGATGGTGGCGGCGGCGATGGCGATGGCGCGCGACGGCATGTGACGGCTCCGGACCGGGACTGACGGATCAGAAGCACGGCGAACTGGTTACGGAACAGTCACAAGAAGCATTACTTTGTCCGATCGGTCAGGAAATTGTTTCCTTCTGACGGATTTTGAGCGCGGGACCGGAGAGCCGGCTTGCGGTAGTCGTTGTGCGATGACGATGCGGCAGACGGCAGATGGCGCCTCGCCCGCGATGGCGCAGTGGTTCACGGTCAAGGAGGCGCACCCGGATGCGCTGGCGTTCTTCCGGATGGGCGACTTCTATGAGCTGTTCTTTGAGGACGCCGAGGCGGCGGCCTCGGCGCTGTCGATCGCGCTGACGGCTCGGGGCACGCATGCGGGCCAGCCGATCCGGATGTGCGGGGTGCCGATCGCCTCCGCAGATGCCTATCTCGGCAGGCTGATCCGGCGCGGCTACCGGGTCGCGATCGTCGAGCAGATGGAGAAGGGGCCTTCGGAAGGGGGCGCGAGGCGATCCGGGGGCGCGCCGCTCAGGCGCGAGGTGGTCCGGCTGGTCACGCCGGGGACGCTGACCGAGGAGTCGCTGCTGGAGGCGGGGCGGCCAAGCCTGTTGCTGGCGATCGCCTCGGACACGGGCGTCGAGGCGGCGTGGCTGGGCGTCGCGGTCGCCGACCTGGCGGCTGGCACCATCGAGACCGAGCGGGTCGCACGCGACGGGCTGGCAGAGCTGCTGGCGCGGGTGGATCCGGCGGAAATCCTGGCTCCGGAGGGAGTCGGGCTGGGACGCTTCACGTCCCGGCTGGCGCCTGGACGGTTGGCGCCGCCGCCGCTGGCGGCGCGGACGCGAGCCGCGGCCGCGTTCGGGGCGGCCAGTCTGGATGCGTTCGGGACGTTTTCCGACGCGGAGGCGATGGCGCTCGCCATGGCACTCGACTACGCGCGGGCGGCGGGGGCGGGAAAGCTGCCGCGGCTTGCCGCACCCGTGGCCCGTGCCCGGCAGGGCTTTCTCGGGATCGACGCGGCGACGCGGGCGAGCCTTGAGATCGTGCGCGAGCGGGACGGCGGCGAGACGCATACGCTGCTCGCCGCCGTGTCGCGCACGGTGACACCGCAAGGCGAGCGGCTGCTGGCAGCGCGCCTGGTCTCGCCGCTCGATGATCTGGCGGCACTGCGGGGACGGCAGGCGGAGTGGGCGGTTTTGCGGGACGAGCCGGTGCGGGCAGGCTCGCTGCGGGCGGCTTTGCGCGGTGCACCGGACGCACTGCGCGCACTCGGGCGGCTCTCGATCGGACGCGGTTCGCCGCGCGACCTCGGCGCGGTCAGGGATGCGCTGGCCGCGGGGGTTGCGGCCGCACGGGCGCTGGAGGGTGCTTCCTCGCCGCTCCGTGAGCAGGTTGAGCTGCTCCTCTCGGGCGAGACGCTGCGGGTTCGGCTCGCCTCGATGCTGGCGGCGGGGCTGCCGGCGCGGGTCGAGGAAGGCGGTGTGATCGCTGAGGGTGTCGATGCGGCCCTCGATGCCGCGCGAGCGCTGGCGCGCGACAGCCGGCAGGCGGTCGCCGCAATGCAGGGCGCGCTCGCCGCGCGCTACGGCGTGCCGGCGCTCAAGATCAGACACCACGCGCAGCTCGGCTTCGTGATCGAAGTGCCGCAGGCGGCGGTCGAAGGGATGCGAGCGCGGCCTGAGCTGTCGTTGCGCCAGGGCATGGCGAACGGGGCGCGGTTCGTCTCGGGCGAACTCGCCGAGCTGGATCGCCGGATCACGGAGGCGGGCGAAGAGGCCGCCCGACGCGAGCGGGCACTGCTGGCGTCGCTGAGCGATGAGGTGCTCGGCTTCGCACCGCTGCCGGCGATCGCGGACCGGCTTGCCTGTCTCGACGTGGCGCAGTCGGCGGCGTCGCTCGCGTCGGGGGGCACCTGGTGCCTGCCGGCGTTGTTCGAAGCGGCTTCGAAAGATAGGGCTTCGAGCGATGGGACGGCGCTCGTCCTGACCGGATGCCGGCACCCGGTGGTGGAGGCGGCACTGCCCGCGCGCGAGCGGTTCATGCCGAACGACCTCGACCTGTCGCCGGGGCAACGGGTCATGCTGCTGACCGGTCCGAACATGGCCGGCAAGTCGACCTTCCTGAGACAGACGGCGCTCGCGGTGGTGCTGGCGCAGGCCGGATTGCCGGTGCCGGCGGTCTCGGCCCGGATCGGGCTCGTCGACCGGCTGTTCAGCCGGGTCGGGGCCGCGGACGAGCTGGCGCGCGGACGCTCGACCTTCATGGTGGAGATGATCGAGGCCGCCGCCATCCTGCACGCGGCCGGGCCGCGGTCGCTGGTCGTGGTCGACGAGATCGGGCGGGGAACGTCGACGCTGGACGGCCTGGCGATCGCGACCGCGGTGCTGGAGGCGCTGCACGGGCAGGTTCGCTGCCGGACGATCTTTGCGACGCACTTTCACGAGCTGGCCGAACTGGCCGAGCGCTTGCCGCAGATGCGCGCGCATACGATGCGGGTGCGGGAATGGCGCGGCGAGGTGGTGTTCCAGCATGAGGTGGTGCCGGGAGCAGCCGGAAGGAGCTGGGGTGTCCAGGTGGCCAAGCTCGCCGGGGTGCCGGGCAACGTGGTGGCCCGTGCCGCGCGGCTGCTCGGAGAACTGGAGAAGCGCGGGCGGACGGATGGAAGTGCGGGACCGGCGCTGCCGCTGTTCGCGTCGCTGGCCGAGGCGCCGACGACCGATCCGGTGCGCGAGGCACTGGCAGCGGCCGACCCCGATGCGCTGACGCCACGGCAGGCGCACGAAATGCTGTACCGCCTGCGGTCACTTGTTGTTGCGGCGCAAGATAAGCTGTCGGCGTCCGAAGGAACGCCCTAATTTGTCTGAGATGGCTTTCGTGGACGTTACCACTGACTTGCCCGACGATTGCTCGAGGCTGCGCGAGCAGCTCGAGGGCGACGTCGCGCGCGACGATGCGCTCGGGGCGTTCCGCCGTCATCTCGCGCAGGTTCAAGGTGAGGTACGCGAGGCCTTCGAGGCACATCGCCTGTCCGGGGCGAAGGCGGCCAAGACGCTGTCGCGACGGATGGACGAGCTGATCGGGGCGCTGTTCGCCTATACGATCGGCGTGCAGGTGCCGGACGCCGCCCACGAGACGGTTGCGGTGGCGGCGACAGGCGGTTACGGCCACGGCACGCTGGCACCGTTCAGCGATATCGACCTGCTGTTCCTGACGACGGACGCGCCGGGTGCGCCGGTACGCCCGGTCGTCGAGTTCATGCTGTACTTCCTGTGGGACCTGGGACTGAAGGTCGGGCATGCGACCCGCTCGATCGCGCAATGCGCGGCCGAGGCGTTGGCCGACGTCACCATACGGACCTCGCTGATCGACGTGCGGCTGCTGGCTGGCGACGCTGATCTGTTCGAGGCGCTGAGTGCGCGGCTGGTACTGACCTCCATCGAGAGCGGGACGGCAGCCTTCCTTGACGCCAAGCGGGCGGAGCGCGACGCACGGCATGCGCGCTACGGCGAAAGCGCGTTCCTGGTCGAACCCAACATCAAGGAAGGCCGCGGCGGGCTGCGCGACATGCAGACGCTGTACTGGATGTCGCATACCCTGTTCGGCAACACGCGAATGCGCGACCTGGTCGCAGGAGGTGCTGCATCAAACGCGGGGGCGGGCCTGCTGACCGACACCGAGGCACGGCATGCCCGGCGGTCGTGGAATTTCCTGTGGTCGGTCCGCTTCCATCTCCATTACGTCGCCGGCCGCGCAGAGGAGCGGTTGACGTTCGACATGCAGCCCGTCCTAGGTGCGCGGATGGGCTACACCCATCACGGCCGTCAGGTCGGGGTCGAGCGTTTCATGCGGCACTATTTCCTGACCGCACGCGAGGTGATGCGGCTGACGCACGTGCTGGAGCCGCAGCTCATGCGGGCGGCACGCGGGGCGCCGGCGGTGGTGGCGGTCGCCGATGCGGTGCTGACGCAAGCCGGGTTCACGCTGCTGGACGGCGATATCGTGCCGATCTCGGCTGAGCGGTTCGGCGACGATCCGGCCGCCATGCTGGAGATCCTGCGGTTCGCGCGTGAACGCGGGCTGCGGCTGCACCCGCTGGCCATGCACCAGATGATCCGTTTCGAGCGTGGGGCGGTGCATCTCCGCGACGATCCGGCAGCCAACGCCAGCCTGCTCGACCTGCTGTGCGGGACGCTCGATCAGCCCCGTACGGACGGGGCCCGACAACTGGGCGTGCTCAACGAGACGGGACTGCTCGGGCGGCTGATTGCGGACTGGTCGCGCATCGTCGGCCAGATGCAGTTCGACACGTATCACGTGTATACGGTCGACGAGCACACGATCGAGGCGGTGCGCGTGCTCAACGCGCTCGAGGCGGGCAAGCTCGCCCACGTGACCCCGGTGGCGAGCGAGCTCGCGACCGATCTCGCTCTCGATCCTCGGTCGCGCCGTGCGCTCTATGTCGCCGTGCTGCTGCATGACGTGGCCAAGGGGCGTGGCGGCGACCATTCCGAGCTGGGGGCGGAGATCGCCCAGGCGCTCGGGCCGCATCTCGGATTGTCGGCCGAGGAGACCGAGACGGTCTCCTGGCTGGTGTTGCACCACCTGCTGCTGAGCACGGTGGCGTTCAAGCGCGACATCGACGACCCGAAGACGATCCTCGATCTGGCCGACACGATCCAGTCACCGGCGCGGCTTCGGCTGCTGCTGATGCTGACGGTGGCAGACATGCGAGCAGTCTCGCCGCGTGTGTGGAACGCGTGGAAGGCGACGCTGCTGACGGAATTGTACACGCGAGTGGCGGACGTGCTGGAGGGTGGGCTGGCGACGACCGAGCGGGACGTTCGCGTGGCGCGCGCCAAGGAGGCGGCGTCGACGCTGCTGGAAGAGGCGGGTTGGAGTGCGGCCGACCGGGCGATGTTCCTCGGTCTCGGCTATGGCAGCTACTGGCTGGCATTCGATCCGGAGACGCATCTTCGGCACGCGAGGCTGGTGCGCGAGGCGGAGCGGGCGACGGCGCCGCTCACGGTGGAGGCACAGCCGTTGCCGGCGCGCGCGGTGACCGAGGTCACGGTGTATGCGACCGACCATGCCGGACTGTTCAGCAAGATCGCGGGGGCGCTGGCGGTCGCCGGCGCGTCGATCGTGGACGCGCGGATCCACACGCTCGTCAATGGACGGGCGCTGGACACGTTCTGGGTGCAGGATGCCTTCGACGGTGCGTTCGACCAGCCGAGCCGGCTGGCCAGGCTGCCGGTGCTGATCGAGCAGGCGTTGGCGGGCGAGATCGGTCTTTCGGCCGCCATCGACGGGAGCCTGTCAACGGTGGTCGGACGGCGGATGCGGGCCATTCACGTGCCGCCGCGCGTGGTGGTCGACAACCGGGCGTCCAATACGCACACGGTCATCGAAGTCAACGGACGCGACCGGCCGGGATTGCTGCATGACGTGACGGACGCGATCAGCCGGCAAGGGCTGCAGATCGCGTCCGCGCACGTCACCACCTACGGGGTGCGGGCTGTCGACGTATTCTACGTCAAGGACGTGTTCGGGCTGAAGGTGACGAACGAGCGCAAGCTCGCGTCATTGCGCGAGGCGGTGCTTGGGGTGCTGGCACCGCGGGACTCGAGTGCTGCAGCCTAGAGGCGGTCGCCTTTAGATAGTTGCCGGGTCTGGGGCCGCGCGCCCCGACGGGGTTGGGGCAAAGCCGCAAGTCGACGTGCGGTGTCGCCGTCGATGATGAGCGCGCTGACCAGGCCGGTGCGCAGCAGCGAGTCGATGGCTACGACCTTCTCGAGGCCGGCGCCGAGCAGCACGACGCGGCGGCCGCGCAAGGCCTCGATGTCGAGCGCAAGGGTCCGGTGGTTGAGCTCGTGGTCGACCGGCCGGCCGTCGCGGTCGAACAGCCTGCCGAGACTGTCGGAGACGGCGCCGAGGGCGCGGACGCTGTCGAGCTCAGCCTGTGAGAGCATGTTCTGGCGACGGAGAAACGAGGTTGGGCCCAGCTCGCCGACGCTGATCAGATAGAGATCGGCAGAGCGCGCCAGGTTGAGCGGCTCGGCCACGCTGCGCTGCGAGATCAGCACGTCGCGGTCGGCAGCACTGTCGGCGATGAACGGAACCGGCAGTAAGTGGCCTTCGCCGCCGGTCCGTGCGGCGAAGGCCTGCACGACCTCGAACGGATTGGAGGCCGAGTTGCGGGTGAGCGAGCCCATGAGTGACACGAAGCGGGCGTCCCGATTGCGGGTGCCGGAGAGCTGCAGGGCGACCTGCTCGATGGTTCGGCCCCACCCGACGCCGACAATGATCGGGCCGTTGGCGAGCTGGCCCTTGAGGAAACTGGCCGCGGCGCTGCCTACGGCGCGCCTGGCGATCAGGCCCTGAGCCTCGGCAACCGACAGTTCAGAAGAGGGCGTGTCGAAGCCGACCGGTGGCGTCGCGAGGCAGAAATCCAGGCCGTAAGCGTCGACGATGGCCTGCTCGGTCGCCAGTTCGCGGGCGGCACCGTGCTCGATGGTGATGCTGACGAAGCCGCGGTCGCGCGCGTCCGACAGCAGGCGGTTGACGCGGGTGCGGTGCAGACCGAGCCGTGCCGCAGTCTCCTCCTGGTTCAATCCGGCGACGTAGTAGAGCCATGCGGCCCGGACCAGCAGGGCGTCGTCGGGTTCGTGGGCGAGGTCCAGCGTCATCGGCGACGGATTGGGCGGTTTACGCATACGGCAGTGTTGACAAAAGTCGTGGAGAACAGCAACCGTGCGGGTCTGAGCACGAATGTCGCTAGTTGCGGCAAATGTGTGCCGGCTGAATCGGCGTAGGCCGGGCACGGGAGGGTCGGAATGACGCACGTGATCGGCGTCGACGGCGGAACCGAGAGCCTGCGGGCGCGGATATTCGACCTCTCCGGCCGATGCCTGGCGAGCGCGGACGCGGCCTACGAGACCCGCTTCGATACCGGCGCACGGGCGGAGCAAGACCCGGAGGCGTGGTGGCAGGCAATCGGCGCCGCCGTTCGAGAGGCGGTCGCCGGTTCGGAAGTTCCGCCTGAGGCGATCGCCGGCATCGCGCTGGCGACGACGAGCTGCAGCGTGGTGGCGCTGGACGCGCACGGACGCCCGTTGCGGCCGGCGATCATCTGGATGGATGTGCGGGCGTCGAGCGAAGCCGATGCGGTGCTGGCGACGGGAGATCGGGCGCTCGCGACGAACGGTGCCGGACATGGCCCGGTTTCCGCGGAATGGATGATCCCGAAGGCGTTGTGGATCGCGCGCCACGAGCCCGACATCTTCAGGCAGGCCCGCACGATCTGCGAATATCAGGATTTCATGAATCTTCGCCTGACCGGACGGCGGACCGCAAGCCTGAACAATGCGTCGATACGCTGGCATTACAGCACCGCGCGCGGCGGTTGGCCGGAGAGCCTGCTCGCCTCGTTGAGGCTCGAGGCTCTGCTCGGCAAATGGCCGTCCGAGATCATCGCTCCCGGCGAAACGATCGGCACGCTGACCGGAGAGGCGGCGTCGCATCTTGGTTTGCCTGGCCCGGTGAAGGTCGTTCAGGGCGGCGCGGACGCGCTGATCGGGATGATCGGGCTCGGAGTGGCGCAACCGGGCGAGCTCGCGTTGATCACCGGATCGTCGCATCTGCAGTTCGGGATCAGCGACCACGCGTTCTCGGCGCGCGGTCTGTGGGGGACCTATCCGGACGCGGTCTATCCGGGACGCCACATCATCGAGGGCGGCCAGACCTCGACCGGTTCCATCATCAACTGGCTGCGCCGGCTGGCCGGCGGAACGCTCGATCTGCCGGCGCTGAACGTCGAGGCGGCTCGGCTGGCGCCGGGCTCGGACGGGCTGATGGTGCTCGACCATTTTCAGGGCAACCGGACGCCGCATGTCGATCCGCTGTCGCGCGGCGCGATGATCGGCCTGACGCTGGCGCACGGTTTGCCGCACATCTTCCGCGCCACGATCGAGGGCATCTGCCTGGGCACGCGCGCGATCCTGGACCGTATGGCCGAGGCCGGGTTCGAGGGACGCGAGATCGTGGTCGGCGGCGGTGCGGCGACGTCGGAGCTCTGGCTGCAGATCCACGCCGACACCGCCAACCTGCCGGTGCGGGTGCCTGCGGTGAGCGAGGCGCCATCGCTGGGAGCGGCAATCCTGGCCGGATTTGGAACCGGGCATTTCGCGAGCATCGACGACGGGATCGCGTCGATGGTCAGGCCGGGCCGCCGGATCGAGCCGCGTGAAGACGCCGTGAGCGTCTACCGAGAACTTCATGAGCGCTACCGCGCGCTCTATCCGGCGCTGAAGGCGCTGCGCCAGCCAGTCACACCGACAAGTACGGTCAGGAGCGACGATGCGATCGAACTCCCCTCTCTTCGCGCTGTACCGGACCATGCGACGGATACGCAGCTTCGAGGAGCGCGTGGCTGAGCTGTATGTCCGGGGCGAGTCGGCGGGTTCGATGCTGCACCTGTCGATCGGCGAGGAGGGAGCAGCGGCCGGCGTGTGTGCGGCGATGCGCGAGGAGGACAGCTTCACCACGCATCATCGTGGACATGGCGTGTTCCTCGCGCGCGGCGCCGATCCGAACCGGATGATGGCGGAGATCGGCGGCAAGGCCGTCGGCTACTGCGGCGGCAAGGGTGGTTCGATGCACATCGCCGACATGGCGCTCGGTCATCTGGGTGCCAACGCGATCGTTGGCGGCGGCATTCCGCATGTCATCGGTGCCGGGATCAGCTACCGGCGCCTTGGCAAGAATGCCGTGTCGGTGGCCTTCTTCGGCGACGGCGCGATGCAGCAGGGCGTGCTCTACGAAAGCATGAACATGGCGTCGCTTTGGGACCTTCCGGTCGTGTTCGTGTGCATCAACAACCAGTACGGCATGGGAACCCGGATCGATCGGGCGACGCGGTCGATCGAGTTCGAGAAGCGGGCGGAGGCGTTTGGTCTCGACGCCACCATGGTCGATGGCGAAGACGTCGAAGGCGTGTTGGCCGCCGCACAGGCGCTGGTCGACGGTGCGCGGGCGGGCCGCCCAGGCTTCATGGCGGTGTCGTGCTTCCGTTTTTTCGGCCATGGGCGGATGGACAAGAGTCCCTATCGCACGGCCGAGGAAGAGGAGATCGGCCGCAAGCGCGATCCTGTGTTGCGGGCTCGCAATGGGCTGATCGAGCGGGGAACCGAGGCTGCGTCACTCGATGCGCTCGACCGCGAGATCGCCGACGAGATGAACGCGACGATCGATTTCACCATGCAAGCGGAACCACCCGCAGCGAGTGCGATGTTTCGCGACGTGTTCGGCGACAGCGAGCCGGAACCGGTTCGTGTCCGCATCGAGCGCGTGCTGGCCAGGGCCTGATGGTCGAGATCACCTATCGCGACGCGCTGCGCCAGGCCCTGCAGGAACAGATGCGGGCGGACGACACGATCATCGTCATCGGCGAGGAGGTCGGACTTTACGGCGGCGCCTATGGCGTGACCAAGGATCTGATCGGCGAGTTCGGAGCGGGCCGGCTGATCGATACGCCGATCAGCGAGGCGTCGATCGTGGGTGCTGCGATCGGAGCCGCGATGACCGGGCTGCGGCCGGTGGCCGAGCTGATGTATGTCGACTTCCTGGGCTTGGCGATGGACCAGCTCGCCAACCAGGCGGCGAAAATCCGGACCATGTTCGGCGGCCAGATCGGCGTGCCGATGGTCCTGCGCACGCAGGGCGGCACCGGACGCTCGGCGGGCGCGCAGCATTCGCAGAGCCTCGAAGGTTGGGTGATGCATACGCCGGGGTTGCGCCTGGCGATGCCGGCCACCGCTTCGGACGCCTATCACCTTCTGCGCCACAGCCTGACGCTGCCCGATCCGGTAGTGCTGATCGAGCACAAGGCGCTCTACACGCGAAAGGAGGAGGCTGATCTGGAACGTCCGGTCGCTGCGTGGGGGAAGGCCGCCATCCGCCGAGAGGGTGACGACGTCACCATCGTCACCTATTCACGCATGGTGCATTATGCGCTCGACGCCGCGGACGCGTTGGCCAAGCGGGGCATCTCGGCGGAGATCATCGATCTTCGCACGCTCAACCCGCTCGACATGGAAACGGTGGCAGGATCGGTCGAGCGGACCGGCCGTGCAGTGGTGGTCAGCGAGGGCAGCCTCACCGCCGGTGTCGCGGCCGAGCTCTCGGCCAGGATCGGCGAGGAGTGCTTCGACTATCTTCAAGACCCGGTCGTGCGTCTCGCGGGGGAGGACGTGCCGATTCCGGTCTCGCCGGCACTCGAAGCGCTGAGCATTCCAAGCAGCGCGTTGATGGTGGAGACGGTCGAGAGGATGCTCGGATGAGCATCGAGATGTTGGCACTGCCGCGACTGGGCGAGACGATGGAGACCGGACGCATCGCCGGTTGGCTCAAGCGGCCGGGCGATCTGTTCAAACGCGGCGAAACGATCGTCGAGATCGAGAGCGACAAGACGGTCGTCGAGCTTCCGGCGCTGACCGACGGCAGGCTGGTGGAGATCCTTGCCGATGTCGGGTCGGATGTCGATGTTGGAGCACCACTCTGCCGTTTCGAGAACGAGGGCGAGGTCCTGGCCGCGGGGAAATCACGGGACACGCAGCCCGTTGAGGCGGTGGACCCGTTGGGGCCGGTCGGCACGGTCTCGTCGGAGCGGCAACGCGCGACGCCGGTGGCACGCCGGATCGCGCGGCAGAACGGCTTGTCGCTCGGCGATGTGGAAGGCACGGGACGTCGCGGACGTATCGAGGCGCGGGACGTGCAGAGGACGGCCGGCGGCCGGTCGGCAGCGGACGAAGCGCTGGCGTCGCGCGAGTGGCAGCCGAACGGTGCCTGTCGTGGAACGATCGTGCTCCTGCATGGCTTCGGCGGCGACGCTCAGACATGGGCGGGGCTCGCGGCGGGATTGTCACGCAGGGGTTGGCGGACGATCGCACCCGATCTCGCGGGTCACGGCGCGACGGAGCGCGATGCTGTCGATCTCGCGGGTCTGGTCGAGGCGGCGGTCGGGTTCGCAGATTCCGTCGACGGCGCATTCGAGCTGGTCGGGCATTCGCTCGGTGGCGCGGTCGCCGTCGCCGTGGCACTCGCGGTTCCGCGCGTCCGGCGGCTGACGCTGATCGCGCCGGCGGGTCTGGGCACCGAGATCGACGCCGATTTTGTCGGCGGCATGGCGAGCGTCCGGCAGACGGGAGTGCTCGCCCACCTGCTGCGCCGGCTGGCGGTTCGGCCGCCTGCACTGTCTCCGGCGCAGATGACGGCGATGGTCAAGACGCTCGGCCAGGGACGCCTGGCAGCGCTGGCAGCGTCGATGGTTTCGGAAGGTCGCCAGGCGCTCGACATCGTTGCCGATCTCGGCGCGCTGCCGATGCCGACGCGGATCGTGTGGGGGCTTGAAGACCGCATCATTCCCTGGCGCCACGTGCTCCAGGCACCGAGCAGGACGGCAATCCACCTGGTGGCCAACGCGGGCCACATGCCGCACTGGGACCAGCCGCAGGAGGTCGCGGCTTTGTTCGACTGGAGTGATCAGGACTGAAGACTGGGACAACCGGCTTGGAAGGAGGAGAAAACCATGGACAGGAACTCAGAAGGGTTGGAAGGGCCGACAAGGCGAGGAGTGCTCGGCGGTCTCGGCCTGGCGGTCGGCGGCGCGCAGTTGGCGCAGTTCGCCTTGGGAAGCCGACCGGCAAGGGCGCAGGCTGCGAAACCGGTCAGTGTCGCGGTGATCGCGCAGCAGATGGCGGCGCAGTCAGACCAGCGATCCTGGGCAGGTTTGCAGCAATGGCTGAAGACGACGGGACTGGACGGGAAATGGCACGTCCAGCTCACCGACGCGAAGGGCGATCCGGGCGCGCTGGTCAGCCAGATCGAGGATGCGATCACCGGCAAGGCCGACGCGATCCTGGTGATGTACGGGACCTTGACCGCGGCGCACAGCGCATTGACGGATCTGGCGCGCGCGAAAATCCCCTTCTTCAGTCTCGACTCGGGTTATCAGGTGCCGGCGATCGCCGACATCACCAGCAACAACTACGCGATGGGATCGCAGACCTCGCAGTTCATGGTCGACAAGCTGCTCTCTCAGGGCAAGTCGAAGGCGAACATCTGCGCCATCATCGCCAACTTTCATCACGGCACCCGCAAGCGCGGCAAGGTGATGAAGACGGTGCTGACCGAGAACGACTGGATCACGCTCGAGGCGGAGCGCGTCATTCAGTACAGCGGGTTCTACGAAACGACGCAGAACACGGTCAATGACTGGCTGGCGCGCTATGGCGACAGCCTCGACGCAATCTGGTGTCCATGGGACGAGCCGGCGATGGCAGCGGCCGAAGTGGTCATTGCGCACAAGCTGCAGGACCGGATCTTCATCGTCGGCGCCGACGGGCATCCGACGGCGGTCGACCGCATGCGGCAGCCCGACTATCCCGAGGTGGCGACGGTCGCACAGGCGTTCGAGGTCTGGGGCGCCTATACGGGATGGCTGATCAACGAGATCGTCGGGCATGGGCGCGACAGCAAGGAAGTCGTGCCGGTCCCGTCGGTGGAGTTCCCTGCCCCGCTGCTGGTCAAAGGCGTCAATCTGCCGGCGCCGGGCAAGCCGACCTGGGACGCGACCGACCTCTATTACGTCTATCGCGATCGGGCGCTGGCTGGGATGCGTTCGTGAGTTCGGGCGCGGCCGGGGTATCCCCCGCCCCCCCCCGGCGCCCCGCCGCGGGGATTTGCAAAAACGTTGGACGCACCCCGGCATTGGTGGAAGTGGG
>CAXTSH010000059.1:18727-21392 GCA_964246925.1 uncultured Acetobacteraceae bacterium
GGGGGGGGGGGGGGGGGGGGGGGGGGGGGGGGGGGGGGGGGCCCCCCCGCCCCCCCCCCCCCCCCCCCCCCCCCCCCCGCTGCTCCGCGCGTCGGGAATTGGCAAATCCTTTGCAGGCACCGCGGCATTGGTCGATGTCGATCTCGATCTGCACGCGGGTGAGATGCTGGGACTGGTCGGCGCGAACGGCGCCGGCAAGTCGACGCTGATCAAGATCATCTGTGGCGCGCAAGGTCACGACCGCGGCGAGCTGGTCGTCGGTGGCGTGGCGAGAAGATTTCGAAACGTGCGCGATGCGCTCGCTTCGGGGATAGCGGTCGCCCATCAGCATCTCGCAATCATTCCGCAACTGACGGCGGCGGAAAACATCATGCTCGGCCGGGAGCCTCTCGGGAGCGGACTGATACGCAATCGGGCGTTGATGGAAGACGCACGCCGGTTGGCGTCGCGGTTCGGTGTGGAGATCGACCTCTCGCGCGAGTGCGCCGGCCTGTCGCTTGGCGAGAACAAGATCCTCGACATCCTCAAGGCACTGGTGGCCGAGCCGAGGATCCTGATCCTGGACGAGCCGACAGCGTCCCTGACGCTGAACGAAACGCGGCGGCTGTTCGCGTTTCTGGCGGATCTCAAGAAGACGGGGATCGGGATCATCTTCATCTCGCATCATCTGGGCGAGGTGTTTGCGCATTGCGACCGGGTCGCGGTGCTCAAGGACGGACGCAAGGTCCATGACGGACCGGTGGCGATGCTGACCCCGCCCGCGCTGGTCCGGATGATGGTCGGGCGCACCATCGACGACACCGACTGGAACAGTCACGCCACGCGCGATGCGGTCGGCGTCCGGATCAGGGACATGCGGTTCGGGGCACTCGCGGTGCCGGAGCTCACGGTGCATCGCGGCGAGGTGGTCGGCGTCGCCGGCGTGCTCGGCGCGGGACAGACCGGTCTGCTCGAGAGCCTGGCGGGCTCGCCGCCGTCGCGACCCGAGGGCGACGCGGGCGGCTGTTTCGTCAACGGGCGCTTGGGATTGCCGCACCGGGTCGAGGAAGCGGTCGGGCGCGGCATCTATCTGATCGCGGACGAGCGGCTCCGAAAGGCGCTGTTTCCCGGATTATCGGTCGAGGAGAACCTGCACACCGCATCGCTCGGCCGGATCAGCCGGGCCGGTTTCGTGCGTCGCAAGGAAGCGCAGGATCTGGCAGACGCGACGATCGCGCGACTGGATGTGAGATGCGCGGGACGCTGGCAGGACATCATGCAACTCTCCGGCGGCAATCAGCAGAAGGTTGCGTTCGGGCGCTGGCTGCTGCGGATGGAGCAGGCGCAGGACGGGGCCGCCCTGTTCCTGCTCGACAACCCGACCGAAGGCGTCGATGTCGGCAGCAAGGCCGAACTCTACGCCCTGATCCGCGACATGGCGCGCGGTGGCGCGTCGATCCTGGTCAGCAGCGCGGAATTTGCCGAGCTGATCACGCTGTGCGACCGGATCTACTGCATCTCCGATCACACGCTGGGGCGCTGCCTGGCGCGCGACGAGTTCTCGGAAGACCGGCTGCTGCTGGAAGTGAGTTGAATGGCGCTCGCCGAAACCGCCGCCCGTGATGCAGCCAGCACGAGCCCGAAGACCGCGGCGCGCGGGCCCCGGCTAGGGCGGGCCTCGCTTCTGTCGCGCTACGGCACGGTGGGCGCCGCGCTGCTGATCTTCGTGGTGTTCGCTGTCTGCAGCCGCCGGTTCGTATCGCTCAACAACATCAGCAACATCCTGGTGCAGATCTCGGTGCTGATGGTGATTTCGTCGGGCCTGACGGTGGCGGTGGCAAGCGGCGAGTTCGACCTGTCGGTCGGCGAGGTCGCCGGGCTGTCCGGCGTGCTGACCGCAGGGCTGCTGGTCTGGTCGCGGCTTCCGGTGGCGGTCGCGGTGATGTTGCCGATGCTGGCAGGCGTGGTGATCGGGCTGGTCAACGGGTTGCTGGTGACGCGGCTGCGTATTCCCTCACTGATCGCGACGCTGGCGATGGGACCGATCGCGCTCGGATTGAATTACGCCTACACGGGCGGCGATTCGATCTACGCGTCGATGCCGGACAGCTTCTACTACATTGCGAGCGGGTTGCTGTTCGGCGTCGTGCCGGTTCCGATCGTGATCGCGCTTGTCGTGGTCGCGGTGTTCTATGTGCTGGTGAACCGGACGCGTCTCGGCCGCGGGGTCGTGGCGACGGGCGCCAACATCCAGGCGGCACGGCTTTCGGGGATCGCGGTCGACCGGTGCCGGATGGTGGCACTCGCCCTGTCCGGCTTCGGGGCAGCGATGGGCGGCGTGATGCTGACCGCGCGGCTCGGGACGGGTCAGCCAGGTGCCGGATCGGCCTACCTGATGGACAGCCTGACCGCGGTGTTCCTTGGCATGACCGCGTTCAAGCCCGGACGGGCGACGATCGAGGGAACCCTGGTGGGCGTGGTGATCATCGGCATGCTCGACAACGGGCTGAACCTGCTCGGCGCGCCGTTCTACCTGCAGAACGAGGTACGCGGCGTAGTGATGATTGCGGCGGTCAGCCTCGCGGTCCTGCGCGGCGAGATTCGGTTCTTCTGAGCAAGTCATGGGGCTCCGCCCCAAACCCCTGTAAGTCCGGATTGCTTCGTGGACACGTAGCTGACAGCCGGA
>CAXTSH010000060.1:0-21061 GCA_964246925.1 uncultured Acetobacteraceae bacterium
GGGCGGGCGGAGGAGGGGTCGTCAGCGTCGATTTCGCCGATCCGGAGACGTTTTGGCTCGGGGCAGCCTCATCGGGCTTGCGTCGTTTGAACAAGGGAAATCCCCTCTGGCGAGACTATCAGCCGACCGGATTCGGCCCGGGCGTTCGAACCGCCTTACACGCTCGATGAAAGGCGAACAAGCACGTGATGACGTTCGCTTCTCCGGCAGCGAAACGGCCGGGCAGCGGCTCGTTGCGCTGCCAGCCGGATCGGCCTATGCGCGCAGCCTCGAACGGCGAGGAAGACAAACGTGGCAGGTCAGATCGACATCTTCGGCATCGGCAATGCCATCGTCGACGTCATCGCCCAAGCTGCCCCGGAATTTCTTGAGACTTGGGCCATGACGCCCGGCAGCATGGCGCTCATCGACGATGACCGCGCGCACCGTCTGACCGAAGCGCTGGTTCCGTTGCGGCCGGTGCGCCGCAGCGGCGGCTCGGCCGCCAACACCTGCGTCGTCGCCTCCACGCTTGGCGCCCGCGTCGCCTATCTCGGCAAGATCGCCGACGATCCGCTCGGCCACGATTTCGTCCGCGATATCACCGAGGCCGGCGTCACCTTCTCCCCCAAGCCGTTCGCCGTCGACGCGCCGACTGGCCGCTGCCTGATCGTCGTCACTCCCGACGGCCAGCGCACGATGAATACCTTCCTGGGCGCCGCAACCTCCCTCTCGCCGGCCGACATCGACCCGGAACGAATAACCGAAGCCTCCATTCTCTACCTGGAGGGCTACCTGTTCGACCCGCCGTCAGCGCAGGCGGCGTTCCGCAAGGCCGCCGCGGCGGGCCAACGAGTCGCGATCTCGCTGTCGGACGCATTCTGCGTCGATCGTCACCGCGACGCGTTCCGCAGCTTCATCGGCGACCACGCCGATATCGTGTTCGCCAACGAGGCCGAAGCCCACTCGCTTTACGAGAACGACGACACCGGCGCCTGCGCCGACCATCTCGCCAGGGACGTCGAGCTCGGCGTCATCACGAAAGGGGCGGCCGGCAGCCTGATCGTAAGCGGCGCGCAGCGCATTGAAATCGCGGCCGAGCCCACGAGGGTGGTCGACACCACGGGTGCGGGGGACGCCTACGCTGCCGGCTTCCTTGCCGCCCTGATCCGAAAGTTACCCCTCCACGAGGCCGGCCGCATGGCCAGCGTCGCCGCCGCCGGGATCATTTCTCATATCGGCGCTCGGCCGGAAGCCGGAAGCGTCACGCCCAGGGCTTGACGCCCCGAAGCCCCGGCCTTCCTTTTCCTCGCAAGTTCGCCGCGCCATCGCTATCTAGGCGCCCATGAACATCCGCAACATCGCCATCATCGCCCACGTCGACCATGGCAAGACGACGCTGGTCGACCAGCTCCTGCGACAGTCGGGCACCTTCCGCGAGCACCAGCAAGTGGCGGAACGTGCGATGGACCGCAACGATCTCGAGCGCGAGCGCGGCATCACCATCCTTGCCAAATGCACCAGCGTCGAGTGGAAGAACACGCGGCTGAACATCGTCGACACGCCTGGCCATGCGGATTTCGGCGGCGAAGTCGAGCGCATCCTCAACATGGTCGACGGCGCGATCGTGCTCGTCGACGCGGCCGAAGGCGTGCTGCCGCAGACCAAGTTCGTCGTCGGCAAGGCGCTCGCGCGCGGGCTTCGCCCGATCGTCGTCGTCAACAAGGTCGACCGCCAGGACGCTCGTCCCGACGAAGTGCACACCGAAATCTTCGACCTCTTCGCCGCCCTGGGCGCGTCGGACGAGCAGCTCGACTTTCCGATGCTCTATGCGTCCGGCCGCCAGGGCTGGGCCGACGAGGTTCTCGAAGGCGCCCGGCGCGATCTGGCGCCGATGTTCGACCTCGTCCTGCGCCATGTCCCGGCGCCGACCGTCGACGACGACGCCCCGTTCGCGATGATCGCCTCCATCCTCGACTACGACAACTTTCTCGGCCGTGTGCTGACCGGCCGCGTCGAGCAGGGCAGGGCGCGTCTGAACATGCCGGTCCGCGTGCTCCGCTCCGACGGCTCGACGGTCGAGACCGGCCGTCTGACCAAGCTGATGACCTTCCGTGGCCTCGATCGGGTCACCGTCGAAGAGGTCCAGGCCGGCGACATCATCGCGGTTGCCGGCCTGACCGACGCGACCATCCCGGACACCATCGGCGCTCCCGACCTCGCCGGTCCGCTTCCCGCCACCCCCGTCGATCCTCCCACGCTCGCAATGACGTTCCGCATCAACGACGGTCCGCTCGGCGGCCGCATCGGCAAGAAGGTGACGTCACGCCAGATACGCGACCGCCTGTTCCGCGAGGTCGAGGGCAACGTCGCCATCAAGATCACCGAGAGCCAGGAGAGTGAGGCCTTCGAGGTCGCCGGCCGCGGCGAACTGCAGTTGGGCGTGCTGATCGAGACCATGCGTCGCGAGGGTTTCGAGCTCACGATCGGTCGTCCACGCGTCCTGACCCGGACCAACGAGGCGGGCGACCGCGAGGAACCGTTCGAGGAGGTTCTCGTCGACGTCGACGAGCCCTATTCCGGCGTTGTCGTCGAAAAGATGAGCATGCGCCGCGGCCAGTTGCAGGACATGCGCCCGTCGGGGGGCGGCAAGCTTCGCCTCACGTTCATCATCCCGTCGCGCGGCCTGATCGGCTACCATGGCGAGTTCCTCACCGACACGCGTGGCACCGGCGTGATGAACCGCCTGTTCGCCGGATATCAGCCCTGGGCGGGCCTGATCGAGGGCAGGCGCAACGGATCGCTCATCAGTTCCGAAAACGGCGAGGCGGTCCAGTATGCCCTGTTCTCGCTCCAGGAGCGCGGCACCCTGTTCGTCGATCCCGGCGAAAAGGTCTATGTCGGCATGATCCTCGGCGAGCACAGCCGTGCCAACGACCTCGACGTCAATCCGGTCAGGGAAAAGAAGCTCACCAACATACGCGCCGCCGGCAAGGACGAGGCGCTGCTGCTGGTGCCGCCGCGCCGGATGAGCCTGGAGCAGGCGATTGCCTACATCGAGGACGACGAACTCGTCGAGGTGACACCCAACGCGATCCGGTTGCGCAAGCGCCATCTCGACCCGAACGAGCGCAAGCGGGCGGACCGCCGTGCCGAGACCCAGGCCGCCTGATCGGGCAGCCGTGAATCCGCGGCTCCCTTCGATCTCGGGCTGATCACCGCGCCCCCGGAAGGTTCGGCAAGTCCGGACCGCCGAACCGCCGGCAGGGCCGAGTTTGCCCTGATGCTGCTGTTCGGCTTCGCCTCCGGACTACCCCTGTTCCTGACCAATTTCACGCTCCAGCAATGGCTGTCCGAAAGCCGGGTGTCGTTGCGCGCCATCGGAGCCACCGCCCTGATCGGGCTGCCCTATATCCTCAAGCCGTTGTGGGCCCCGCTGGCCGACCGGATCACCCCGCCCGGTGGACGCCGGCGAGGCTGGCTGCTCATCGTCCAGCCCCTGCTGGCGCTCGCGATCTTTGGCGTCGGCCAGTTCGATCCGCCGCACGCCCTTGCGTGGCTTGCCACCGTCGCGACCGCGGTCGCTTTCCTCTCGTCCAGCCAGGACATCGTCATCGACGCCTGGCGGATCGAGACCTTTCCCGCCCGACAGCAGGGCGAAGCCCTCGCGCTCTATGTCTGGGGCTACCGCATCGCCATCTTCGTGTCCCAATCGGGAACGATCTGGCTGTCGATCCATCTCGGCTGGCACCACGCCTATGCGGTGATGGCAGGCCTGGCTCTCTGCGGCGTCATTCCCACGCTGCTGGCGCGAGAGCCCGCGAGCACCGGAAAGACGGCCTCGCATGGGCCGAGAGCGGCGATCCTCGAGCCTCTCGCCGATCTTCTGCGCCGTCCTGGTGCCGTTCCTATGCTGGCATTCGTGCTGCTGTTCAATCTCGGGACCGCGTTTGCCGACACGCTGGCCGCTCCCTTCTATCGCTCCCTCGGTTTCGACCGGTCGGCGATCGTGCTCGCGAGCAGCATGCCGATGATCGCCGGGGGCGCCATCGGCGTTGCGGTCGGCGGCGTGCTGGTTCGCCGTCTCGGCGCGAGCCATGCAGTCCTGGTCTGCGCACTGATCCAGACGAGTTCGCTGTTGCTTTACCTGGTGCTTGCGGAAACCGGCGCCGACCGCGCCATCCTGGTCGGCAAGGTCTGCCTTGAGGCCTTCGCCGAAGGCATGGCGAGCGCTGCCTTCCTCGCCTACCTCTCCGCCCTCTGCTCGACCGCCTACACGGCAACCCAATATGCGCTGCTTTCCGCTCTCGCCGCGGTTGCCTGGCGGACGCTGGCCGGCACGTCCGGCCTGATTGCCTCCCATCTTGGCTGGGTCGGCTACTTCCTGTTCGCCGCCGCATCCTGCCTGCCGGCCATCCTCATTCTGCTCTGGATCCTGAGCCGCCCGGCGCCGCGACCTCTCCCCGCCTAGATCTCGACCAGGAGTCTTTCGCCGCATGCACGCCGCCGCCCTCGCCGCGGTCACCGCCGCGATCTCGCAATTGATCTCCGTCCTGATCTGGCCCTGCCTGATCGTCTATGTCCTGGTCCGCTTCAACCCGGAAATCCGCGACTTCCTGTCGCATCTCGGCGCCATCACGCTTCGCGGCGGCGGCTTCGAGGCGACCGCCACACGTCGCAGCCAGGCCGCGGCTGCGCTGGCCGCCGCCTCCGTCTCCTGGCCGGCCGAGGACGGAACTCCGCACGCCACCGCCAACGCCGCCCGCCAGGCGGTGCGCACCATCGGCGACCTGAGCCAGGACGCGATCCGCCGCATCGCCGACGCGCGCATCCTCTGGGTAGACGACGAGCCAGCCAATGACGTCAACGAGCGTCAGGCGCTCGAAGCCTTCGGCGTCCGCGTCTTTCTCTCGACCAACACCGACGACGCGCTCGCCCAGGCGGCCGCGCACCGTTTCGACGTCATCATCTCCGACATGGCGCGCCAGGACGACCAGCGTGCCGGCTACACGCTGCTCGACGGCCTGAAGGCGGCCGGGAACAGGACGCCGTTCATCATCTACGCCAGTTCCCGCCGGCCTGACCACGTGGCGGATGCCAAACTCCGGGGCGCCTTCGGCTGCACCAATCGGGCGACCGAGTTGTTCGACCTGGTCCTTTCAGCGTTGGATCAGGGGTAGAAGGGGTTCCGCCCCAAACCCCGCCAAGGGCTGGCCTTTGGAAACCGCTAAGCTGCGTAACGTTCGATCGACAGATCCTCATACTCGATGTTGGGGCGCCGTCCGGAGATCAGGTCACTGATCAGCCGGCCCGAGCCGCACGACATCGTCCATCCCAAGGTGCCATGGCCGGTGTTGAGCCAGAGATTGTCGTAGCGCCCCGCATTGCCGATGATCGGCGTTCCGTCGGGCGTGTTCGGCCGCAGGCCGGTCCAGAACGTCGCCTTGGAGAAGTCGCAGGCGCCCGCGAACAGGCTGCCCACCGAGTGCTCCAGCGTCGCCCGCCGGCCGGGACGCAGGGTCGCATTGTAGCCCGACAGCTCCGCCGTGCCGCCCGCGCGAATACGGTCGCCAAGCCGCGTGATCGCAACCTTGTAGGTCTCGTCGGCGACCGTCGACCGGGGTGCGGCCTCCTCGTTCTCCACCGGCACCGTGATCGAATACCCCTTCACCGGATAGACCGGCAGTTCGATGCCGATCGGCTTGAGCAGCCGCGCGCCATGGCTGCCGAGTGCGACCAGATAGGCATCTCCGGTCGCCATCCCGCGATCGGTCCGCACGCCGGCCACCCGGTCGCCCTCGGTCAGAATCGACTCTATGTTGGCCCCGAACCGGAACTCCACGCCGCGATCGGCCGCCATGGCCGCCAGCGCCTGCGAGAACAGATGCGCGTCGCCCGACTCGTCACCCGGCATCAACAACCCGCCGGTCAACTGATCGCGCGCAGCGCGCAGCCCCGGCTCGCGCGCGACACACTGATCGGGATCGAGCAGCTCCGATTCGACGCCGCTCTCGTGCAGGAGCTTGATGTCCCTGGCCGCGGCCTCAAACTGCTTGTGAGTACGGAAGAGCTGGATCAGTCCGGCCTGCCGCCCATCATATTCTATGCCGGTCGCGTGCCGCAGGTCGTGCAGGCACTCGCGCGAGTATTCCGCCACGCGCACCATCCGACTCTTGTTGATGCCGTAGGATCGCGCATTGCATTCGCGCAGCATCATCATCAGCCAGCGCCACATCGCCGGGTCGGCGCGCGGATAGAGCCGGAACGGCGAATGCTTCGTCATCATCCATTTCGCCGCCTTCAGCGGAATGCCGGGCGCCGCCCAGGGCCACGCATAGCCCGGAGAGACCTGCCCAGCGTTGGCGAAGCTGGTTTCCATCCCTGCCGCCTGCTGCCGGTCAACGACCACGACTTCGTGTCCCGCATTCGCCAGATACCAGGCCGAGGATACGCCCACGACGCCGCTCCCGAGCACGACCACTCTCATCCCAGCGCCCTCCGCCTGTCGTTCGACACCTCCTTCAAGTCGCGACGATGATAGCGCCCGCCAAGGGCGGTCAGCATCTCGTAGCCGATCGTTCCCGCATCCTGTGCCACCGCTTCGAGTGATCGGTGCGGCCCGATCAGCTCGACAAGATCGCCCACACGCAGATCGCCGGCGGCACTCGCGTCCACCGTGATGCTGTCCATCGACACCAGACCCACGATCGGCAGCTGTATGCCGTCGCCGGTGGCCACCGCCCCGCGATTGCTCCCGGCGCGCAGGAAACCGTCCGCATACCCGGCCGCGACCGTCGCCACCCGCATCCGCCGCTCGGCCACGAACGTCGCGCCGTAACCCACGCTGTCGCCCGCTTCCACCCAGCGGGTCTGCATCACCCTAGCCTGCAGGAGGACGACCGGCCGCATCGGGTTCGGCTCGCCCACCGTCGGTGGCACACCGAACAGCGCCGCCCCCGGCCTGACCATGTCGTGGTGATAGGGTGCGCCTAGAAAAATCCCCGATGAAGCCGCCAGACTGACACGCGCCCCCCTCATGACCGGCCGCAGCACGCGGGCGGCCTCACCGAAGCGGACACGCTGGCGCTCGTTGGCCGGATGCCGAGGGCAATCCGCGCAGGCGAGGTGGCTCATCAGCAGCACCGGTTGGAGCCCTGCCGCCAGGTCCGGGTCGGCGGCCAACCGCAGGATCTCGTCGCGCGGCAAGCCGAAACGCGACATACCGGTATCGACCTGAAGGCAGAGCGGAAGCCCGTTTCGGCGATCCGCCTCTCGCCTCCAGGAGGCCAACTGGCCGAGATCGTTGATGACCGGCACCAGCCCGTGCTCGGCATAGAGCGTCTCGGTCCCCGCGACCGGTCCGTCGAGCACGAAGATCGTCGCCGACGCCAGCAGCATCCGCAGTTCCAAGCCTTCCTCGAGCAGGGCGACAAAGAACGTCCGGCATCCCGCCGACGCCAGCACCGGGGCTACCCGTTCGAGGCCGAGCCCGTAGGCGTCGGCTTTGACCACGCACGCGCACTCGGCCGGCGCAGCCCTGGCCGCCAGCAAACGCCAGTTCGCGGCGATGGCGCCCAGGTCGACCGTCAGGATCGCGCTCGCCTGGTCCAACCCCCCGCACTCCCCTTGATCCACCGGTGCTACATGGTGCGAGGGATTCGGGGCAACGAGGCATGCGGATCGCGATCACACCGACCCTGTCGATCGACGACCGCGAGCTGACCGAGACGTTCGTGCACGCGTCCGGCCCCGGCGGACAGAATGTCAACAAGGTCGCCACCGCGGTCGAGCTGCGCATGGACATCGACGGCTCGCCATCGCTCCCCGAGGAGATCAAGCACCGCCTGACCGAGGCGGCCGGCCGCCAAGTCACCGCCGACGGCATCCTGATCATCTTTGCACAGCGGTTCCGCTCACAGGAGCGCAACCGCCAGGATGCGCGCGCGCGCCTCGTCGCCATGCTTGCCGCCGCCGCGATACGCCCGATCCGACGCCGCGCCACACGCCCGACGCTCGCCAGCAAGCGTCGGAGACTGGACGCAAAGAACCGGCGAGGCTCCGTCAAACGCGGCCGCGGAGCCACGAGCGAGGACTGAAAAGGGGTTTCCTAAGGCGTCACGCTTCAGCGTGCCTTGCACGACGCCCCGATTTCTACTTCGCTGTTTGGTGCACAATAGCCGCCCCGCGGACCTTGCTTCGCGACCGGCCGGTTCCGATTCGACGCACGGCGGTGTAGAACGCCGGCGTGAGCAGCAATCCGAACCCGGTGACGCCGAGCATTCCGAAGAACACTGCGGTCCCCAGCGACTGCCGCATTTCGGATCCGGCGCCGGTCGCGACCGCGAGCGGTGCGACGCCCAGGATGAAGGCGAACGACGTCATCAGGATCGGACGCAGCCGCGTGCGTGCCGCATGCACGGCGGCATCGGCGGCGGTCGCACCGGCCTCCTCGGCCTGACGGGCGAACTCCACGATCAGGATAGCATTCTTGGCGGCAAGGCCCACGAGAACGACGAAGCCGATTTGTGCCAGGATGTCGATCGACATGCCGCGCGCGAGCAGTCCGGTGACGGACGCGAGCAGGCACATCGGCACAATCAGGATCACCGACAGCGGCAGCTTCCAGCTCTCGTATTGCGCGGCCAGCACCAGGAACACGAACAGTGCTGCGGCCCCGAAGACGAGCAGCGTCGGCGTGCCGCGCTGTTTCTGCTGGAAGGCGAGATCGGTCCATTCGAAACCAATGCCCAGCGGCAGCACCTGATGCGCGAGCTGCTCCATCCGGTTGAGCGCGGTGCCGGTGGCAACACCCGGTGCGGCGCTCCCCATCACTTCGGCCGACGGGAAGAGGTCGTAGCGCGGCACGCGGTAGGGCGAGGTCTGGGTGTCAAAGCGCGCGACGGTCCCGATCGGCACCATGTCACCCGAGGCATTGCGCGCCTTCAGCCGGCCGATGTCGCCGATATCGCGCCGGTATTTCCCGTCCGCCTGCGCAATGACTTCGTAGGTCCTTCCGAGATAGTTGAAGTCGTTGACGTATTGCGAGCCGAGATAGACCTGGAGCGTGTTGAACACGTCGGTCGGCGTCAGTCCGACCTTCTCCGCCTTTTCGCGATCGATCGCGGCGTAGACCGACGGCGTGCGCGTGGAAAACAGCGTGAAAACGCCAGCGAAATCCGGATCCCGGTTGGCCGCACCCACCAGCGTCTGCGCGGCCTTGGCGAGCGCGTCGGAGCCCAGGCCGGCGCGGTCCTGCAGCTCCATGTTGAAGCCGCCGGCGTTGCCGATCCCCTGCACCGGCGGTGGCGGGATGGTCAGGATGAACGCGTCCTGAATGACCGAAAGACGGCGGCGGAGATCGGCGAGCACGCTGGCCGCGGTGACGCCCTTGATCGAGTGGTTGTAGAGCGAGGGCAGGCCGGAGAAGATCGTCCCGTCGTTGGACGCCACCGAGAACGTGGTGGCGTCGAGCCCGGCGAACGGCGCGACGTGCTCGACGCCGGGTGTTTTCAGCATGATGTCGGTCGCCCGCTTGACCACCGCCTCGGTCCGGTCGAGCGTCGCCCCGGGCGGCAATTGCAGCACGGTGATCAGATAACCCTGATCCTGCTCGGGAATGAACCCGGTCGGTGCGCGTGAGAACTGCACACCGGCGAGCGCGATCAGACCGACATAGACCGCGAGCACCAGCCCGAGCAGCCTGACCAGGCGGGCGGTCAGCCGCCCGTAGCCGTCGGACAAACGCTTGAACCCGGCGTTGAAGCGATCAAAACCGAATTGCAGCGCGCGCGCCCCGAGCGAGGCCTGCGGTGCGTCGTGTTCCTGATGCGGCTTGAACAGCAGCGCGCACAACGCCGGGCTGAGCGTCAGCGACACGAAGCATGAGATCACGGTCGACGCCGCGATGGTGACCGCGAACTGGCGGAAGAACTGCCCGGAGATCCCTGACAGGAAGGCCGACGGGACGAACACCGCGCACAGTGTGAGCATGATGGCGATCAGCGCGCCACCGACCTCGTCCATCGTCCGGTGCGCTGCTTCCTTCGGCGTCATGCCGAGGCGAAGGTTGCGCTCGACGTTCTCGACGACGACGATCGCGTCGTCGACGACGATGCCGACCGCGAGCACGAGCCCGAACAGCGAGAGATTGTTCAGCGAGATCCCGACCGCCGCGAGGATGGTGAAGGTTCCGACCAGCGAGACCGGGATCGCGATGACCGGGATCAGCGAGGCGCGCCAGGTCTGCAGGAACACGATCACCACGCCGACCACCAGCAGGATGGCGACGAAAATCGTCTTGATGACTTCGTGGACCGACTTGGCGACGAAGATGGTCGGGTCGTAGACGATCTTGTAGCCCACGCCGGGCGGGAACTCGCGCGCCAGCCCCTGCATGGTCGTGAGCACCGAGCGCTCGACGGCAAGAGAATTCGCACCGGGCTCCGCAAAAATCAGCAGCGGCAGACCGTCGATTCGGTCCATGTAGGCGGTCGAGCCGTAGTCGGCCGCGCCGATCTCGACGCGTCCGACGTCGCGGAGCCGGGTGACGTGTCCGTTCGGATCCGACTTGAGCACGATTTCGCCGAACTGCGCGGGCGTGGACAGCCGGCCCAGCGTCTGGACGTTGAGCTGGAACGCCTCGCGCGAGGGCATAGGCGGCTGGTTGAGAATGCCGGCCGAGACCTGGATGTTCTGCGCGCGGATCGCGGCCAGCACCTCGCCCGCGTCCAGATCGTGGGCGGCGACCTTGTCCGGATCGAGCCAGATACGCATCGCGTAGTCGCGGCCGCCGAACAGTTGCACGTTGCCGACGCCGGGCAGACGCGCAAGCGTGTCCTTGACGTGGAGCGTCGCGTAATTGGAGAGGTAGAGCTCGCTGCGTGACTGGTCGGGAGAGACCAGGTGCACGGCGAGCAGGATGTTCGGCGTCGATTTCGTGACCTGAACACCGAGCCGTTGCACGTCGTCGGGCAGTCGCGGCAGCGCGTCCTCGACCCGGTTCTGGGTCAGCATCTGCGCGACATTGAGATCGGTGCCGATACGGAACGTGATCGTCAGCGTCAAAGCGCCGTCGCCGGTCGACTGGCTGCTCATGTAGAGCATGTTCTCGACGCCGTTGATCTGCTGCTCCAGAGGAGTGGCGACGGTTTTGGAGACCGTATCGGCCGACGCACCGGGGTAGGTGGTGGTGATCTGCACGGTGGGCGGAACGATTTCGGGATACTGCGCGATCGGCAGCGTGAACAGCGCGCCCAGGCCGATCAGCGTCAGGAAGACGCTGATGACGGTCGCCAGGATCGGCCGGTCGATGAAGACGTGCGTCAGACGCATGGGTCCTCTCCGGGCTCAGTCCTGGGCATCGGCGGGGGCGTCGAAGCGGATGGCGCCGTTCTGCGGCGCGACTTTGGTGCCGGGCATGGCGTGCATCAGGCCGTTGATGATGATGCGGTCGGCCGGCGTGAGGCCGGACGTGACGACGCGCAGACCGCCGCGCGTGCCGCCGAGCGTGACGATCTTGGGCACCACCGTCCCGTCCGGCGTCACGGTCATGACGAGGTTCTGCGACTGATCGGGAACGACCGCATCGGCCGGTATCAGGAGCAGCGGGGCAGGGGGTGCGACGGTCAGGCGCAGCCGGGCGAATTCACCGGGCACGAGGAACAGGTCCGGGTTGGGCACGGTCACGCGGGCGTGGATGGTGCCGCTCGAGCGGTCGAGCGCGTTGTCGATGAAATCGAGCGTGCCGCGCCGCGTGTAGTGGTCCTCGTCACCGAGGCTGATCTCCACCTGGTCGGCAAGCGGACCCGGCAGGTGAGCGCGCGCACGGGCGAAGGCCAGATAGTCCCCTTCGCTCATGTCGAAGTCGAGATGGATCGGGTCGAGCGAGACGACCGTCGCCAGCAGTGTCGTGGCACTCGTGCCGCCCCTGCTGCCGCTGACGAGGTTGCCCACGGAGACGAGATGCGCGCCGATCCGGCCGGTAAACGGGGCGGTGATGTGGCTGAACTCGATGTCGAGGGCAGCGTCGCGGAGCGAGGCCTGCGCCTGATCCAGGGTCGCGGTCGCGTTCTTCTGGTCGGAGCTGCGCTGATCGACGTTCTCGGCGGTACCGAAATCTGTGCGCTTGAGCTGCTGGGCGCGCCACAGCTCGCTGCCGGTCAGGCCGAGCCTCGCTTCAGCACTCTGGATCGAGGCCTGCGCCTGGGCCGCCCTGATCTCGTAGGGGCGCGGATCGATGACGAACAGCAAGTCGCCCTTGTGGACGATCTGTCCGTCCTGAAAGTTGATCTGCTGGAGCGTGCCGCCGACCTGCGCGCGAAGCTCGACACGATCGACGGCCGAGAACTGGCCGAGGAAGCTGGTCCGTTCAGCGACCGAGCGCTGGAGCGGCGCGCTGACGGTCACCGAAGCGGGCGGCATCGTCGGCATCGCCGCGTGGCCGGGCTGTGACTGCGGGAGCCAGAACCAGGCGGCCGCGATCAGGCCAGCCGCCAGCACGACGACAACGGCCCGTGGCGTGGTCACGAAGGGTCGGCGCCGTCGCGGGGCGGTCTCGGCGATGCGGGTGCTGACTTCACTCATCGGGACCTCGGCGGCGTATGATACCGAACGATACAATACCGATTGGTATGGAGTTCTGGACAGCCGGAATCAAGTCGCCTATTGCATCGGTAACGGTTCCGGACGCGGGCGATCGCCATCGCGGAACGGAGAAACAGTTCGCATGGGACGGAAGCGGGAGTTCGACGTCGACGAGGCGCTCTCGGCCGCGCTGGAGGTGTTCTGGCAGAAAGGCTTCGAGGGCGCGTCTCTCACCGACCTCACACGCGCCATGGGCATCACCCGGCCCAGCCTCTATGCCGCGTTCGGCAACAAGGAAGAACTGTTCCTCAAGGCGCTGGACAGCTACCGGTCGACCTACCTTGCATTCCTGGCGCATTCGCTCGACGAGACGAGCGCTCGCGAGGTCGTCGAGCGCCTGCTCTGCGGGTTCGCCGACCTGCTGACGGATCGCACGCATCCACCCGGTTCTCTCGGCACAAACGGTGCGCTCGCCTGTTCGACGGCGGCCGAGCCGATCAAGCGCGAGCTGATCACCCGGCGTCTGGCTGATGAAGCGGCACTTCGCGCGCGTCTGGAACGCGCGCTGGCCGAGGGCGATCTGCCCGATGGCGTCAGCGCGGCCGATGCAGCGCGCTTTGTCATGACGATCGCCCACGGCATGTCGGTCCAGGCCGCATCGGGTGCGAGCAGAAGCCAGTTGCTTGGTGTGGTTGCGGTCGCACTTCGCGCCTGGTCGGGCGTCAGGTCGCGCGCGGAACCGCACTCATCGTCAGTGGTGCTGCCGGCCGCAGAGTGATCTCCATGCGCGCTTGTGGCGGGTGCTGTGACGTCGATTCCAGGCGGAAGCGCTGCAGCACCGACGCCATGATCACCACCGCTTCCGTGGTGGCGAAACCGGCGCCGATGCAGATGCGCGGTCCGGCACCGAACGGCATGAATGCGCAACGGTGACGGACGGCGACCCGTTCCGGCGAGAACCGGCCTGGATCAAATCGTTCGGGTTCCGGCCACAGCGCCCGATGCCGATGGATCGCGTAGATCGGCACCACGAAACGGGTGCCGGCTTCGAAAATGTCGCGCCCGAGCCGGACAGAGCGGCGCGCGACGCGCGAGATCAGCGGGGCAGGAGGGTAGAGCCGCATTCCCTCCTGAAAGGCCTGCCGGGTGAGCAGGAGACGGTCGACATGGCGAGGCTCGATCGGCTCGCCTCGCGTCACCTGGTCGATCTCGGCTTCCACGCTTTCCCGCGCCTGCGGATGGCGCGACAGCAGATCGAGCGTCCAGGCAAGGCCGAGCGCGGTCGTCTCGTGCCCGGCCGCGACGAAGGTCAGCAGGTTGTCGGTGATGTCGATGTCGCTCATCCGGCTGCCGGTGTCGGGGTCGACGGCGCCGAGCAGGCGGTCGACGAGATCGTGGCGCACGCCTCCGGTCCGCCGGCGTTCCGCCACCACCCCGACCACGGACCGGCGCAGATAGTCGGCTGCCCGGCTGCCGCGGACCTTGCCGGGATAGGGCATCCAGGCGGGCGCGTGCAGCATCGACAGCGCCAGCGACCAGCCGGTCTGGCGGAGGTAGTCGGCCGCGCCCACGGCGACCCGGTCGGCGTCGATCGCGTCGCGTCCGGAGAGCATCGTCTCGGCGATGATGTCGAAGGTCGTGCGCACCATCTCGCGGCCGATGTCGACCGACGTGTCGACGGAGCGCAGACGATCGCAGCAACGCCGCGCCGAGCAGATCATGGCGGGGATGAAATCGGCGATGCTGTCGGGCCGGAACGACCCAGCCGCCGCGCGTCGCTGCCAGCGCCAGTGCGCGCCGTCGGACGTCAGCAATCCCTGGCCGAGTGCGGGTTGGAGCGCGCGACGGATGGCCGCCGACTTGCCGAGCGAGTCTGCTTCGGTGACCAGCAGCGTCTGCACCAGGTTGGGGTCCATGACGTGGACCAGGGTGGTGCCGAACACGGTCGACCGGACCATCCCGGAATCGTACACCTCGGGAGGCAGTGCTTCGATCGGATTGCGGATCGTGGCCGCGATCAGGCCAAGCATCGATCGCCGGGCGGCGTCGCGAACTGGCAGCATGGCCGGAAAGGCGATGATCTTGGCGCCGCTCGTCGACATGCCGACGAAGCTTGAACTCGTCTGCGCCGATTTCAAAGACTAAACGCCGCGCCAGCCGCCATGAAGGTGTTCACCGAACCGAGCACCAGTGAGGGCAGTTCCGCCGATGCTTCCGAACCCGGTCCCGCGATTGCCCGGCACATTGGTCGAGGGAGCCCGCCTGCTGGCCGACCGCGACGCTATTCTGCCGCTGCTGCCGCGCGGCGGCCTGGTCGTGGAGGTTGGCGTGGCACTCGGCGGCTTCTCGCGCAAGCTGATCGACATTTGCCGGCCTGCCGAGTTCGTGGCCATCGACAATTTCGGTCTGCACGAGTTGCCGTTGTTCTGGGGCCGTCCTCCTTCGGATTATTTCGGCGGCAAGACGCATGCCGGCTGGTTTCGCGACGCGTTCGCGGCCGACATCCAGGCCGGATCCATGCGTGTGCTGGAGGGTGACAGTGCCGATCAGATGGCGCGCCTGGCGGACGCCAGTGCCGAAATCATCTACATCGACGCCGACCACACCTACCAGGCGGTAAAACGCGATCTCGCGGTCGCGATCCGCAAGATCAAGGCCGACGGCTGGCTGATTCTGAACGATTATGTCCTGGTCGATCAGTTGGGCGCGACCGAGCCATACGGTGTGATCTACGCATTGCACGAATTCATGCTCGAACACGGCTGGGCACTGCATTATCTGGCGCTGCAGACGAACATGTACTGCGACGTCGTGCTGCGCCGGCTCGATGTCATGTCTCCCCGGACGCTGGAGGCGGAGAACGCAAGCCTGCGGCAGGAAGTCGCCCTCCTGCGCCGCTCCACCTCCTGGCGTGTCACCGCCCCGTTGCGTGCACTCGGAGGCCTGCTCCGCCGGTAGCTACGCCGGGAACCCGCCCTCGAAGGCGATCTCTGCGATTGGGCGGCGTGGGCTCGGCGTTTCGCGCGCCTGCAGCGCCTCCGGAAGTTTCGATTTGTCGCCGATCCGGCCGATCGCGTAAGCCGCCTCGACCCGGTGACCCTGCGGCACGTTCAGCTCGGCGAAGGCGCGCTCGATGTCGAAGCCGACCATGCCGTGCACGTGCCAGCCCATACGCGTCGCCTGCAGGGCAAAGTTCGCAGCGGCGGCCCCGGTGTCGAGCGAGTGACTGTGCGACGGTACGTCCTTGTCGGCTCCCGGCGGCCGCATGACCGAGTTCGAGACGAGCACCACGAGTGCCGATGCATCCTTGCACCAGGACTGGTTGAACGCCACCAGCAGTCCGAAGAACTTGTCCCAGTGCGCCGTGTCCCGGCGCGCATACAGAAACCGCCAAGGCTGCGAGTTGTATGACGACGCCGCCCACCGCCCGGCTTCGATCATGGTCAGCAGGTCGGCCTCGGAGATGGTTTCGCCGGTGAACGCTCGAGGCGACCACCGCTCGAGGAAGAGCGGATCGATCGGGTAATCGCTTTCGCGGTGATTGGCAGTGGTCACTGTCACTTCCTTTGTCAGGTTCCCAACGGCGAGCCTTTACGGGCTCCCATCGCGCCTTGCGCGATGGGTCCAGTAGCGGGGTGCGGGGTTATGCCGGAGGCGTGCTGAGGCACAACGCCCCGCCGCCATCTGATGAGCCTTCCCACTGCGGCCTCGGCGTCATCCATCACAAGATAGAACGCCGGCACGAACACCAAGCTCAGCACGGTGGAGACCGCGAGCCCGCCGATGACACCGATCGCCATAGGCGCCCGAAACTCGCCGCCGTCGCCCAGGCCAAGCGCGCTCGGCAACATGCCGGCGATCATGGCGATCGACGTCATCACGATCGGCCGCGCCCGCTTGTGCCCCGCCTCGACCAGCGCCAGCCGCCGGGGCAAGCCCCGGGCGCGCGCTTCGACGGCGAAGTCGACCAGCATGATCGCGTTCTTGGCCACGATCCCGATCAGCATCAGCAGCCCGATCACGACCGGCATGCTGATCGGCTCATGGGTGACCTGAAGTGCGAGGATGACGCCGCCGAGGGAGAACGGCAGCGACAGCAGGATGGTGATCGGCTGGAACACGCCGCCGAACAGCAATACCAGCACGGCCAGCACCATCAGCAGCCCGGTGCCCATGGCAGTGGCAAAGCTCGCGAACACCTCTCCCATGATCTCGGCGTCGCCGCCATTCTGGAGCCGCACGCCGGGCGGCAGGTGGTTGGCCTGCGGCAGGTTGAAGACGGTGTTGACGGCCGCGCCGAGCGCCATGCCGCGGGCAAGATCGGCGGCGAGCTGGACGCGGCGTTCGCGATCGTAGCGCTCTATCGACGACGGACCCTCGCTCTGCCGGATCGAGGCGACCGAGAGCAGCGGCACCGCCAATCCGTCGTTGCCCTGGACGGTCAACATGCCCAGCGAGGCGAGGTCGCGTCGTATAGAGCGAGCGACTTCGACACGGATCGGGATCTGACGGTCGCCGGTGCTGAACTTGGGCAGGCCGGCATCGATGTCGCCCAGGGTCGCGATACGGACGGCGTCCGCGATCGCCTGCGGAGTGACGCCGAATCGCGCCGCCTCGTCGGTCAGCGGCACCACCGTGATTTCAGGCCGGTCGAGCCCGGCGCTGGCGGCGACGTTGGAGAACCCGGGCAGCCGGCGCATGGCACTTTCAAGACGTGCCGCGGCGCCATAAAGCGGCAGCGCGTCGCGGCTGAGCAGACCCACGGAGAGCTGGCGCTCGCCGCGATCGTTCACGTACCATCCGCGTATGTCAGGCACGGTCGCCAGCAGTCTGGTGAGTTCGGCCTCCACGTCCTTCTGCGAACGCACACGTGACGACCGGGGCGTCAGCGTGATCACCATCGACGCGCGCCGTACGTCGTTGGCATCTCCCGTCGGAGTCTCGCCGCCTACGACGAAGATGCTCGCGACCTCCGGCACCCGACGGAACAGTCTGGCGACGGCGTCGGTTCGCGCGCGCGTATCGTTCAGCGTGGAGCCGGGCGGCAGTTCGAGCGACATCACGCTGCGCGCCCCATCACCGGCAGGAATGAAATCGGTCGGCAGCAGCGTCGTCGACCACAGCGAGACCACGAACAGCACCAGGCCCACGCACAGCGTGAGGTAGGGACGGGCCAGCGTCGTCTGCAGGACGCGCCCATAGCCACGCAGCAGGCGGCCCTCACCGGCGTGCCGATCCCGCCCGGCACTCGGGCGCAGCAGCTTGGCCGCCATCAAGGGCGTCAGCAGGCGAGCCACCAGCAGCGAGCTGAGCACGGCACTCCCGATCGTCAGACCGAACTGCTTGAAATACTGGCCGGCAACGCCGCCCATGAAACTGACCGGGGCGAAGATCGCGGCGATCGTGAGCGTGATCGCGATCACCGCGAGCCCGATCTCGTCGGTGGCGTCGATCGCCGCCTGCAATGCAGACTTTCCCAAACGCATGTGCCGGACGATGTTTTCGATTTCGACGATGGCGTCATCGACCAGGACACCGGTGACCAGCGTGATCGCCAGCAGGCTGACGAAGTTGAAGCTGAACCCCATCAGGTGCATTGCCAGGAAGGCCGGGATGATCGACAGCGGCAATGCCGCTGCCGCCACCAGCGTCGAGCGCCAGTCGCGCAGGAACAGCAGCACCACCAGCACGGCAAGCACCGCGCCTTCGAGCAGCGCGTGCATGGCCGCGGTGAAGCCGCCGAGGCTCTGGTGCACCGCATCGTCGACCAGCGTGAAGGACACCGAAGGATGCGCCCGCCCCAGGGCGGCCAGACGGTCGGCAACCAGGCCCGCCACCGCGACGTCGCTCGCCCCCTTGGCCCGGTAGATCTCGAAGGCGACGATCGGCCGGTCGCCGTCGAGTCTGGCGAAGATGCGCGGCTCCTCGAAACTGTCGGTCACCGTGCCGAGATCCCCGACCCGCGCCTCGCGACCGCCCGGCAGCACGATCCGGGTCGAGGCCAGCCCGGCGATCGTGCGTGCCCCGGCCAGTGTGCGGATCGCCTGCTCCTGGCCGCCCAGTTCCGCCCGGCCGCCGGCGAGGTCGACGTTGGTCGCCGCCACCTGCCGGTTGACGTCGCCGGCGGTGATGCCGAGCGCGTCCAGCCGGTCCGGATCGAGCGAGACGCGTATCTCGCGGGTGACGCCGCCGACCCGATCGACCTGGCCCACGCCGCGCACGCCCTGCAGCTCGCGCAGCACGACGTCGTCGACGAACCACGACAACTGCTCCGGCGTCATCCCGGGCGCCGAGGCGGCGTAGGTGCGGATCGGCTGGCCGACGACGTCGATGCGTGAGACGATCGGCTCGTCGATGGTGGCCGGAAGCTGGTCGCGTATGCGCGAGACCGCGTCCTTGACATCCTCAAGCGCGCGGTCCTCGGGCGTTCCGAGCTGCAGCTCGATGACGGTCGATGACGTGCCGTCGGTGATTGTCGACGAGATATGCTTGACGCCGATGATGCTCGCGACCGCGTCCTCGACCCGTCGCGTAACCTGCGTCTCCAGTTCGGCCGGTGCGGCGCCGGTTTCGTTGATGACGACCGAGACGACAGGAATGTCGACGTTGGGTGCGAGCGTGATCGGGATGGCAAAGAACGACGCGGTGCCGAGTACCAGCAGCACCGCGAACAGCACCAGCGCCGGAACCGGCCGCCGGATAGCCAGCGCGGAAACATTGAATGCCATCTCAGTCGGCGCTGATCGGCAACGAGGCCACCGGGATCGGCAGCACCTGGTCGCCATCGCGCAGGAACGTGCCCGAGACGGCGACGACCGCCTCGCCTGCCGACACGCCACGCTCGATCTCGGCTCGGTCGGCATCGGCGAGCCCGACGGTGACATGGTGGACGGCGACCTCGCCGATCCGGCCGGCGCCCCGAGTCACGATCTCGACCACCGGGCCACCGGGTCCGAACAGCACCGACGACAGCGGAACGATCACGCCGCGGCGATCGGCGACCTCGACCGTCGCCCGCACGAAGCTGCCGATCGGCGGCAGCGCGTCCGGATCGTCGAGTGCGATCCGCACGCGTCCGAGGCGGCTCGCCGTGCTGACCTCGGGTGAGACCAGCCGAACCCGTCCGGCGAGGCTGCGTCCGACGGCGTCGAGAGTGGCGGGCTGACCGGGACGCAGGCGTGCCAGCTCCATTTCCGGCACGCTCGCCTCCATCTCGACGGTCGCGTTCGCCACGATCCGGAACAGCGGCTCCGACGCGGTGCCGACGACCGCACCGAGGCGCGCCATCCGGCGGCTGACCAGGCCGCCCACCGGCGCGCGCAGGTCGGTCCGGGCGAGACGCACCTCCAGCTCCTGGCGTTGCGCGCCGGCGAGTGCGAGGTCGGCGCGCGCCAGCGCGAGCTGGTCGTTGGCTGATCGCACCCGCGCGTCGGCGACGTCGGAGGCGGCGCGGCGCTGGTCGAACGCCTCGTGCGAGAGGTCGCCGCGCGACAGCAGGTCGGTCGCCCGCGCGAGCGCCGCCGATGCTTCCGTACGGTTGGCCTCGGCTTCGGCGATCTGGCCGCCTGCCTGCGAGACGGCGGCCTGCGCGCGGGCCGCCGATGCGGCGTTTTCGGCCAGTGACGCGTCGATCGCGTCGCGCGACAGCCGGGCGAGGACCTGCCCCGCGACCACGTGATCGCCCTCCTCGGCGAGGATGGCGGTCACCGCCAGACCGTCGATCTGCGGGGTGACCATCGCTTCGTCGCGGGCAACGAACGTGCCCGTCAGGGTCAGGCACTCGGCGAGCGTGCCGGTCCGGGCGGTGACGACCGAAACCGACGGTATGGTCGGCTCGGTGGCGTGCGCGGCAGAGGCGGCCAGAACGGCCATGCCGACGACCCACCGAGGCGCTGAGCGCCGAACGGCCATGAGCACCTCGCGCTCGCCGGTCCGCATCGCCGACGGTGTCGCCATGCCGCAGCTTGCTTCGGCACGCAACCGGAATCAGGCATCGCTTGCCCGGTTCTGCGGCCGCGACCTATCACGGCACCGATGCAGATCGTGTGTCCTGCCTGCCAAGCCCAGTACGACGTTCCCGACGCGCGGCTCGCCCCTGGCAAGCGGGTCAAGTGCGCGCGCTGCGGCGGCAGTTGGACGCCGATCGATGCGCTGCCCGAGCCGGAGGCCGAGCCGGAACCGGCGTTCGAGGACGCGCCTGAGCCGGAACCGGAGCCTGCGCGGGCGGAGACCGTGTTCTCTGCGGTCCCCCTGATCACGCCAGAGGCGCGGGATGCCACGGCGTCGGACCGGCTGCTCCTGGTCGGATGGATCGCGACGGCGTTCGTCGTGGTCGCGGTCCTGATCGCGGCGGGAACACTGCGGATGCAGATCGAACAGGCCTGGCCGCCGAGCCAGCGGCTTTACGATCTGTTCTGATTGTCGGGGCGCCGCCCCAAGACCCCGCTGGGGGCACGCGCCCCCCAAAGTCGGGCGGGTCTGGGCGCGCGGCGCCCAGCGG
>CAXTSH010000061.1:0-20906 GCA_964246925.1 uncultured Acetobacteraceae bacterium
CAGTTCCACGAGCGGTTGTCGTCGGTGCCGTCGCGGTTGTCCTCGCCGTTCGCCTCGTTGTGCTTGTCGTTGTAGGAGACCAGGTCGCGCAGGGTGAAGCCGTCGTGGACGGTGATCAGGTTCACCGCGGCGGTGGGCCGGGGGCCGCCCGGGGCGCGATGGGCGCAAACAGCCCGCCGAGGGCCGGCAGGAAGACGGCCGGATCGACGGCTGCCGAATGCTGCGGGTCCATGTTCAGCAGGGACAGGAAGGCCGAGGGAGCGGCGCGCGGGTCGGGCGACGGCGTGCGCAGCGTGGCGAGAACCGGTCCATGCACGCCGTTGAGGTGTATCAGGCCGGCGCACGCCATGCAGGAGGAGGCGGTGTCGCCGAATGTGCGGTTCATGGCGGCGACGTGGCGCGGGATCGGCGCTTCGACGGGAAGGATCCAGCCGGCCCCGAGGGCGGCGGCGAGGCCAAGGTCGCGCGTCACCCGATCCTCGTGGCGTGCCGTCGGGTCGGCCGTCGCGGTGGAGGCCGGGATCAGCGGCGGGGCGACATGACGAAGATGGTCGAGCTCGGCGTAGAACCACTCGTCGCGCCGGTTCCACCAGGCGGAGGACGCGATGCTGTAGTCGAACAGGCCACCGCCGATCGTCGCGAGTGCTTCCCACGCGATGCCCTGGGTGTCGGCGATCAGCAGGGCGTCGGGGTGCGCGCGCCGCACGCTGGTGAACAGGTCAGCGATGGTCGCCGCCTGAAGGGCGGCAAGGCCGCGAAGGCAGATCCCGTCGATGCCGGCCGGCTTGAGGCCGGACAGGACGTTGGTCAGGGTGGAGGCGTAGAACTCGATGTCGCCCGGCGTATCGAGACGCACCCGAACGCGGTCGAGCTCGAGCGGCAGGCGCGGATCGAGCCGTCCGGCCTCATCGACCGGAATGAAGCGGTCGGCGGCGGCGCGGTGCAGGGGCGAGCCGGCGGCAGCGACGCCCACGGGAAGATCGACGATGATGGCCAACCCGGTCTCGGCGCGTATGCGCTGCAGCAGCGGCGCACTGGTTTCGATCGCGCCGCTGCCGAAGGCAGCGGACGCCCGGGTCAGGTCGGCGGGGACGCCGTTCGTCGAGGCGTAGGGACAGGGCAGGAGGAGCGCGTCGAAGCCGGCTGCGGCGGTCTCGGAGGCGGCCGCCTCCAGGGCGGCCGGGTCACCGGGAGCCGCTTGGCGGATACGGAAGGGAAGACGGGTGGCGACCCTGGCGGAGCGTTCGACCTGCATGGTGTCCATCGAGGTCCCCGATCGCTGGAGTGGTGGTTGAGGCGAACGTGTGCGGCTGTTGGGAGGTTTCAGGCCAGGGGTTCTGCTCCTGGACCCCGTTGGGTCTGGCCCCAGACCCCTTTCAGTGGTTGCCAAAGGCGAGCCTTTGGCAGGGTTTGGGGCGGAGCCCCAACTTTTCTCAGGCTAAAGTCACGCCCCCGGTGACCGCCTGATAGGTCGCGATGGCGAGCGTGAGCGGCTCGAACGGTTTGGTGATGACGAAGGCCGGTTCAAGCGCTTCGCCTGTCAGGAGGCGCTCCGGATAGGCGGTGACGAAAATCACCGGTGCGCGATGGTGGCGCATGATCTGGCTGATCGCCAGCGCGCCATCGCCGCCTTGGCCGAGGTTGATGTCGGCGAGAATCAGGCCTGGGCGCGTGGTCTCCGCGATGCGGATCGCGTCCGCCTCGCTGGTCGCGACGCCGACGACGCGATGGCCGCAGCTCTGGACCAGCTCCTCGATATCCATGGCGATGATCGGCTCGTCCTCGATGATGAGCACGTCGGCGGCGGCGGCGGCGCGGAGATGGTCGCGCGCGTCGGCGAGCCTCTCGCCGGCTTGCTGCTCCGGCAGATCGACAATGACGGCGGCGTCGGCAACCGGCAGCTCCTCGAGCGTCGTCAGCAGAAGCAGTTGCCGCTGCTTGGTGCCCAGGCCCTCCGGCGGAATGGCGCCCGCGGTGTCGTCGTAGCGGCGGGTGATGCGGCGGTAGAGCGTCAGTCTGGCGGTTGCTTCCCGCGTACCCGCCGCGAGCACCTCGCGCAGGCTTTCGGCAACCAGCAGGTCACCGCGAGGTTGGCTGCCGGTGAGCGCGCGTGCATATCTGCGGGCGTAAGGAAGCGCCCTGATCAGATCGTCGCGCCAGGAGTCCGTCATCGCCACCTTGTCTCCATACGCACCCGGTCGGCCGGGCGTCATCGGCGTCTCGATGGTAGCGATAGCAGCTTGAGCGCCGAATCAAAGGGGCAGGCGGTGAAGCCGGCGGTCGACGATGCGGCGGCCGGACTGGATGTGCCCGTCCTGCGGCGGGAATTGACGACCCACCTGTCGGACCTGCGGGCGTTCGCACGGTTTCTGGCGCGAGATGCGACGGAGGCAGACGATCTGGTTCAGGACACCGTGCTGCGTGCGCTCAGCGCACTCGATCAGTTTCGGCCGGGAACCAACTTCAAGGCTTGGCTGTTCACCATCCAGCGCAATGCATTCTACGAGAGTTCAAGACGCCGGACGCGGGAACGGCGGATCCTGTCGCAGCGGGCACCGGACGCCGGCGTCGAAGCGCCACGGCAGGTCAGCCGCGGCGACGTCGCGGATTTGCAGCGACTGCTGTTCGAGTTGCCGCCGCTGTTGCGCGAGGCGCTCGTGCTGGTGGGCGCACAGGAGCTGAGCCATGAGATCGCGGCGTCGATCTGCGGCGTGCCGATTGGAACGATGAAGGCGCGAGTGTCGCGGGCGCGCAGTTGGCTTGCCAGGCGTGCGGCGGCGGAGACGGGCCGGCCCACGTGATCGCGAATTCGTGAGAGGGCCGGCGCAACCCTCGACGCGGCCTCTTCATTGGTCAGTCAACAATTACGGAAGCAGGAATGCTAGATGACAACCGTTTTTCATGATCAGATCATCAACATTCTACCCAAGTTGCGGGTCCAGGCATTGGCGTTGACACGCAATCGCGCCTCGGCCGAGGACCTGGTCCAGGACGCCGTATGCAACGCGCTGTCAGCGCAGTCGAGCTTCATCCCCGGAACCAATTTTGCCGCCTGGATGCACCGTATTCTTCGGAACCGATTCATTTCCAATCTGCGCAAGCGCCGGGACACGACAGATATCGATGATGTGCCGTCGTCGGCATTCGCCACGGAAGCGCCGCACGAGGACAGGTTGGCACTGAAGGATCTTGGCAAGGCGATGACCAGATTGCCCACCGATCAGCGTGAGGCCCTGGTCATGGTCGTGGTCCACGGCATGAGCTACGAGGCGTTGGCGGAGGCGACAGGCTGCGCGGTGGGCACCGCAAAGAGCCGGGTCTTTCGCGCGCGACGTCAGCTCGAAACCTGGTTGATGGGGGAGAAGGTTGAGCGTCATGCGGTGGTGCGCGCCATCGGAGCACGGCCCAACCCGGGCGTCACGCTCTCCGCATAAGGTTGTCAGGTTGTTTGCCTTCGATGCAGACTTCTTGGCAGCGTCGTGGAAGTCGAACTCACCATGAATTTCATGATGATGGCTGCAAAGAAGGATAAGGAGACTGTTCCGCCAGCCCGGTCCGCGTCGGAGCGGACCGGGGCGGCCTTCGACCTGTGGCTGCAGAGAGGATTGCACAAGCTATTCGACGAGGTCGCCAGCGAGCCGATACCGGACGAGCTGCTTCGTTTGATCGAGGATGATCGAAACTCGGCCAAGTAACGCCCGGTGGATTTGGGCGTGGCTGTTCTGGACATCCGCAGACCGTCACCTCGCCTTATCTCTTCGGTACGAACACGCGTCATCGTGTTCATTCTGCTGGCGATCTTCCCGCTGGCTGCGAGTGCGTCGCTGCTGGCCTGGAGCGATTATCGCGCGCAGGTGGACCTGAGCGGCAGGCGGGTCAGCGGGACGCTGGCGATTTATCTCGCGAGCGAACGAGCCGACCTCGAGACCGCCTACCGGTCACTCGGGGCCTTGTCGCGCTTGATCCCCTTGGACGGCGAAGGCTGCACGAAGGTGGTCGATCTGGCCTCCGAACTGGCCGACGACCGTTATGCGGGCCTGGCGGTCATCACACCTGGACGAGTGCTGTGCGGAGCCGGTGTGGCCTTGTCCGAGCGCGGATCCGAAGTGCCGAACGGTTTTGGTCAGGCGATCAGACTGCCTGACGGTTCGATCGCGGTGCCGATGGCACACCATCTGTCGGCAGACCCGCGCTGGTCGGTTGTCGCCGACGTCCGGTTGCGCCCTCCTTCCGTCGGATCGGCAAGCCTGGGGGCCTGGCTCGTCGATCGGGTCGGGCGCACAGTCAGCCTACTGCCGTCGCGTCAGACGCCTCCTGCCTGGACATCGTCGGGACCGGTGGGCACGGACAGCCCCCGGGTGATCCGAACGGTGGGCAGCAAGCAGGGCTTGTTTTTCGGCGGCTCGCTTCCTGGCGGCAACCTCGTCGTTGTGGGCGACCGCGCGACACGCGAGGAGTCTCTCGCAGCACACCTGTTCGTCGAGCGGATCGTGGTGATCGCGGCCATTCTCGCAGCCGGCGTGGTTCTGGTGACGATCGGCGCGCACATCACGGTGGTGGCGCCGATCCAGGCACTCACGCGCCGGGTCACAGGCTGGCGCACGGCCGGACAGTTCGACGACGCCAGCGTGCGGTTCGTCCCCGCCGAGCTGGCCGAACTGGTCGACGCGTTCGGACTGGCGACGCGGTCTTTGGCGCTGCGCGAGAAGGAGCTGGAGAAAGCACGGCTCGAGCAGGAACTCGCGCTCAAGGAGATCCATCATCGGGTCAAGAACAATCTGCAGATCATCGCATCGCTGCTGAACCTTCAGGCCAACAGGATCAGGCTGCCGGAGGCAAAGGCGGAGTTCCAATCGGCGCGGGACCGCGTCCGTGCGCTCGCGACCTTGCACCGGCACCTGTATAAGGATGGCGGGCTCTACACGATCGCGATGCGGAGTTTTCTGCTGGAGCTGTGCGGGCAGTTGTTCCAGGCGATCGGCGAGCGGGAAGGCCACCGCATCCGGCTGGAGGTCGACGCCCCTGAGCTGGAAATCTCGAGCGACCAGGCTGTGCCGTTGGCGCTGATCGTGACGGAGGCCGTCAGCAACGCGGTCAAATATGCATTCCCCGGCGGCCGCTCGGGATTGGTGAGCGTGCGTCTTTGCCTGCTGGGAGGAGAGCGGATCTCGCTCACGGTGCAGGATGACGGCGTAGGCATGCCGGCGGGGCAGGCGGAGACGGAAACGGGGGTGCGCGACGGTCTCGGGATCCAACTGATCCGCGGGTTTGCCAAGCAGCTCGGGGCGACCCTGGAGGTGACGGAGGGTGCAGGGACGCGTTACTACCTTGAGCTGCAACTGCTGCACCGGGAAGGTGAGCGCGAGCGGGTCACGGACGCGACGTCCTGATTGTCCGATCGGAAGATGAAGGTTTATTGAGGCGGCGCCTCCCGTGGTGGTGCGACGCGTCGCGTCGCCCACGTGCCGGATCGCGGCAGCTTCAGGGGCGTCAGGGGATGGCAAAGGCGGGCGCGATGTCTGGCGATCAGGCGCGTATCAAGAGCTGGACACGCGGAGAAACCCGGGCGGGACGCCGCGCTGCGTGGCCGCTGCTGGCGCTGGGTTTGGTCAATACGCTGCTCGCCGTCGCTCAGGCCTGGTTCGTGGCGTTGACGCTTGCGGCACTCCTCACGGGGTCGCCGGTCGGGCTGTGGTCGTTGGCAGGCTTCGCGGTTGCCGCGATCTTTCGCAGCGCGCTGGTGTTTCTGAGCGGCGTGCGGGCGGCGGCGGCGGGAGCGGGGGCGCGGCGCCGGCTGCGGTCCGACGCGCTGGCTCGCGTCCTGGAGGCAGGACCAGCGTCGATGCGGGGCGTAGCGGCAGGCGACCTGACGACGCTGATGGTCGATCAGGTCGAGGGTGTTGACGGGTTCTACGCACGCTGGTTGCCGGCGGCAGGACTGGCGAGTGCAGCGCCGCTGGCAGTGTTGCTGATCGTGTTGCCGGTCGATCCGTTCGCAGCACTGGTGCTGCTGGTGGCGGGTCTCGCGGTGCCGGTCATGCAGGCGGTGTTCGGGATCGGAGCGGCTGCGGCGTCGCGGCGCCAGTTCGCGGCGTTGTCCCGGCTGCAGGTGCGGTTCGTCGACCGGATGCGGGGCATCTCGACGATCGTGCTGTCGGACGGCGTCGAAGACGAGGCGCGCGCGCTGGGCCGCGCGGCGGACGATCTGCGCCGCCGCACCATGCGCATCCTGCGGGTGGCGTTCCTGTCGTCTGCCGCACTCGATGGCGCGCTGGTGGCATCTCTGGTGGTGATCGCGCTCGCGGATCGACGGGCATTGCTGCACCCGACGGTGGCCGGAGCGGCGCGCGCCTTGTTCGCGCTGATCGTGGTCCCGGAGTTCTTCGCACCTCTGCGCGCCTTCGCGCTTGCCTATCAGGATAAGCACCGGATCGTGGGAGCGGCCGATCGTCTGGCGCTGTTGCCTGAGACTGCCGTTCGGCCAGCACCGCCCGCGCCGGTCCGTCACGTGCAGGCGCGCGGGGTGGCGATCGCGTTCGAGGATGTGACCTTCGCTTGGGACGAGGCGCGCGGGCCGGTGTTGCGGCATCTGAGTTTCAGGGTGGCGGCAGGCGAGACGGCGTTGCTTGTCGGGCCGTCGGGGTCGGGCAAATCCACCGTTCTCGAATTGCTGTTGGGGTTCGTGCGTCCGGACGCCGGGCGGATCACCATCAACGGTGCCGAGCTGGACAGCATCGTGCCGCAGGCCCTGTCGCGTCTGACGTCGTGGATCGGGCAGAGGCCGGTGCTGTTCGCGGGGAGCCTGCGGGAGAACATACGGTTCGCGCATCCCGAGGCGAGCGACCGGGAACTGGCGGATGCGGTGCGGGCGGCGCGGCTTGATGAGCTTGTCGGCTCGTTGCCGGACGGGCTGGAGACGAGGCTGGGCGAGGGCGGTTACGGGCTGTCGGGTGGCCAGGCGCAGCGCGTCGCCGTGGCGCGCGCGTTCCTGCGCAACGCTCCGCTGCTGCTGCTCGACGAGCCGACGGCACATCTCGATCCGGCGACCGAAGGGGAGTTGCTGGAAAGCCTGCGCCGGCTGGCGCTGAACCGGACGGTGATCCTGGCGTCCCATGCCAACGCGGCGCACGCCTTTGCCGGACGGACGGTGGAGTTGGGCTCGGCCGGAGTGACGCGGGCGGTCGTGGCTTGAGTGCCGTGCGCGACGTCCGGCGGATCATCGGGCTTTGGCGCGCGCGAAGCGGGCTGCTGGCGGCAGGTGCCGCTCTCTCGATTGCGGCGCTGTTGTGCGGGGTGGCGTTGACGGTGTCGGCGGGCGGCGTGGCGGTGCGAGCTGGTGCCGGCGCCGTTATGGCGGTCGTCGTGCTCCGTCTGCTCGGCGTCGGACGGATCGTGCTGCGCTATGTCGAGCGGCTGGTGACGCATGACGCGACGTTCCGCGCGCTGGCCGACCTGCGGGTGTGGTTCTTCAGGCAGGTGGCGGCGAGTGCGTCGGGCGGCCTGGGGTTCAGGCGGTCGGGCGACCTGCTGTCGCGGCTGGTGGGAGACGTCGAGGCGCTGGACGCACTCTACCTGCGTGTGGGCGTGCCGCTGGCGGGTGCCGCGGTGCTGCTGCCCTGCCTGCTGGTGGTGATCGGGCGACGTGATCTGCCGCTCGCCCTGGTGGTTGGTGGGCTGTTCGCGGCAGGCGCGCTGGTCACGCCTCTGCTCGCGGCGCGGTTCACGCTCCGGGCGGGAGAACTGCTGTCGCGTTGCGAGTCGGCCCTGCGGGTGTCGGTGCTCGATGCGGTGAGCGCCATGCGCGAGGTGCGGGTGTTCGGCGCCGAAGGCAGGGTGTTGGCCGAGGTGCAAGGACGCGAGAGCCGGTTGATCGCGGCCCAGCTCAGGTTGGCGCGGCTTGGGTCGATGGCGGATGCGGCCGCCTTCGTGCTGGGTCAGGCGGCGTTGTTCGCCGTCCTGGTCGCGATCGCGTCGGGAATGGCCGGCGGGGTCGGGTTCGCGGCCGTCGCGGTGTTCCTGGTGCTGGCGGCGTTCGATCTGGTGGGCGGGATGCCTCTGGCGGGTGTGTTGGCCGGACACGCGGCGGCGGCGGCGGGTCGGGTGGTGGAGGTTGCGGGCGAAGCGCCGCCGGTCGGAGCGGCGCGTCGTGCTCAGGTGCCCTCGTCGAGTGCGCTTCGGTTCGAAGGCGTCTCGTTCGGATGGCCGGGGCGTCCGGTGTTTCGAGATCTGACGCTGGGGATTGCGGAAGGAGAGCGGGTGGCGATCCTGGGGCCGTCGGGGTCGGGCAAGAGCACGATCGCGGGCCTCGCCCTGGGCGTGCTGCGGCCGGATGCCGGGCGGGTGACGCTGGGCGGTGCCGATCTCGCGACGCTGGCGGAGCAGTCGCTGCGCGGGCGGGTGGCGCTACTGAGCCAGGCGACGCACCTGTTCGCCGACACGATCCGGGCGAACCTGTTGATCGGCCGGCGGTCGGCGGAAGAGGAGGAGCTCTGGTCGGCGCTGGATTCGGCAGCGATCGGGGAATGGGTGCGTGGGTTGCCCGAAGGGCTCGACACCTGGCTCGGTGAGGCGGGAGCGACGGTGTCCGGAGGCCAGGGGCGGCGGTTGGCGCTGGCAAGAACGCTGCTGTCGAGTGCTGCGGTGATCATCCTGGACGAACCGGCGTCCGGACTGGACGGCGAGACGGAGCGGGCGTTTCTCCGGGCGCTGTTCGCGGGTGCGGACCGGCGGACGATCGTGCTGATCGCGCACCGCCTGACGGGCGCGGAGCGTCTGGATCGGATTTGGCGGCTGCAGGGGGGTCAGGTGGCGGTGGCGGCGGCCTGATTGACGCGGTGCAGCGGCTAGCGCAAGGCTCCCGGCCGGCACTGATTGAAGGACGCGGGATGCGTTGGCTGAATACCCTGATCATGCCGGCCCTGCTCGCCGGGTGCGCGATGTCAGAGCCGAGCCAGCCGAAGGTAGTGGTTTTCTTCCAGCACGATTCCACGCAGCTCGATGCGGCGGCACTGGCTGAGGTGTCCGGTGCGGCTCGCGAAGCCGGCGCGTCACCGTCCTCGTTGGTGACGGTGGCCGGCTACGCGCAGGCAAACGGCAGCCTCGGCGCGGACGAGCAGCTTGCGACACGGCGAGCCAGGATCGTGTCGCTGATGCTGGAGCGCGACGGCGTTTCGGCGAGCCGTATCCAGGTGATCCCGCGCGCGCCGAGCAACGAGGACGCGGCGGTCGGCGCGCGTCGGGTCGAGATCAGCATCGGCGACGCCAGCGACAGTTGAAGCGCGGATGGAAGGTGCGCGGGAGGCCCTGAACAGGGTCTTCGGGTTCCCGGCGTTCCGCGGCCTGCAGGAGCCCTGCATCGCGCGGGTGATGGCGGGTGGCGACGCGTTGATGCTGATGCCGACAGGCGGCGGGAAGAGCCTCTGTTACCAGTTGCCGGCGTTGTGCCGTCCCGGGATGGGTGTGGTGATCTCGCCGCTGATCGCGCTGATGGACGACCAGGTGGCGGCGTTGCGTCAGTTGGGGGTGGCGGCGGCGGCCCTGCATTCGGAGCTGGACGAAGAGACGCAGGTTTCGGTGCGGGACAGGCTCGCGAGCGGGCGGATCGAGTTGCTGTACGTGTCGCCGGAGCGGCTGCTGTCGGGGACGCTGCTGGAGCGGCTGGGGCGCCGGACGCTGTCGCTGGTGGCGATCGATGAGGCGCATTGCGTGTCGGCGTGGGGGCATGAGTTCCGGCCGGAGTACCGGGCGCTCGCGTGTCTGCCGGAGCGGCTGCCGGGCGTGCCGCGGATCGCGCTGACCGCGACCGCGGACCAGCGGACGCGGGCCGATATCCTGGCCGCGCTCGCGATGCCGGACGCGGAGACGTTCGCGGCGAGCTTTCATCGGCCGAACCTGCATCTGCGCGTGCTGCCCAAGGAACGCGAGCTGTCGCAGCTTGGGGCGTTGCTGGCGGTGCATGAAGGGTCGGCGGGGATCGTCTATTGCGGCTCGCGCGACAAGACCGAGCGGGTGGCGGCCGAGTTGCGTGGCAAGGGCCGCAACGCGGTGCCGTTCCACGCCAAGCTGTCGGCGATCGAGAAGCGGGCAGCACTCGGGCGGTTCCGCGCGGGCGAGGCGATGACGATCGTGGCGACGATCGCCTTCGGGATGGGGATCGACCGGCCGGACGTGCGGTTCGTCGCTCATCTCGATATGCCGGACAGCCCGGAGGCGTATTACCAACAGATCGGGCGGGCCGGACGCGACGGGGAGCCTGCGGACACGCTGCTGCTGTATGGCAGCGAGGACATCGCGCGCGCTCGCTACTGGCTGGAACAGAGCAGCGCACCCGAGCACCAGAAACGGGTGATGGGCGATCGGCTGGAAGGCATGATCGGGCTGTGCGAGACGGCCGAGTGCCGGACGGCGACGCTGCTTGCCTGCTTCGGCGAGACGCTCGACGCACGCTGTGGGCACTGCGACAATTGCCGCGCGCCGCTCGGAGTGTTCGACGGCACGGTCCCGGCGCAGAAGGCGCTGTCGGCGATCTACCGCACCGGGCAGCGGTTCGGGGCGGCGCACATCGTCACGGTGCTGCGCGGCGGCCAGTCCGAAGGAGTGCGGCGGCACGGCCACGACCGGCTGCCGACCTGGGGCGTCGGGCGCGACAAGTCCGAGCAGTTCTGGCGTGGCGTGATCCGGGCGTTGCTTGCGCGCGGCGCGCTGAAGCGCGACCCGGAGCATGGCGGGCTCGCTTTCGCGGGTCCGGCACGGGACATCCTGCGCGGAGAGGCGACGCTGATGCTCAAGGCCGAGGAGGAACGGCGACCGGTGCCGATGGCAGGCCAGACGGTTGCGTTGCCGGCGGACGCGGGAATGTTCGAGCGGCTGCGGGCGTGGCGGGCGTCGGAGGCGCGGGCGCAGGCGGTGCCGCCGTACGTGATCTTCCATGACAGCGTGCTGCGGGAGATCGCGGATGCCAAGCCTGGGGACCTCCGTGGCCTGGCTGGTATCAAGGGGGTGGGGAGCTCCAAGCTGGAGCGTTACGGGACGGCACTCCTCGGCATCCTGGCGGGGTGAAGGTTGCTTTCCATCGTGACGACCGTCCGTCGGGCGGGTCCGGGGGTGCCACCCCCGGCGGGGTCCAGGGGCGGCGCCCCCGGCCTTCATGGAACGGAAGAATCACACCGATGCCGAGGGCGGCGAACGGAGCGTAGCCATGAAATTGACTGATCAGACTCTGGTTGTGATGGGCGGAACGTCTGGTATCGGCCTGGCGACCGCCCACGCTGCTACCGATGCCGGCGCACGCGTCGTTATCGCGGGGCGAAACCGCGACAAGCTCGAGCGCGCGATGGCGGGGCTCGGCAGCAAGGCGCACGGCGAAGTGGTCGACGCATCCGATCGCGACGCACTCGATACTTTGTTCGCGGGCACGGGGCGTTTTGACCACCTGGTGATCGCCGCCTCCGGCGGCGTGGGCGCGGGATTGCTCGGTACACTGGCCCGCGACGATCTGGCGAGGGGCTTCGACGGCAAGTTCTGGGTCCAGTGGCAATGTGCGCAGGCGGCCCTGCCTTACCTTTCAGAGCGGGGCTCCATCACCTTCGTCACCGCCAATTCGGCTCGGACGGGCAATCCCGGCACCTCCGGCCTGGCCGCCATCAACGGTGCGCTCGGCGCGATGGTCCTGCCGCTCGCGCACGAGCTCGGCCCCATTCGCGTCAACGCCGTGTCTCCCGGCGTGATCGACACGCCCTGGTGGGACAGGCAGCCCGTGGAGTTGAAGCAGCGTGTCTACGCGCGGGTGGCCGCAACTGCACCCGTGCGGCGCATCGGCCGTTCGGAAGACATCGCAGACGCGATCGTTTTTCTGGCTGGGAACGGCTACGTCACCGGGGTGATACTCGACGTCGATGGCGGCATACGCGGTGCCGCTCTTGGATAGAGTCTGCCGCCGCCCCTGGTCTTAGAGCAAACACTCGATATCGGGGCGGATGCGTTCCGGGCCGACGGCGGGGCCGAAACGGTTGACGACGGCGCCTTCCTTGTCGACGAGGAACTTGGTGAAGTTCCACTTCACCGCGCCGGAGCCGAACAGGCCGCGGCGGGCAGCCTTGAGGTGGTTGTAGAGCGGGTGGGCGTTGCCGCCGTTGACGTCGACGCGGGCAAACATCGGAAACGAGACGTCGAACTTCGTGGTGCAGAAGGCGGCGATCTCGGCGTTCGAGCCGGGCTCCTGGCGGGCGAACTGGTTGCAGGGAAAGCCGAGAACCGAGAAACCGGCCGGTCCCAACGTGCGCTGGAGGTGCTCGAGCCCGGCATATTGCGGTGTGAAGCCGCATCTGCTGGCAGTGTTGACGACGAGGAGAACCTGGCCGGCAAAGGTGGCGAGCGGGATTTCGTTTCCGTCGATCGCGGTGGCGGAGAAGTCATGGACGCCCGGCATGTCGCGTTCCTAGATCTGGTGTGGCTGGCACAGTCTGTGATGGAGGCAATGGTGGCGAAGGATCTGAAGAAGGGCGAGGACGTCAGTTGGGGGACGGCCCAGGGCAAGACGAAGGGGACGGTCGAGAAGAAGGTGACCTCGGAGACGAAGATCAAAGGTCACGTGGCCAAGCCGACGAAGGATGAGCCGCAATACGTGGTCAAGAGCAAGAAGACCGGCGCCAAGGCGGTGCACAAGCCCGACGACCTCAAGAAGGGCTGACGACGCTCGATCACAGGCTCGTGACTGGCGTTGTTCCGGTTCGGGGCGATGTCACGCTCGATGAGCGATCCGGCTCCGTTACCGATCGAACTCCTCACGCTGATGAGGGAGGTAGGCGAACTCAAGCGCGTCCGCTCGGCGGGTCGCGTGGGATCGGTGGCGGAACGGCTGTTCGTCGACGGATGGTCGCGACTGCTGGCCGGGATACCGGTCGCCGAAGCGATGCGCGGACAGGTGGGCGGGTCGCTGTCGACGGTGCGGCTTGGCGACGTCGATGCTTCGGTGTTGCGCGACCTCGATGTTGGCGAGGCCGACATCGAACACGTGCTTCGCGAGGCGTTCGATGATGTCGCGGGAGCGCTCGACGGCCATCTGAGGAGCTTGCTTGCGGGGCCGCGCCGGCAGCCGCCTGCCGTGGCGTTGCCGGATTTTGTCAGGCGGCTCGTGGCGCAACCGAGGGCAGGGGTGACCTGTCCCGGACGACCCCGAATCGTCTTCGAGCCGGCCGAGAACCATGCCGAACATTGCGCGGTCGTGGCGATCTATGGAGTGCTGCTGTCGCCGCATTTCGGCGCCGATCCGGCTTCGGTATGGCTGGCTTCGATGGCGCATCATCTGCACAACGCGTTGCTGCCCGACGCCGGGTTTACGGGCGAGACGCTGCTCGGACCGCACCTCGCTTTCGTCGTCGAGCGGGCGCGGGCGCGTTGTCTGGCGCAATTGCCTCGGGTCGTGGCGGCCCGGGTCGAGGCCGTTCTGACGATTTTGCCGGACGCGGACAGCGCCGAGGGACGCGCGTTTCACGCAGCCGATACGCTCGACCGGGTCTGGCAGGTCGAGCAGCACCTGCGCGCCGGGCGGATCGGCCTCGAACACGTGCTGAACGACATGGCGTTGGTTCATGACGGCCCCGTCAAGCCGTTCCAGGATGCGGTGTTGCGGTCGGCGCGGGTCACATGAGGCTGGTCTCGCCGACGAACGGGCGAGAGCTGGTTGCGGACGGGCCGTACTCGTTGACGGACGGCGCGGCCAGGTGGCCCGTCGTCGACGGCATTGCGTATCTGCGTGCCGGGCGCGAGCGGTTGGTGGCAGACGCGCTCAGCCTGCTCGATGCGGGCGATCGGACCGGCGCGCTGGTGATCCTGCTGGCCGATCAGGACGAATGGTGGCGAGGACCGATCGCCAGCGCCGGCGCGATCGAGGCGCTGGTGAATGGCGCCGGGCACCTGAGTCTGCGGGATGCGATGCGGCTGCTCGATTGGGGACCGGTCGCTGATTATTTCGCCTATCGCTGGAGCGATCCGGTGTTCGTGGCGGGGCTCGGCCTGGTCGAGGCGTACTGGAGCGAACCGTCATCGGCGTTCGAGCTGGCGTGCGGCATCGGGCACCACGCCCGCGCGCTGACGCAGCGCGGGGTGTCGGTGGCCGGTGGCGACGTGGTGTTCGCCAAGCTGTGGGTGGCCCGGCACTGGATGGTGCCGGATGCGGACCTGGTGTGTTTCGACGCGTCGGCAGGGTGGCCGATCGGATCCGAGCGGTTTGACCTCGTGGCCTGTCACGACGCGTTCTATTTCCTTGAACCCAAGCTCGAGATTCTGGAGCGGCTGCGTGGACTATCGCGCGGCTGCCTGCTGGTGAGCCATGTGCACAATCGGGACTGGCCGAATTTTTCCGCCGGCCGTGCCGTGAGTGCGGCGGAGCTCTCCGAAATGTTTCCGGGTGGCGTGTTCTACGACGATGCGGAGCTCTCGCGAGCGGTGCTTGAGAAACGGTCGCCGGTCTCGTCGCCGGCCGTCGCGCTCGACGGCGTAGAGGCGTTTTCGATTGCCGAGGGGCCGGCGTTGCCGCCGCCCCGGGTGTTGACGGGCGGCCTGGTGCTGCCGGCGGCGGGAACGTTGCTGCGTCGCAACCCGCTCTATCGCGAGAACGGCGAGCTCGGATGGCCGACCGAGCGCTACCGGCTGGAGTACGGCCCGCGGGCGACGTTCGCCGAGCGGACCGTTTGCCCCGCGCGCGCGTCGAGCAGCGAGGCGGTCGAGCACTGGGCGCGCCGGCGCGAGCTGGTCGACCTGCCGGAGCGATGGTGATGCTTCCCGTTGGCTGGGGGGTCGTCGGCTTCGGGTGGGTGGCGCGCGATTTCGGCGTCCCAGCCATACGAGCATCGGGTGGACGGGTGATTGGCGTGGCGGATCCCAGTGCCGGCGCGCGGGCGAGCGCGTTGCGGGACGGTCTGGACGCGCATGACGGGATCGACGCCCTGCTCGCGGACGCGGCTGTCGAGGTGGTGTATGTCGCGACGCCGAACGACCGGCATCGGGACGTGGTCGAGCGGGTGGCGGCCGCGGGCAAGGCGATCCTGTGCGAGAAGCCGATGGCGGCGACGCTCGACGACGCAGAGGCCATGGCGGCCGCGGTGCGCCGGAGTGGCGTGCTGTACGGGACGGCGTTCGACCAGCGGCATCATCCGGCGCATGCGGCGATGCGGGACGCGTTACGCGACGGCATGGCCGGTACGGTGACATCGGTGCGGATCGTCTATGCGTGCTGGCTCGATCGAAGCTGGTCGAAGTCGGGCTCGAACTGGCGCGCGGATGCCATTCGCGCGGGCGGCGGCGCGTTGATGGACCTCGCACCGCATGGGCTCGACCTGATCGAGTTCCTGCTGGACGACCCGGTCGTTGAGGTCGCGGCACTCACTCAGCATCGTGTCCAGGACTACGAGGTCGAGGACGGGGCGATGCTGGTCGGGCGGACGACGCGCGGCATCCTCGCGTCGCTGCACGTGTCCTACAACCATCCGGAGACGTTGCCGCGCCGACGGCTGGAGATCGTGGGCACTGGCGGGATGCTGGTCGCGGACGACACCATGGGGCAGCACGCGGGCGGCCGGGTCGTGTGGCTTGATGCCGCGAGCGGCCGGACGGAGACGCTGGCGGTGGACCCGGTCTCGCCGTTCGAGCGGCAGATGCGGGCATTCGGCGAGGCGGTGCGAGGGATCGGCACGGGAGCGTTCGACCTCGCGCGTGATCTCGACACGATGCGGCTGGTGGCGCGTGCCTATGAGAGCGCCCGATGCCGTTAGCGATGTATGCCTGCGGCAACTGCGGCCATTGGCAACGCTATTTTGCGGTGCCGCCGGACTGCCCGGTGTGCGTCGATACGCGTAACGACCTGCCGGAGAATGGCTGGGATTTCCGGACCGAGGCGGACGTTGCGTCGCGGCTCGAAGGATCCTGGCGGGTGCTGGAACGTGACATGGTGGCGTTCGGGACCGCACCGGCGTTCGGGTTGAACGGAACCGGGTGGTTGCTGCTTCACGACCAGGGCAACGTCGCGTTCGAGGCGGCACCCTATTACACGCCGGCGATGCTGGCGGAGATCAGGCGGCTCGGCGGTATCCGGGTGCTGGCCGCGAGCCACGTGCACGGTTACGGCGCGCTCTGGCAGTTGCAGGACGCGTTCCAGCCGGAGGTGCTGGCCATCCAGCGCGAAGATCTGCGGCTGACCAAGGCCTTCAGGGTGACGTGGCCGTACGATGCGACGCTGACGCTGCCGACTGGGCAGACCCTTCACCATGTCGGTGGTCATTACGAAGGACAATCGGTGTTGCACGATCCACGCAGGCGGACGCTGTTCTGCGGCGATGCGTTCAAGGTCGACCAGGACGAGGCGGGCGGGAACGTCGCCGTGTCCAGCCACAAGGCGTTTCACAAGAATATTCCGCTCACGCGGGATGAGCTCCGCCGGTATCGCGCCGTGATCGAGCCGCTCGATTTCGACACGGTCTGCACGCCGTTCGAGTACGCGCCCGGGATCTCCACCGGCATGGCGGTCGCGGTGCTGGAGGACGGAATGCGCGGACCGCCCGGGGTGCGGCGGATCGCGATTGCCGACTTGCGGGCGAGGAACGGACGTTGAGCGAACTGCAGGCGGTCGCGGACGCGTTCCGCTCGTCGCTTCGCCCGTATGGCGAGGTTTCGCTGGTTCGGATCGACGGGCTCGACCGGACCGGCGTGCCGGTGGTGCAAGGCAATCTGCTGCTGCCGGGCAAGCCGGTGACGACCGGACATGGTTACGGCTTCGAGCCGATCGAGGCGGAGGTCGGCGCACTTGGCGAACTCTGCGAGGAAGTGCACGGGACGGCGTTCGTGGGCTCGGCGTCGCGGGTCGCCGGGTCGTATGCGGAACTGGTGCGTTCGCGCGGCGAACGCGGTGTCGCCGACCCGCTGACGCTGTGTCTCCCGGCGGGCTCGCATTACCGGTCCGACCTCCGGTTGAAGTGGATTGAAGGGCGGCGCTGGCCCGGCGGCGAGCCCGTGCTGGTGCCTGACGAGTGGGTCGCCTCGCACGGCTACGATGTCGGCGACAGGGCGGGACTGATCACGCCGATCACCAACGGGCTCGGCGCGGGGCTCGATGTCGAGCACGCGGTGGCGCACGGCGTGATGGAGCTGCTGCAGCGGGACGGCAACGTGGTCGACTACCGGGCCCTCGATGCGGGGACTGTCGTGGCGCTCGACACGACGGACAGGTCGGCGGTCGGGTCGCTGCTCGCGCATCTGCGGACACTGGAGATCGACGTGACGGTGAAGCTCGCCTCCGTCGAGTTCGGGATCGCCAACCTGTATGTCGTGGGCGACGACCGCGGCAGGCCGGCGCTGCCGATCCAGGTGACGGCGTGCGGCGAGGCGGCGCATCCGGATCCGGCGCGGGCGCTGCGCAAGGCGCTGCTCGAGTTCTGCGGTTCGCGGGTGCGCAAGGCCGCGACGCACGGGCCGGTCGAGGCGTGCCGCCGGGTGATGTCGGACGCGCATATCGAGGCGCAACTGCAGGCGGTGCGGCTGGACGAGGAGGAGCCGCGCGCGCTCGCGTCGATGGTGGAATGGCTCGATCAGGACACGGCAGAACTACGCAAGCGGCTGACGGCCAGCGTGTTTTCCGTACTGCGGACGGTGCGGTCGTCCGAGCTGCCGCATGTCGACGCGGGGTCGGTGGAAAGTTCGTCAGACCGGCTCGCGTTGCTGGCGGAACGGCTGCGCGCTCAAGGCATGGAGATCATTGTGGTGGATTGTTCGCCCGCCTGGTCGGCCGTGCGGGCGGTCAAGGTGATCGTGCCGTGCCTCGAATGCGAGACGATGAGCTACGGCCGGATCGGCTGGCGAGGGGTCGAACGGTTGCGGCGACGCGGCGATCCGCTGTTGCTCGACGAGCCGCGCGAAGGAGCCAGGCGGGTGAGACTGCGCGCGGAGGACGAGGAGCGCGCCGGCGGGCCGGCCTGGTTCGATGCGGCGTTGGCGGACCGGATCGTGGGTCCGCTCTATCCGCTGTACCGGGAGCCGGGGTGCTTCTCCGCCCAGATGGCCACGCAGGAACGAGAGCGGGAGAGACGTCGATGACGCTGCGCTATGCCTACAACACGAATGGAACCGTTCATCACCGAATGGAGGAGGCGGTCGCGCTGATCGCCGACAGCGGTTATGACGGCGTGGCGCTGACGCTCGACCATCATGTTCTCGATCCGTTGACGGCAGGCTGGGAGCGCCGGACGGAGGCGTTGGCCAACGATCTGGCCAGGCGAGGCCTCGGGTCGGTGATCGAGACCGGGGCGCGGTTCCTGCTCGATCCGGCAAAATGCCACTGGCCGACGATGCTCAGCCCGACGCAGGAAGGCCGCAACGTTCGGATCCTGTTCCTACAGCGTGCGATCGACATCGCGGCGATGCTGGGGTCGGAGGCGGTCTCGTTCTGGTCTGGCCGGGTGGGGCCGGAGGTGACGCGAGGGCAGGCGCAGGTATGGCTGCGCGAGGGTGTCTCGCGCGTGCTCGACCATGCGGCGCGCGCCGGGGTGATGGCGGCGATCGAGCCGGAACCGGAGCTGCTGATCGAGACGTTGGATGATTTCAGCGCGCTCTCGGCAGAGTTCGCGACGCTGCGTCTGGCGCTCGATCTCGGGCACGTGATGGTGACGGGGGAGCGGGTGCCGGAGGCGTCGGTGCCGGAGTTTGCGGACGCGATCGCGACGGTCTCACTCGAGGACATGAAGCGCGGCAAGCATGTGCATCTCGCGTTCGGCGACGGCGACATGGACCTTCGCGCCTGCCTGGTGGCGCTCGAGCGGATCGGGTTTCAGAAGCTGGTGTGCGTGGAACTGTCGTCGGACAGTCATCGGGCGGATCAGATGATCCCCTGGAGCCGCCGATGGCTGAGGGATTGCCATTCTTGAGGGTGCTGTTCTGCTCGCGGCGGTATTTTCCGGCGATCAGCGGGATGAGCGTCTACGCGCAGAACCTGCTGGGCCAGCTCGTCGCGTCCGGTCACGACGTGACGATGGTGAGCCAGTATCGGGATGATCCGGCCGGGACCGCGATCTATGGCGGCGGGCCGCCGCCGCCGGTGAGCGGCGTCCGGGTGATCGGGCGCCGCTCGTCGGGCGAGGAGAATGGTGGGGATTTCGAGCGCGACGTCGAGGACATGCTCGACACGATCAGGCGCGAGCATGGGCGCGCGCCGTTCGACGTCCTGCACGCGCAGTATGGCTATCCGAACGGGTGGACGGTGCTGCGGGCGGCGCGCGAACTGGGCGTGCCGTGCGTGGTGTCGATCCAGGGCGGAGACGGTCACTGGGTCGGCTCGTGCTGCGAGACGCACCGGTTGGCGATGGTGCGGGTGATCGAGAAGGCCAACGCGGTGTTGATCGGGTGCGAGAGCTTCGCGCGCGAAGTCGTCGAGCGGCTCGGGGTGGCGCGCTCGCTGCTGACGATCGTTCCGGGTGCTGTGGACGTGCACCGGTTCGCGCCGCCGGCCGGGTGGCAGGCGGGTGCGGCGCATGCGCCGGTGCGGCTGCTGTATCACGGGCGTGTGGATCGGCGGAAAGGCGTGCTCGACCTGATCGAGGCGCTGGGATCGTTGCGTGGGCAGCAGGTCCGGTGCGCGTTGACGATCTCGGGGATCGGGCCGGATCTGGAGGCGGCGCGCCGGCAGACGTCGGCACTGGGGCTGGACGGGTCGGTGCGGTTCAGCGGCTACTCGGACTACGGGAACGCGGCGTCCGTCTATCAGGGCCAGGACGTGTTCGTGTCGCCGACATACGCGGAAGGTTTCTCCAACACGGTGCTCGAGGCGATGGCCTGCGGGTTGCCGATCCTGTCCTGCGACGTGGTCGGTGTCGCGGACTGCCTGCGCGACGGCGAGAACGGGCTGCTGGTGGCGCCGGGAGACGTGCCGGGGTTGGCGGCGGCGTTGCGACGGCTGATCGAGGACGAGGCGCTGCGTCGGCGGCTGGCGGTGGCAGCACTGGAGGAATGCCGGCGGCGGTATGGCTGGGAAGCGGTCGGAGCGCAGATCATGGGCGTCTACGGTCAAGTCTGGCAGCAGGAGCCGCGGGCCGGGTTCGAGACCACGCTGCCGGTCACGCCATGCCGGTTTCGTCAGGCGCCGCATCTGCTCTGAGCGATGCCGACCGCCATCGCCGTCTCGCCGCATCTCGACGACGCCGTGTTCTCGTGCGGCGGCTTGCTCGGGCTGCTGGCCGACGCCGGATGGGACGTGGTGGTGGTCACAGCGTTCACGCAGTCGGTCGCGGCACCCGAGGGTTTCGCGCTGGCCTGCCAGCTCGACAAGGGGCTGCCGGCGGATGTCGATTACATGGCGTTGCGCCGGGATGAGGATCGGGCGGCGTGCGCGTGCGTGGGTGCGACGGCGCGATGGCTGCCGTTTCGCGAGGCGCCGCATCGAGGTTACGGCTCGGCGGGCGCGCTGTTCGGTGCCACCCTGGCGAGCGACGACGTCGACGCGGCAGTCGCTGCTGTGCTGGACGAGGTTTTCGCAGAGTTGGCGCCTGATCTGGTTTTGGGACCGCAAGGTATCGGCGGTCACGTGGATCATGTGCTGACGGTGCGGGCGATGAAGCACCTGATGCACCGGCCGACGCTGTGGTGGCTGGATTTTCCCTATGCGGCTCGTGCGACGACGCCGGACATGCAGGCGGGTCTGTCCGTGACGATCGACCGGGAGCGGAAGTTGCGCGCCTGCGCGGCATACCGGACGCAGATCGGGTTCCAATTCGGTGGGGAGGATGGTCTGGCTAGGCTTCTAAAGGCTGAAGAAACGTTCAGACAGGATTGGGGCTCTGCCCCCACCCCCCCCCAAAGCGAGCCGTTTAAAACCCAAACTGCAGTCGCGGGGTGGGGGGGGGCCCGGGCCCCCCCCGGGGCCCCCG
>CAXTSH010000062.1:0-20872 GCA_964246925.1 uncultured Acetobacteraceae bacterium
CACCGGCGCCGCCAGCGAGAGAGGAAGCGGCGAGCCGAGAGCCCGAGCGCTGGCGCCCGGCGGGCCAGCTCTCGGAAGAGCCGGCTACCGCCCGTAGCTGTAGGGACTGCGGTCACTGAAGGTGGCGGGCGGCCCCGGTTTGCAGGCCGATGGTCCCGATACACAGACCAGGAGTGCCATCGCCAGTCTTGTGACCAAACGAGATGGCGTGGAACTTCGGCTCGGTGGTGAAATCCGGCCGTCGCATCCGTCATCCGGACACGCCCGTACGGTCGGTATTCTTCGCGTCCAGACACTTCCGAACGAAATACCCTCGCTGCCCCTACGCCGAAAGACGTAGCCCACCTAATCCGAACGCTTCTCAACTACCCACTCACCGACCACCAGACGCCCGATCCGCAGCTCGGATATTTCGGCCTTGCGCACGATCATCCTGCTGATCGCCAGGCTGCCGATGGCGAGCGCGCCGATGGCGAGAGCTCCCACCGCCAACGCCGCTACGGCGCTGGCTCCGGTCGCTGTGGCGACCGCTGCGGCGCCTCGGGACACTACGGCCTTATCCATCGACCTTCCTTTCGCTCAGGCGTTCCGGCAGGTCGCAAGCCGGCCACCTGCCTCCACATCGCCCGCCGCGTCTACGCCGCCCGCCGGCCGCGCCCCGCTTCCCGTCTATGCTCCGCCATCGCCACCGGCCGCGCCATGTCGGCGACGCATTTCAGGTCGTTCAGCACCGCGGCAGAGCAGTTGTCGAGCAGCACCCGGTCCGGCATCGCCTCGCCGAGCAGGTCGAACAGCGGTGCCAGGAGCTCGTCGACGAACCCGTGCGACAACCCGTTGACGCCGGCAAAGTCGAGCACGACCACGGTGTCCTCGCCTTCGCGCAGGACTTCCTCGATTTCCCTTCGCAGCGCGCCGGCATCACCCGCATGTTTCAGGATGTCGGCGCCGCGAAACACGGCCAGGACTTGTTCCATCGTCATCTCCCATGCCGATCCCCGCGATTGCCCGTCGGATCGGCACGCGAACGTAACACTGGCTTCAGAGGACCCAGATCACGGTCCGTTGAACACCTCAGGCCCGCGCGTACTTCACATCCAGTTTCTTGATCGCCTCGACATTCGGCGCCGACCGGCTGGCCGGATCAAATGTGTTGGCAAGAAACGTGTCGACCACCGCCTTGGCGAGCTCCGGCCCGATCACGCGCGCGCCCATCGTGATGAACTGCGCATCGTTGCTCAGCGCCGCGCGCTCCGCCGAATAGGTGTCGTGGGCGAGCGCCGCCCTGATCCCTGGAATCTTGTTGGCCGAGATCGACACCCCGATCCCGGTACCGCACACCAGCACGCCGCGGTCGAACTCCCCCGCCAGCAGCCGCCGGGTCACACGATCGGTGAGCTCGGCATAGAACTCCTCGGCCCCCGCCTCCGGGTCCGAGAGGTCGGCGACCTCGTGCTCGCCCTTCTGCCTCAAATGGGCCGCCAGCACCTTGACCAAAGGCTCACCGGCGCTGTCGCCGCCAAGAACGATCCGCATCTCCGCTGCCCCTTTCCCGCTGTCGGTCCAGACATGGATTGCGCAGGGTCGGATTGCAAAGCGCGCCCGCGTCATCGGCGGTGCTCCCCGTACAAAACGCTGCCGGCAGAGGCTGCCATGACCAGGCCGATCCCGAGCCAGCGAGCCGGCGCCAACCGTTCGTCCAGCAACATTGATCCGGAAATCGCCGCCACCGCCGGCTCGGCACTCATCAGCAAACCAAATCCGCGCGCGCTCATCCGGCGCATCGCCGCCAGCTCCAGCAGGTAGGGCAGCGCGCTCGACAGGATCGCCACGCCAAACCCGACCGCCAGCAGCCGGGGCGATCGCAACAGCGGTCCCAGCGACAACGATGCTGCTGGAACCACCAGGAGGGCCGCGACCAGCATCCCGATCGCAGTCGCTCGACCTGGCGGCATCAGCCTGCCCAGCCTCACACCGCACACGATGTAGGTGGCCCAGCCGCAGGCGGCGAGCACCGCAAACGCGATCCCGGCCGGGTCGAGCCGGGCCGCGCCATGCGGTCGCAGCAGCAAGGCCAACCCGGCCAGCACCAGAGCCACCCAGATGAGGTCCAGCCATCGGCGCGATCCGATCAGTGCCACGCCCAGCGGCCCGACGAACTCGATTGCGACAGTCACTCCGAGCGGCAACCGCGCCAGCGCCTCGTAGAAGCAGGCGTTCATCGCTCCGAGCGAGAGCCCGTACAGCACCACCGCCAACGCAGCATCGCGGTCCAGACGGCCACGCCACGGCCGCCATAAACCGCAGAGGATCATCGCGGCGAGGCCGATCCGCAGGCCCGCCGTGCCGAGCGGGCCGAACACCACGAACAATCCCTTGGCCAGCGTCGCCCCGGTCTGGAACGATCCCATCGCCAACACGACGACCGATGCGGCAACCAGCCGCCCGATGCGCGGATGCCATTCGTGCGTCAGCCTGAGATCTTCGGGCACATCCGTCCGCTTCGCTTGCCGCCTTGACGCGCCGCGGCCGCCTCGCGATCTCCCATTGATGACCCGTGAAGACAAGCCGACAAGCGAGCCGGAGAAACCGGACCAAAAGCCCCCGGCCGAAATTGGTGGCCCCAAAGGACCCGAGCCGACGCGCTACGGCGATTGGGAGCGCAAGGGACGCTGCTTCGACTTCTAGCGGTTCGCCATCCGTGACGACAACGTCGTTTTAATACAAATTCCCGAACGCAATCTCCTCCGATTGTGGGAAAAGCACGAAAAAACGCGCCAGAAATCGTTGACACGTCCTGAGCCATGTAGTCAGACTACATAAACCGCCCAAAGCGGAACATCAGGGAAGGACGTCAGGGATGATGCGCTCAGCTTGTCTCGTCACAGTCGCGTCCGCCGCGGCGGCGTTCGCCAGCGTCGGCACCGCCAGATCGGCCTGTCTGATCGGCATGTCGAACTACACGTTGGGGGCACCCTACTTCGCAGCCCAGGACGCGGAGGCGCGCAAGCACGGCGCGGCCGTTGGCTGCCAAGTGATTTCCGCCAATGGTCAGAACGACATGGGCAAGCAGATCTCCGACATCGAGGACATGGTGTCCCGTCACGTCAACCTGCTGCTGGTCAACGCCCGTGATCCGGAAGGACTGGTCCCGGCGGTCAACGCGGCCGTCAAGGCCGGCGTCAAGGTCGTCGCCGTCGATAGCGGCCTCGACCCGAAGGCGAACTACATCACGCTCGTGCAGTCCTCCAACCTCAAGAACGGGCAGGCGGTCGGCCGCTGGCTTGCCAGCACCATGCGCGGGACGCCGATGCGGATCGCGCTGCTGAGCGGCGACAAGGGCAACGTTGTCGGCCAGGAGCGGCGCGACGGGGTGTTTGCCGGCATCATCGAGGGGCAGCTTGCGGGCGAAGGCCATGCCGGCTTCACGGTTGTCGGCCAGGGCTGGGGTGGCTGGTCCCAGGAAGGCGGCCTGAACGCAATGGAGGATTTGCTGACCGCCCACCCCGACATCAACGTCGTGCTCGGCGAGAACGACAGCATGGTGCTCGGTGCACGTCGGGCACTCGAGCAGCACCAGAAGCTGAACGGCGTGACCTTCGCCGCCGCCGCCGACGGGCAGAAGGAAGCGATCAAGCTGATCGAGGACGGCCAGTACGGGGCAACCGGCCGCAACGATCCGGTGGTGATCATCGACACCGCGATCGACGTCGGCATGAAGGCGCTGCACGGCACGTTGCCGGCCGACTTCCCCAAGACCGACTACACGACGCCGGTCGCGATCACCAAGGCGAACGCGTCGCAGTTCTACAACGCGAACGCGGTGTTCTGAACACGGGCGCGGCCATGGAACCGCTGGTCGAGCTCAAGGGGATCAGCAAGCGCTTCGGTGGCGTGGCCGCACTCAAGTCGGTCGATTTCGATCTGCGGGCCGGCGAGGTGCACGCGCTGCTCGGCGAGAACGGCGCCGGCAAGTCGACCCTGATGCGGGTCCTCGGCGGCGAGATCGCAAGCGACGCCGGCGAAATCCTGCTCGAAGGTCACCAATTCGGTATCCGCGGACCGAGGCAGGCAGCCGAGCAGGGCATTGCCATCATCCACCAGGAAATGGCGTTGGCGCCCGACCTCTCGGTGGCGGAGAACATCTTTCTGGGCGAACTGCCGGCGGCGATCTCCTGGCCGGCCCTGCGACGTCGTGCCCGCGAGCTGATCGGGCGGCTGGGGTTCGCGATCGATCCAGCGGCGGTGGTGGGCGAACTCAGCGTCGCGCACCGGCAGGTGGTCGAGATCGCCAAGGTCCTGTCGCGCAACGCCCGCATCATCGTCTTCGACGAGCCGACCGCGGTGCTCGCCGTACGCGACGCCGAACGGCTGCTGGGCATCATCGACGGGCTGCGTCGCGATGGCGTCGGAGTGGTCTACATCTCGCACCGTCTCGACGAGGTGATGAGGATCGCCGACCGGATGACGGTCATGAAGGACGGCGCCCGCGTCGGCACGGTGAGCCCGCGCGACGTCGGGATCGACGAGGTGATCCGGATGATGGTTGGCCGCCCGTTGTCGACGCTGTTCGGAGAACGGGGCGACCGCGCGATCGGCGACGAGGTGCTGCGCGTCGAGGGTCTGTCGGATGGCAAGCGGGTACGCGGCGTCGGCTTCGCCGTGCGTGCGGGCGAGATCGTCGGTCTCGGCGGCCTGGTGGGTGCCGGACGGACGGAGGTCGCACGGATGATTTTCGGTGCCGACCGCAGGCATGGCGGCCGGGTCACGCTGCGCGGCCACGAGATACGGGTCCGCCGACCAAAGGATGCTGTCCGCCACGGCATCGCCCTGGTGCCCGAGGACCGCAAGTCGCAGGGCGCCGTGCTAGGCCTGCCGATCAGGGTCAACGCGACGATGGCGAAACTCGCACCGCTGACCAATCCGGCCGGCTTCATCCGGCGACGGCGCGAGAGGCGGACGGTCGGCAAGCTCGCCGCCGACCTGCACATACGCATGCCGGGCATGGAGGCGCCGGTCTCCGCGCTCTCGGGCGGCAACCAGCAGAAAGTCGTGCTGGCGAAGTGGTTTCACATGGACGGCGAGGTCGTCATCCTCGACGAGCCGACGCGCGGCGTCGACGTCGGCGCCAAGGCCGAAATCTACACCCTCATTCATCGGATGGCAGCCGCCGGCAAGGCGGTGCTGGTGATCTCGTCGGAACATCTCGAACTGTTCGGGCTGTGCGACCGGGTGCTGGTGATGGGCGAAGGCACGCTGCGCGGCGAACTGCAGCCGGCCGACTACAGCGAGGAAAACCTGCTCGCGCTCGCAATGCGCGCGGACGGTGAAAGGATGGTGGCCTGATGGCTGACGGTTCGGTCGCCGCGCCGGCCGCGATCGAACGCGGCCGGGAGCGGCCTCGCTTCGATCCGGTGACGGCGTTCCAGCGCTACGGAACGTTCGTGATCTTCGTGCTGATCATGGCCGGTGCCACCTGGCAGTCGCCCGACTTCCTGACGCTCGGCAACGTCATGAACGTGCTGCGCCAGGTGTCGGGGACCGGCATCATGGCGGTGGGCATGCTGTTCGTCATCCTGACCGGCGGCATCGACCTGTCGGTGGGCTCGGTGGCGGCCATCGGCAGCGTGAGCACGGCGCTGATGTTCGCCTCCCACGGCGCGGCCGTCTCGCTCGGGACCGCCGTGCTGGCGGGTGCCGCGTGCGGCGTGGTGTCCGGCTTCACCGTCGCCACCCTGCGTCTGCCGCCGTTCGTGATGACGCTTGCGGTGATGACGATCGCGCGCGGGCTGGCGCTCATCCTGTCGGATGGTCAGCCGATCACCGTCGGCGACAATGGCGCCATCCTCGATACGTTCTCCAACGGCTTCCTGTTCGGCGTGCCCTATCCGGTGCTGCTGATGTTCGCGGTCTTCGCCGCCGCCGGCGTGGTGCTCGCGCTAACACGGTTCGGCCGGCTGGTGCGGGCGACCGGCTCCAACATCGAGGCGGTACGGCTGTCCGGCATCGCGGTGCCGCGCTACATCCTGGCGGTCTACGTCATCTCGGGCGCGCTGGCGGCCATCGCCGGGATCATCATCACCGGCCGGTCCGGCGTCGGCTCGGCCACCGTCGGCGTCGGCGCCGAGCTGCAGGTGATCGCCGCCGTGGTGATCGGTGGTGCCAGCCTGATGGGCGGCCGCGGCGGCGTGTTCAACACGCTGCTCGGCGTCCTCGTGCTTGGCGTGATCGGCAACATCATGAACCTTGCCGGCGTGCCCGGCTACAGCCAGGACGTGTGCATGGGCGTGATCATCATGCTCGCCGTGCTGCTGCAGCAGGGCTCGATGTGGATGCGACGCTGAGCGCGCTCGCGATCGATGTCGGCACCGGCAGCGTGCGCGCGGCTGTCGTCGACAACGGCGGCCGGATCGCGATGATCGAGACACGCGAGCACGAGCAGATCGTGCCCCGCTATGGCTGGTCCGAGCAGCGCCCGGACGATTGGTGGGACGGCGTCGTGACCGTGGTTCGCCGGCTCGCCGACCGGCTCGGCGACGGCCTGCGCGAGGTCGAGGCGGTCTGCGTCTGCGGCCAGATGCACGCGACCGTGCTGCTCGACGACGACGGCCGTCTGACCCGCGAAACGGCGCCGCTCTGGAACGACAAGCGTACGCTGCCTCTGGTCGAGGCGTTCGAACGAGGGCACGAGCCGTCGAGCTATCTTGCCGACTGCGCCAATACGCCGACCCCGGCCTGGCCCGGCTTCAAGCTGCAATGGTTGCGCGACCATGATCCCGACGCCTACCGGCGCGCCAGCACGGTGGTGATGCCGAAAGACTACGTGAACCTGCGTCTGACCGGCGAGCGGGCAATGGACTGGACCGAGGCGTCGTGCTCGTTCCTGATGGACCCGCGCACCAACGACTGGTCGGCCGCGATGATCGAGCGGCTCGGGCTGGACGCGCGCAAGCTGCCGCCGATCCGCATGCCGGGCGATATTCTTGGCGAGGTCACGCCGGCCGCGTCGGCGGCTACCGGCCTGCCGAGCGGCCTGCCGGTGCTGGTCGGCGGCGGCGACTACCCGGTGGCACTGCTCGGCTCGGGCGCCAGCCGCCCCGGCCTCGGTTCGGACGTGACAGGAACCTCCTGCATCATCACCGCGATCCTGGAGCGGCCGATCCTCGATCCCGAAATCTCCAACGTGGCCGTTGCCGACGGCGCCTGGGGCGCGTTCGTGCTGCTCGAATCGGGCGGCGATGCGATGCGCTGGGCGCGACGGGCGCTGCACGAGAACGCGGTCGGCTATGACGAGCTGGTTCGGCGGGCGGCGCAAGCGCCGGCGGGCTCTGACGGATTGTTCTTCCTTCCCTATCTCGCCGGCGAGCGGCTCGGTGCCCATCGCAATTCGAGAGCGCAGTTTTTCGGCCTCACCGCGCAGCATGGCCTGGCGCATCTGCATCGCGCGGTGATGGAAGGTGTCGCCTTCTCGGTCGCGCGACACAAGGACATCATGGAGCGGGCGTCTGGGCGGCGCATGGAGCGGGTGATCGCATCCAGCGGGGGAGCCAAGACGCGGCTCTGGCTCGAGATCAAGGCCAGCATCTACGGCGTGCCGATCCTGGTGCCGGAAGAGGCGGAATGCAGCGTGGTCGGCTGCGCGGCACTGGTGGCGACGGCCACCGGGCGCTTTCCACGGCTCGGCGACGCGGTGTCGGCCTTCGTCCGCTTCGGCGAAGAGGTGCAACCCAATCCAGTCTGGTCGGAGCGCTACGCGCGCATGCTGCCAGTCTTCGATTCGATCTACCGCAACAGCCAGAGCCAGTACGACCTGCTGGACTCGCTTGCGCATTGAGGGGGTATCGATGGAGGGCCGAAGCGTTTTCCGTTCCGACCTGTTCGCCGGCCGCCGGGTGCTCGTCTCCGGTGCGAGCAGCGGCATCGGGCTCGCGATCGCGACCGGGTTTGCGGATCATGGAGCCGACGTGATCGCGACCGGGACATCGAAGGCCAAGCTCGCGCAGGCGGAGGCAGCCGGGGGGCGCGTGCGCTTCGCGCCGCTCGACGTCCGCCGGCGAGGCGACATCGAGGCGTTCATCCACTCGCTCGACGGACTTGACGTGCTGGTCAATGCCCAGGGGATCGCCCGCCCGGAAGCGGAGTTCGCCGACGAGCAATTCCGCGACGTGATCGACGTCAATCTGACAAGCGCGATGCGGCTCTCGACCGCGGCCCGCGCGATGCTGGCCCGGACGCGCGGCGCGATCATCAACATCGCATCGATGCTGAGCTATCTCGGCGATCCCTCCGTGCCTGCCTACTGCGCGAGCAAGACCGGGCTGCTCGGGCTCACACGCTCGCTGGCGCACGCGTTCGGGCCAGAGGGCATCAGGGTCAACGCGATCTCTCCCGGCTATCACCGGACCGACATGACACGGCCGCTCTGGTCGGAGCCGGCGAGCCATGACGCGATCGAGCGGCACACGGCACTCAAGCGTTGGGGAACGGTCGACGACCTGGTCGGGACGGCGCTGTTCCTGGCCTCGCCGGCTGCTGCCTTCATCACCGGGGCGGACCTGCCGGTCGACGGCGGCTACGTCGTCGGCGCCGTCACGGGTTAGGAGCGCGGCCATGGCCGACACCCTCCCGATGCCCACCACATCCATCGTGCGGCCGGCCCTCGGCCATCTGGAAGGCGCCACCGGTCGTTACGAAAAGCGGTTCTCCGATCTGCGTGGTCTGTTCCTTGACGAGGTGGCGCTCGAGCGGACGATCCACGCGACCGATGATGCGGTTGCCTATGCCGTGGAGGATGTCCGGCCTTCCACCAACAGCAACGACCTCATCTTCGGCGTCAGCACGTTGCAGCCAGGCCGGGTCGGGCGCGAGTTCCTGATGACCCGCGGCCACATCCACGCCCTGAGCGACCGACCCGAGATTTATTACTGCCAAGCCGGCCACGGCGTCATGCTGATGGAACTCGCCGACGGCACGGTGCAAGCCGCCGAGATGCGGCCGCAGAGCATCGTCTACGTGGCGCCGCACTGGATCCATCGCAGCGTCAACATCGGCAGCGAGACGCTGGTGACGGTGTTCTGCTATCCCGCCGACGCAGGTCAGGACTACGACATCATCGCGCGCGCCGGCGGCATGCGGGTCCTGATCACGGACGATGGACAGGGCGGCTGGCGGCAGGAGCCGAACCCGCGCTACCGGCCGCGCGCGGCGTGATTGAGGCCGCGACACGGTTCGGCGTGATCCCGGTCGTCGAGATCGACGATCCGGCCAAGGCCGACCCGCTCGCCGAGACCCTGCTCGAAGCAGGGCTTGGCGTGGTCGAGATCGCGTTCCGGACCGGGGCGGCCGCCGACGTGATCGCACGTATCGCGGATCGTCATCCCGACATGCTGGTCGGCGCGGGCACGGTGATCGGCCCGCACCAGCTCGACCGTGCCCGGTCCGCGGGCGCCAGGTTCGCGCTGGCGCCGGGTCTGAGCCGGCAGGCGGTCGAGCACGCAGCCGCGTGCTCCATGCCCTACGTGCCCGGCGTGATGACGCCATCGGATCTGCAGGCGGGCCTGGAACTCGGTCTGACGCTGTTCAAGTTCTTCCCGGCCGAACCAGCCGGTGGGCTGGCGTATCTCCGCGCGATGGCAGCGCCGTTCGCCCTGCACGGAGCGCGCTTCATCCCGACCGGCGGCGTGTCGGCGGCGACCCTCGGAGCGTGGCTGGGCGAAGCCGCGGTGGTGTCGGTGGGCGGAAGCTGGATCGCGTCCCGGCGGGCCATCGCCGACGGCGACTGGCCCGGCATCGGTGCTGCGGCACGCGAGGCAGTCGCCATTGCCCGCACGGCGCGGGGAGAAGCCGGGTGAACGCATACCGCCCGGCGAACCGGCCAACGCTCTACTTCATCGGTGTCTCGACCGCGCGTTCGGCCATCATGCAGGTCTTCCCGCGCTGGGCGGAGGCGCTGGAGCTAGGAGACTGCGCGATCGTCGGGCTCGACTTCGAGCTGCACGACAGGCCGGACGCCTACCGCGCGGCGGTTGCCTTCATCAAGACCGACGCCCTGTCGCGCGGCGCGCTGGTCACCACGCACAAGATCGACCTGCTGGCGGCGAGTGCGGAGCTGTTCGACGAGCTCGACCCGTTCGCGACCGCCCAGCGCGAAGTGAGCTGTCTGTCCAAACGAAGCGGCCGACTGATCGGGCATGCCAAGGATCCGATCTCGGCGGGACTGGCGCTGCGTGCGATTGTGCCGGACGGTCATTTTGCGTCGACCGGTGCGGCGGTGCTGGCGATGGGCGCCGGCGGTGCCACGACCGCGATCACCTGGAACCTGCTGCGGCCGGAACGGGGCGCCGATCGGCCATCCCATATCATCGTCTCGGACCCGCGGCCGGAACGGCTCGAAGCCTTGCGCGGTTTCCATTCCGGCCTCGGCGGCGGCACCCGGGTCGAGTATGTTCTGGCCACCGCCGAGAAGAACGACGACCTCCTGCGCCGGCTGCCGGCAGGCTCGCTCGCGATCAACGCGACCGGCCTCGGCAAGGACCGGCCCGGCTCTCCGCTGACCGGCACCGCAGAATTTCCGAATGATGGCATCGTCTGGGACCTGAACTACCGCGGCGAGCTGGTCTTCCTCGACCAGGCGGAGACCCAGGCTGCCGAGCGCAAGCTGCGCGTCGCCGACGGCTGGGAATATTTCCTGCATGGCTGGACCCAGGTGATTGCCGAGGTGTTCGCGGTCGGCATCGAGCCCACCGGACCGCAGTTCGAGCGGCTCTCGGAGCTCGCCGGCGGGGCACCCAGGCGATTGCCGGCCGGCCCGTGAGCCGCGTCCTGGTCACGCCGCGGTCGCTGACACGGGCACCGGATCCGGCGTTGCACCGGCTCGAGCAGGCCGGGTTCGAGCTCGTGTTCAGCAGCCCGGGGCAGACCCCGGACGAGGATGAGCTGCTGCGGCTGCTGCCAGGCTGCGTCGGCTGGATCGCCGGGGTCGAGCAGGTGTCCGAACGCGTGCTGCGCGCGGCGCACGGGCTGCGCGCGATCAGCCGCAATGGCGCGGGGGTCGACAACCTCCCGCTCGCGATCGCGGCCGAACTCGGAATCCACATCATGCGCGCCGAAGGTGCGAACGCGCGCGGCGTGGCCGAGCTCGCGATCGGCCTGATGCTCGCCTCGCTGCGTTCCATTCCGCCGCTGAGCGAGGCACTCAGACAGGGTGGCTGGCAGCGGCGCCTCGGTGCTGAAATCGGCGACCGAACCGTGGGCGTGGTCGGGTGCGGTGCGGTCGGACGGCGGGTGGTGTGCGCGACCCTCGGACTTGGCGCGCGCGTGCTCGGCTTCGATCCGTTTCCCCACCCCTCGCTGCCGACCGACGGCGCGTTCGCCTGGCGCGGGCTCGACGCGCTGCTGGCGGAAGCCGACATCGTCAGCCTGCATTGCCCGATGCCGGCGGATGGCTCGCCGCTGCTGGACGCGGCACGGATCGGATCGCTGCGATCAGGCGTCCACATCGTCAACACCGCGCGTGCCGGTCTGGTGGACGAGCCGGCATTGCTCGCCGCCCTGGAGCAGGGTCGGATCGCCGGCTACGCCACCGACGTGTTCGCCGCCGAGCCGCCGCCGCCGAGCGCCCTGCTCCGTCACGAGCGGGTGATCGCGACGCCGCATATCGGCGGCTTCACGTCCGAGAGCGTTCGCGATGCGACGAGCGCGGCGGTCGACAATCTGCTTACCGTGCTCGCGGTCCGGCCATGAACCTTGCGGATGAGTTGAAGCGGCCGCACGCGGGGGTTTCGCTGTTCTGGCTGGGACAAGCCGGTTTCCTGCTGCGGTTCGATGAGAGGGTGCTGCTGATCGATCCCTATCTCTCCGATAGCCTCGCCGAGAAGTATCGCGGCCGACGCTTCGAGCATCGACGCCTGATGCCCGCGCCGATCGCGCCCGAGGACTTGCCGCGCGTCGATCTGGTGCTCTGCACGCATCGGCATGGCGACCACATGGATCCGGGCACGCTGCCGGCGCTGGCCAGACACCAACCGGATTGCCGGTTCGTCGTGCCGGCCGCCGAGATGGCACACGCCCGCACTTTGCTGCCCGCGGAGCGGCTGGTGGCCGCGGTGGTCGGCACGAGCCTCGAGCTGCTCGACCTCGTCATTACGCCGGTGCCCGCTGCGCACGAGCGCCTGGAGACGGATGATGAAGGGTTTCACCGGTTCCTGGGCTACGGCGTCTCGGGCCGGAACCTGAGCCTGTATCACAGCGGCGACTGTGTCCCGTACGACGGGCTGGCAGCCCAGGTCGCGGAACTGCAGGCGACGACGGCGCTGCTGCCGGTCAACGGCCGCGATCGTGACCGGGCAGAGGCCGGCGTGCCCGGCAACTTTACACTGCAGGAGGCGGCGGCGCTCTGCAGGCAGGCCGGCATACCGACCATGGTTGCGCACCACTGGGGCATGTTCGACTTCAATACCTGCGACCCGCACACGATCGATGCGCTTGCGCGACAACGCGGAACACCAAGGGTCGTCCGGCCTTCCCCAGGTCAGCCGATTGCGTTGCAGTAAAGAGCCGATGCCGCGAAGACCACTGACAGCCGCCCAGAGCCCGAGGGCGTCGGCGCGCAACGTGCTCGAACTGATCCTCGTCAGCTTGCCCGAACTCCGCCGGTCCGACCGGCGTGTCGCCGAGCACATCCTCTCCGACCCGCAGGCCGCACTGAGCGCCACCATCGCCGAGACCGCGCGCGAGGCGGCGGTGAGCGAGCCCACGGTCATGCGGTTCTGCGCCGCGCTGGGCTTCGACGGCTATCAGGACTTCAAGCTGCGGCTGGCGCAGAGCGTGACCTTGGGCATGCCGGCGACGCAGTCGGTGCTCGACATGACCGACACGCCGCGGGCGATCACCGACAAGGTGTTCGACTACACGATGAACAGCCTGGATTGGGCACGCAAGCAGATCGACCACGCGGCGGTGGCGCAGGCGATCGAGATGCTGGCGGCGGCCGACCGGATCGAGTTTTTTGGCTTCGGCGCCTCCTGGATCGTTGCCGCCGACGCGCAGCAGAAGTTCCCTTTGTTCGGCGTGCCTTGCCTGGTGCATTTCGACGACCATCAGCAATTCATCGCCGCCTCGATGATGCGCCCCGGAAACGTCGCCGTGGCGATCTCCAACACGGGCCAGACCACCGGGCTTATTCAGATCGCGCAGACGGCACGCGAAGCCGGAGCGACCGTCATCGCGCTGTCCGGCGACCGCGACAGCACGCTCGCGCGCCATTGCGACCTGATGCTGCTGGTCGAGACGCTGGAGAACACGAACGTCTACACGCCGACCATCTCGCGCTTGGCAGCGTTGACGGTGATTGATGTGCTGGCGGTCGGAGTGGCGATGCGTCGCGGTCCCGAACATCAGCGACGGGTTTCTCGGATGAAGAGGCGACTGGCGGCGATGCGGAGTGGGCATGAGGAAGGTCGGGGCTCTGCCCTGAACCCGGCGAAAGGCTAGCCTTTGGAAACCATTCGGTCAGGAGCCTGCGCAGGAGTCGGCGGGTTCTGGATCAAGGTTTTCCAGTTCGTCCAGGGCGGCGCCGGGCGAGCAGAACGATCGCTGCGGGGTGATCGTCCGGAGCGGGTCGAAGACGGCGTTCAGGCCGCTGCCATCGTCGCCGTCGGTCACCAGGCGATAGGTGGTGATTTCGTAGCGGCCGGCGTCCGGGCCGGCGGTGGCGACGAACATCAGCGTCGCCGGCAGGCCGCCGACCTTGGCACGCGCGAAACGAACGCTTCGTGCCCTGGCGCCGCCGTCGTTCGGGCCGCTGTCGACCCGGCCGGTGCCGTCCGCCACGCCGACCACATCCCAGCCGCGCGACGGCGTCGAGCGGGGGAGCAGGACCAGGTAGATCGCCGGGGTCGACGGCCCGGAGCGTCTGCCTTCGACGATCACGCCCTGCCGACCGTCAGGTGCGAAGCGCGGGACGTCGTTGATGCCTTCGGCGACGTCGATGCCGATCACGTTCGTGACCCTGGTGCCGGCGGCCAGGCAGGCACTCAGGGGTGCGCTCATGAGGGCTGCCAGGAGCAGGCCTCTCAATGGAGGTGCATTCCGAGCTGGTCGAACAGGAACGCCAGATCATCGGCGCGTTGCGCCACCTTCACATCCAGCGAGCTGCCGATGCCATGACCGGCCTTGTCGCTGATGGCGAGATAGATCGGACGGTGCGAGCCGGTCGCGTCCTGCAGGGCCGCCACCATCTTGCGCGAGTTCATCGGATTGACGCGGCCGTCATGGGTGCCGGTGGCCATGAACACGGCGGGATAGAGCGTGCCTTTGCGAACGTTGTGGTAGGGCGAGTAGGCGAGCATGGCCCTGAAATCGTCCGGGTCCTTGACCGTACCGAACTCGGTCGTGTTGAAGCTGCCGTTCGGGTCCAGCTCGACGCGCATCATGTCGTAGATGCCGACCAGCGAGACCACCGCGCGATACGACGACGGATGCTGCGTCAGCGCGGCTCCCATCAGCAGGCCGCCATTGCTGCCGCCGAGGATCGCGAGATGCGACGGCTGGGTGTAATGCCGGTCGATCAACAGCCGGGTGGCCGCGTAGAAATCGTCGAACACGTTCTGCTTCCTGGTCAGCGCACCGTCCTGATGCCATTGCTCGCCGTACTCGCCGCCGCCACGGAGGTTGGCGATTGCGTAGACTCCGCCGCCGTCGAGCCAGACTCGGGTCAGAGGACCGAGGAACTCGGGCTCCATCGACACGCCGTAGCCGCCATAGCCGTAGAGCAGCGTCGGGTTTCGGCCGTCGAGCCTGATGCCTCGCCGGGCGATGATGTTGACGGGCACCTCCGTGCCGTCCTTCGACGTCGCGTACTCCCGGACCACGGTCGCATCGTTGAAGGCGACCGGACTGGTTTCGGCGAGCGCCGTCGGGCTCGAGACGTGCGTGCTTTCGTTCCAGGCTAGAAACTTCGGCGGTGCGAGATAGGTCTCGACCGAATAGAGCAGACGATTCGGCCCGACCGGGTCCACTTCGGACACCGACGCAACGTCGGGCAGCGCCAGCGTGCCCATCGGCCGGCCGTCGTGGCCGTAGATGCCGACGCGCGACGGGCCGCCGTCGAGTTCGCGGACGTAGATCGCGGCCGGCGTGACCACCACCGGTTCGCCGCCCAATTCGCCGCCGCCCTGGAAGACGGACGAGCCCTGCGCAATCAGTATTTTCGCATCCGTAATGTGTGTCTGTCCGCGTGGCAGGGCAAGCAGTTTTCCCCTCGGGGTGCCCAGACGGGAGACCAGATAGGTGGTGCCGTCACCGCCGACGGTGGCCGCGACCACGCCGTCCTCGAAACGGTCGATGGGGTGCGGCACGCCGTCGGGGCCGATCAGGATGTGTTCGTACTGGCCGCCGTCACCGTTCGCTACCGAAACGACCAGCACGTCCGGGTTCTGGCGGTTGTCGAGGATGATCTCGGCCACCCGCGGGAAGTCGCGTCCGATCACGTAACGATCGGTTGCCGGATCGGTGCCGAGACGGTGGAAATAGACCTGCTGATAGAAATGCCGGTCTGCCATCGGACGCTCGCCACCGGGGAACCGGGTGACCCAGAAACCTTTCGAGTCGGGTGCCCAGGCCAGGCTGCCACCGGCGGTCGGAAACTGGGCGCGCGGGATGACCTCGCCGGTCTCGGCGCCGGTATCGGTGCGGAAGAGATGCACCGAGCCGTCCTCGCTGCCGTTGCGCGACAGCGAAGCGGCGACCAGGTGGCCGTCCGGTGACGGCACGAACCAGTCAATCGCGGTCTGTCCGGTCGGATCGATCCTGTTGGGGTCGATGATGATGCGTTGCGTGCGCGGATCGGCGTCCGGGCCGAGCACGGCCACCATCGGCTGCTGCTTGGGCGGTGCAGTGACCAGCGCGAACACCTGTCCGCCGGCGAGCCGCAGGTTCTCCCATGATGGCGAGGCGCCGGCATAGAGGCGCTTCAGCCGAGCGGCGATCGCGGCCCGGACCGGCGATCCGTCCAGAGCGGCGCGCGCCCGCGCGTTTTCCGCCTGGCTCCAGGCGATCGTTCGAGGGTCATCGCCGTTCTCCAGCCAGCGGTAGGGATCGGCCACGGTGACGCCGTGATAGACATCCGTGACCGTGTCCCGAAGCGCCCGCGGCGCCCCCTTGTCGATGGCGAAGGCGGGCGCCCCGAACAGGGCGGCAGCGCAGACGGTGTGGAGAAGTGCTCGCAAGCGGGATCGCCGACCTATTCCTCGACCCGTACGATATCGTCCCCGCCGATGTAAGCCCCCGATTGCACCTCGATCAGCGTCAGCGGGATCCGCCCGGGGTTGGCGAGCCGGTGGGTGGTGCCGATCGGCAGATAGAGGCTCTCGTTCTCGCGCACCAGCGCCTCCTCGTCGTCGCGGGTCACCATCGCGGTTCCTGCCACGACCACCCAGTGCTCCGCCCGGTGGAAATGCTTCTGCAGCGACATGCGCTGGCCCGGATAGACCACGATCCGGTTGACCTGGAACCGGTCGCCCCTGATCAGGCTCTCGTAAAAGCCCCAGGGCCGATAGGCCCGGTTATGCGACAGAGCCTCCGGACGACCGGCCTCGCGCAGCCGTTCGACGACCCGCTTGACGTCCTGCGCGCGGTCGCGATGGGTGACGAGCACGGCGTCCTCGGTCACCACGGTGACGACATCGTGCACGCCGACGACCGCGGTCACGATGCCATCCGAGCGCACGTAGCAGTTCGAGGCGTGCTCCAGCATCACGTCGCCCACGCCCACGTTGCCGCGGTCATCCTTGGGCGAGACATCCCACAACGCGTCCCAGCTCCCGACGTCCGACCAGCCGAGGTCGGCCGGGACGACCGCGGCGTGTTGAGTGCGTTCCGCAACCGCGTAGTCAAGGCTGATGTCGGGCGCGCGGCCGAATGCGCCCGGGTCCAGACGCAGGAAGTCGAGGTCTTCCGCGCGATGGGCGACCGCCTCGCGCGCGGCGAGCAGAACCTCCGGCGCGTGCAAGCCGAGCTCCTCGATCAGCACGCGCGCCTCGAAGACATACATGCCCGAGTTCCAGAGGTGCTCGCCGGAGGCCACCAGCTCGGCCGCGCGCGCGGCATCGGGCTTTTCGACGAAACGGGCGATGCGGTGGACGCCGGGCAATCCCTCGATCGGTTCGCCGACCTGGATATATCCATAGCCAGTCTCTGGGCGGACCGGCTTCATGCCGAACGTCACGACGCGGCCGGTCCGTGCCGCCGCGACCGCGCGCCCCAGCGCCTCGGCGAGTGCCGCAGGCCGTCCGATGGCGGCATCCGCCGCCATCATCCACAGCACCGCATCCGGATCGGTCTCGATGACCAGCAGGGCTGCGGCCGCGATCGCCGGCGCGCTGTTGCGGCCGAACGGCTCGAGCAGCAGACGTGCGGCGCCAAGCCCGACTTCGCGCAACTGCTCGGCGATAAGGAACCGGTGCTCCTGGTTGCAGACGACGACGGGATCGGCGAACTCGACGCCCACGGCGCGCAACGCGGTTTCCTGCAGCATGGTGCGGTCGCTGATCAGCGGCCAGAGCTGCTTGGGGAAGCTTGCCCGAGAGACCGGCCAGAGCCGGCTGCCCGATCCGCCGGACAGCACCACCGGCACGATCGAATGCTCGCGCACCGGGCTCGGTTCGGGCGCGCTCAGAGATGGAATCCTTCGCGCCCGCATGGCCCGATCAGCGACAGCAGCTCGCGTCGCGTATCGGGCTCGGTGCGGAAAGCACCCAGCATACGGCTGGTCACCATCGATACGCCCGGCTTGTGCACGCCGCGCGTGGTCATGCACTGGTGCCCCGCCTCGATAATGACGGCAACCCCGAACGGCTGCAGCACCTCCTCGACCGCGTTGGCGATCTGTGCCGTCAGCTTCTCCTGGATCTGCAGCCGCCTTGAATAGGCCTCGACGACGCGCGCGAGCTTGCTGATCCCGACCACCCGGTTGCGCGGCAGATAGGCCACGTGCGCGCGGCCGATGATCGGCACCATGTGATGCTCGCAGTGGCTCTCGACGCGTATGTCGCGCAGCAGGACGATCTCGTCGTAGCCCTCGACCTCTTCGAACGTGCGGGCGAGCAGGGCGTGCGGGTCCACCCCGTAGCCGGCGAACAGCTCTGCGTAGGACCGTGCGACGCGGGCCGGGGTCTCGCGCAGGCCCTCGCGTAGCGGATCGTCGCCAGCCCAACGGATCAGCGTGCGTACCGCCTCCTCGGCCTGCTCCTGGCTGGGCCGATCGTCGGCTCCGAAGCCCTGAATGTTCGTCGGCACGATGTCCAATGGTGTCTTCCTTGGCAGGGCGCGGAGCGAACGAGGCAAGGGCTCTGCCCTTGACCCGCTGGGGCCAGTCGGCCCCAGACCCCGTTTTCTACGTGAAGGATTTCAAAGGCTCGCCTTTGATGGGGTCAAGGGGCAGAGCCCGTTCTAGTGCATCAGGCGCATCTGATGCGGGCTGTCGAGGCTGAAGGGCGGGATACGCACATCGAACCGCTCGCCCGACGCGGGCGCCACCATGAGGTAGGCGCCGCGCATGAAACCGGTCGGCGTCTCGAGCGGCGTGCCGGACGTGTATTCGAAGGCCTCGCCCGGCTCGAGCAGCGGCTGCTCGCCGACGACACCTTCTCCGTCGACCTTTTGGGTCCGCCCAACCGCGTCGGTGATCTGCCAGGTGCGCCGGAGCAGCCTGACGGTCTCCGCACCCTGGTTCTCGATACGCACCCGATAGGCCCAGACGAACTGGCGTTCCTCGGGGTGCGACTGATCCTCAAGGAAGAACGAGCGGACGACCACCCGAATGTCGCGCGTGGTCTCGCTATAGGCCTCTTCGCCGTCAACCTCGGCCGCCACACCTACCTCCTGCGTCCTCAGCCGCCACTCGGGTGCACGACAGCAGCGAGCGAGGCAAGCCCGAGTTCCAGGTCGTCGATCAGATCCTCCACATCCTCCAGCCCGACCGACAGCCGGATCACCCCGTCGCCGATGCCGAGCCGGCGGCGCTCGTCAGGCCCGATCTTCATGTGGGTGGTCGTCGCCGGGTGGGTCACGAGCGACTTGCTGTCACCGAGATTGTTCGACACTGCGATCAGCCGGAGACCGCCCAGGAAGCGGAATGCCGCCGCCTTGCCGCCCTCGACCTCGAAGGTGACCAGCGTGCCGCCGCCGCTCATCTGCGCACGCGCCAGCGCTACCTGGGGATGGTCGTCGCGGAAGGGATAGCGCACCGAGACGATGCCTTGGCGGCGAGCGAGGAACTCGGCGATGCGGGCAGCACGCTGCTCGGCGGCCGCGACGCGCAGCGACATCGTCTCCAGGCCTTTGAGCAGCAGCCAGGCGTTGAAGGGCGCCATGGCCGGCCCGGTGTTGCGCAGGAACGGCTGCAGCGTCTCCTCGACCCAGGTCCTGCGCCCGAGGATCGCGCCGCCGAGCACCCGGCCCTGACCGTCGATGTGCTTGGTCGCCGAATAGACGACGATGTCGGCGCCGAAGGCGAGCGGGCGCTGCCCGAGCGGCGTTGCGAACACGTTGTCGACCACCACCAGGGCGCCCGCCTGATGCGCCATGTCGCAGACCGCGCGCAGGTCGACGATGTCGAGCATCGGGTTGGAGGGGGTCTCCAGCAGCACCATCGCGGTCGGCTCCGACAACGCCTCCCGCCACTGAGTGAGGTCGTGCCCGTCGACGAAGCGATGGGTAATTCCGTAGCGGCCGAGCAGTTCGCTGACGATCCAGAAGCAACTGCCGAACAGGGCGCGCGAGGCCACGACATGATCGCCGGTGCGCAGATGGCACAGCATGGACGCGTGCACGGCGGCCATTCCGGTGGCGGTCGCCCGGCAGGCTTCGGCGCCCTCGATCGCCGCGAGCCGCTCCTCAAACGCCGCCACGGTCGGGTTGCCGAAACGGGTGTATTGGTAATGCCGTTCGGTGCCGGCGAAGGTGGCCTCGGCCTGCTCGGCGTCGTCGTAGACGAAGCCGGAGGTGAGGAACAACGCCTCGGCGGTCTCGCCGAAATGGCTGCGCGAGACGCCCGCGTGGATGAGCGACGTGTCAGTTCGCCATGAGGGTTGCTTGTGTTCGGTCATTGGCCAGGCCTCCCGACGCGCCGGCCACTGACGAGTGCGACCCGGTGGAACGGATCACTGCCTCTTTGAGCTGCTTGTTTAACCTCGCCGCAAGCCGGCCGGACAAATCACGAGGGAAGCGGACGCTAGGCGCGCGGCAGGTGTGCGTCAAATCGGGGTGGGTAACCAGCGCGCCGCCGCCTCGTCACTGCTGTCCGGGCTCGCATTGAAGGCAATCGGCGTGTTCGGGGCACCTTCCCGGACAGCATTGACGACGGTTTCGAACTCCCCGACGTGCTTGGTGGTCATGCGGACGCCGGCGCCGATGACGATGCAATCGTAAGTGTCAGCGCTGAGACGATCCACAATCACCTGACGCAGCCGGTCGTCGGCCAGAATCGGAAGGTGCTCAGCCTCCCACCCCCGATCGTGCATCTTCTGCAAGTCCGCCTGAATGCCGCGCCCAACCGTTGCTTCATCGAGGCCAGGTGGAATGGCTGGATCAGTGAAGTCGACTGCTGCGGGGGCGTAACCGATCACCAGAACGCGAACCATGCTCGTCACCTTCGACCTTGCTCGGGGTGGCAACCCCGCGTGCGCGCTAGCTGGCGTCCGGGGCCCGATGGCAACGCGCAGCCGCGATGAAGTTCGACCGAGAGACAACCCGGATCGCCGCCTGGTTGAGCGCCGGCCATCGCTCACCTATGCTCGGCCTCGCGCGGGTGTAGTTCAATGGTAGAACGGCAGCTTCCCAAGCTGCATACGAGGGTTCGATTCCCTTCACCCGCTCC
>CAXTSH010000063.1:0-15828 GCA_964246925.1 uncultured Acetobacteraceae bacterium
GACGTGCCTGGAAGATGCCACTCGACGAGGTTGATCGTACGGCGAAGATTGTCATGCATCACTTGCATGCCATGACGTCCGCCTTACTGCGTGCGCGCTGGTCGGCCGGTCCTTTCCTCCCGGGGATAGCCCGTCAACCGAACGCCCGGGCCAGAAGACGGCGCGCCTGCGCCAGATGGGGTGCGTCGAGCATGCGGCCATCAAGTGCCACCGCACCCCTGCCCGGTTCCGCCTCGAACGCCTCCACGACGCGACGCGACGCGATCACGGCGGCAACCGACGGCGTAAAGGCGGCGTTGATCGCAGTCACCTGCGCGGGATGGATGGCGAGCATGCCTTCGAACCCGTCCCGCGCCGCGCGCGCCGCTACGGCCGCCAGCCCGGCTTGGTCCCGAAAGGCGGGAAAGACGGTCTCGATCGCCGGTCTGCCGGCCGCCGCGGCGGCGAACAGGGCGAGCGCGCGCGCGATCTCGTAGGGCGGCGTCCAGCGTCCGTCGGCTTCGCGCGCCGTCGCGGCACCGATCGCGGCGGGCAGGTCTTCCGCACCCCAGGTCAGCCCGAGAAGATCGTCGGCGAAGGACGCGTAATCTCCGAGCCGGAACACCGACGCCGGCGTTTCCGTCGCGATCGGCAGAACCGGCATCGGCGCCATCGCGTGCGCCTTAATCAGCCGCGCCAGGGCATTGAGCGAGCACCCACCCTCCGCCTTGGGCAGGACCAGGCCGTCCGGTGCGGCCGTCTCCGCCAGGGCGGCGAGGTCATGTACCGCCTCGATGCTTTCGACCGGGTTGACGCGCACGAGCAGGCACGGCGTCCGGCCGGCCCGCCGCGCGAGCAGCGACGCCACCGCCTCGCGCGCCGCCGGTTTGCGGCCGGGCGAAACCGAATCCTCAAGGTCGAGGATGACGGCATCCGCCCCGGCGGCGGTCGCCTTGCCGAACCGCTCGGGCCGGTCGCCGGGGACGAACAGGAGCGAGCGGAGCCTCATGCCGTGCGCCTGCGGATCAGGGCGGTGCGCAGGCAGCGGCAGACCACCTCGTCGCGCTGGTTAAGGAGTTCGTGCTCGAACGTGACGATCCCCTCCGCGGGGCGGGAGCCGCTCGGGCGCAATCCCGTCACCCGCGTCCGCGCATGCACCGTATCGCCGATGAACACCGGCTCCGGCATGGTGATCCGGTCGTAGCCGAGGTTGGCGACGAGCGTTCCGAGCGTCGTGTCCGCCACCGTCAATCCGACCATCAGTGCGAAGGTGAAGGTGCCGTTCACCACGATGCGGCCGAACTCGGTGCCTCTCGCGTGCTCGGCGTCCAGGTGGAGCGGCTGCGGATTGTGGGTGAGCGCCGACATCAGGAGATTGTCGGTTTCGGTAACGGTACGGCGCAGCTCGTGGACGAGCGCGTCGCCGATCGACCAGTCTTCGAAGCAGCGCCCGGCCATCAGCCCGGCTCCTCCATCCGAACCAGGGTCGCCCCCTCGGCGACCTGGTCGCCCACGGCGACCTCGAGCGACGCCACGACGCCGTCAAAAGGCGCCGGCAGCGCGATCTGCATCTTCATCGCTTCCAGCACCACGAGCTTCTGGCCGCGCCGGACCTGCTGACCCGGTGCGACGGCGACGATGATGACCTGGCCCGGCATCGGGGCTGCGAGCGCGCCTTCCGCACGGGCGGCGACAGCGCTCCTGCCCGCCCGCGGCACGCCGATCGTCCAGGCGTCCCCCTCTGCGAAGAGAACGCGCACCGAACCGACGGTGCGGAGGCAGGCGGCGCCGGCGTCCGGACCGGCCTGCAGCACGCGGACGACGCCGTCCACCGCGACCGCCACCGACAGGTCGGGTTCGGCATTGATCCGCAGCCCGGGCAGCGCCGTCCATGGATCATCGCCCGCCTGCGGCATCAGCGCGCGCGCGGCCGCCGCCAGCGCCGCGGGCGGCGGTTCGGCGGGAGGCAGCAACCGGCTGGCACGCTCGAGGAAGCCGGTGTCAACCGATCCCGCGACGAAGTCCGGGTCGGCGAGCGCGCGCGCGAGAAACGCCGCGTTGGTGCGCACCGGCCAGGCCTCCACCGAAGCGCAGGCGGCGGCGAGCCGGGACGCCGCCTCGGCGCGCGTCGGCGCATGCGCCACCAGCTTGGCGATCATCGGGTCGTAGAACGGCGACACGTCGCTGCCCTGCTCGACGCCGGCATCGACCCGGACACCGGACGGGAGGCGCAGATGCTCCAGCCGGCCGGTGGAGGGGAGAAATCCCGTCCGCGGGTTTTCGGCATACAGGCGCGCCTCCATCGCGCAGCCCTCGATCCGCAGCGCGTCCTGCCCGAGCGGCAGCCTTTCGCCCGAGGCGACGCGGAACTGCCACTCAACCAGATCCTGGCCGGTCACCGCCTCCGTCACCGGATGCTCAACCTGAAGGCGCGTGTTCATTTCCATGAACCAGACGCGGTCTGCGCGCAGGCCGTCGGTCGCGTCCGCGATAAACTCAATCGTTCCGGCGCCGACATAGGAGACCGCCCGCGCCGCACGGACCGCGGTCGCGCACACCGAGGCGCGGGTCGCGTCGTCCATGCCGGGAGCGGGCGCCTCCTCGATCACCTTCTGATGCCGGCGCTGCAGCGAGCAATCGCGCTCGAAGAGATGGACAAGGTTGCCGTGGGTGTCGCCGAACACCTGCACTTCGACATGGCGCGGATCGGCGATCCATGTCTCGAGCAGCACGCGTCCGTCGCCGAACGAGGCCTTCGCCTCGCGCTCGCAGGCATCCAGCGCCTCGTCGAAATCCTCGGCCCGGTCGACGCGCCGCATGCCCTTGCCGCCGCCGCCGGCGACGGCCTTGATCAGCACCGGCCAGCCGATCGCCTCGGCCTGCGCCCGCAGTCGTGCCGGCGACTGATCCTCGTCGATGCTGCCGGGCGTGACCGGGACGCCGGCCTCGCGCATCAGGCGCTTGGCGGCATCCTTGCGGCCCATGACGCGCATCGCGGCCGCCGGCGCGCCGATCCAGACCAGCCCCGCCGCCTCCACCGCCTCGGCGAACTCGGCGTTCTCGGACAGAAAGCCATAGCCGGGATGGATCGCCTCCGCTCCCGTGTCGCGCGCGGCGCGCAGGATACGCGCGGCCACGAGATAGCTCGCGCGCGACGGGGCCGCGCCGATGAAAACCGACGCGTCCGCCTCGCGCACGAACGGCAGCGCGCCGTCGGCCTCGGAATGGACGGCGACCGTCCGGATGCCGAGCCGGCGCGCGGTGCGTATGATGCGGCTGGCGATCTCGCCGCGGTTGGCGATCAGCACGCTCCCGATCATCGCCTCACATCCGGAACAGGCCGAACCGCGGGCTGGCCGGGATCGGCGCGTTCAGCGTCGCGGCCAAGGCGAGGCCGAGCACGTCGCGCGTCTGCACCGGATCGATGATCCCGTCGTCCCAGAGCCGGGCGGTGGCGTAGAACGGATCGGCTTCCTCCTCGTAGCGCGAGCGGATCGGGGCCTTGAACGCGGCCTCCTCGTCCGAGCTCCAGGTCTCGCCGCGCGCCTCGAGCGCATCGCGCCTGATGGTGGCGAGCACGGCGGCCGCCTGTTCGCCGCCCATGACGCCGATCCGGCTGTTGGGCCAGGTGAACAGGAAACGCGGGCCGAACGCGCGGCCGCACATGCCGTAATTGCCGGCGCCGAAGCTGCCGCCGATGATCACGGTGATTTTCGGCACGCTCGCGGTCGCAACCGCGGTAACCAGCTTGGCGCCGTCCTTCGCGATCCCACCCGCCTCGTAGCGGCCGCCGACCATGAAGCCGGAAATGTTCTGCAGGAACAGCAGCGGGATGCGCCGGTGGCAGGCGAGCTCGATAAAATGCGTGCCCTTCAGTGCGGACTGCGAAAAGAGGACGCCGTTGTTGGCCAGGATGGCGACCGGGATGCCCCAGATCCGCGCGAACCCGCAGACCAGGGTGGTCCCGTAGAGCGGCTTGAAGGGCTGGAACTCGGAGGCGTCCACCAGGCGCGCGATGATCCCCTGCACGTCGAACGCAATACGCAGGTCGGTCGGCAGCAGCCCGTAGAGATCCTGCGGATCGAGCCTGGGCGGCACCGGCGGACGCAGGTCGATCTCCACGCGTTTGACCGTGTTGAGCCGTCCGACGATCTCGCGCAGGATCAGCAGCGCGTGCGCGTCGTCGTCGGCGACGTGATCGACCACGCCCGACAGGCGTCCGTGCGTGTCCGCACCGCCCAGCTCCTCGGCGCTGATCACCTCGCCGGTCGCGGCCTTCACCAGCGGCGGGCCGCCGAGGAAGATCGTCCCCTGGTTGCGCACGATCACCGTCTCGTCCGACATCGCCGGCACGTAGGCGCCGCCCGCGGTGCAGCTTCCCATCACGCAGGCGATCTGCGGGATGCCGTCGGCCGACATCGTCGCCTGGTTGAAGAAGATGCGGCCGAAATGGTCGCGATCGGGAAACACTTCGGCCTGGTGCGGCAGGTTGGCACCACCGGAATCGACCAGGTAGAGGCAGGGCAGCCGGTTGTCGTGCGCGATTTCCTGCGCACGCAGGTGCTTGCGGACGGTGAGCGGGAAGTAGGCGCCCCCCTTCACCGTCGGGTCGTTGGCGACGACCATGACCTCCCGGCCCGAGACGCGGCCGATGCCAGCGATGATGCCCGCGCCCGGCGCCTCGCCCCCATAGAGCCCGTGCGCCGCGAGCGGGGCGATCTCGAGGAACGGCGAGCCCGGGTCGAGCAATCGGGTGACGCGCGCGCGTGGCAGCAGCTTGCCGCGCGCCTCGTGGCGGGCGCGAGAGGCGGGCGGGCCGCCGAGAGCCGCCTGGCCGACCGCATCGCGGAGCGCGGTCGCGAGTGCGCGGTGATGCGTAGACCGGGTGGCCGCCTCGTCCGGGTCGGCCGCCAAGTCGGCAAGCGTCATGGCCCGACCAGTTCACGCCCGATCAGGTGACGGCGTATCTCGTTGGTGCCGGCGCCGATGTCGTAGAGCTTGGCGTCGCGCAGGAACCGCTCGACCGGCCATTCGCGCGTGTAGCCCGCGCCGCCGAGCGCCTGGATGGCTTCGAGGCAGGTGCGAACCGCGTTCTCGCTGGCGAGCAGGATGGCGCCGGCGGCGTCGAAGCGCGTGGTGCGGCCGGCATCGCAGGCGCGCGCCACGGCGTACACGTAGGCGCGCGCCGAATTGAGTGCCACGTACATGTCGGCGATCTTGCCCTGCATGAGCTGAAACGTTCCGATCGGCGCGCCGAACTGGCGGCGCTCGCGCACATACGGCAGCACATGGTCAAGGCAGGCCTGCATCAGGCCGAGCGGTCCCGCCGCAAGCACCACCCGCTCATAGTCGAGGCCGGACATCAGCACCCGCGTCCCCAGCCCTTCCGCGCCAAGCACATTGCCAACCGGTATGTCGCAATCGACGAACACGAGTTCGGCCGTGTCCGAGCCGCGCATCCCCATCTTGTCGAGCTTGGGCGAGACGGAAAAGCCGGGCGTGCCGCGCTCGACGAGAAAAGCCGTGATGCCGCGCGGGCCCGCATGCGGATCGGTCTTGGCGTAGACGACCAGCACGTCCGCGTGCGGCGCGTTGGTGATCCAGAATTTGGTACCGTTCAGTCTGTAATGGTCGCCGCTTGGCTCCGCACGCAGCCGCATCGAGACGACGTCCGAGCCCGACCCGGCTTCGGACATCGCGAGCGCGCCGACATGCTCGCCGCTGATCAGCGCCGGCAGATGGCGCCGCTTCTGCGCGTCGCTGCCCCATCGGCGGATCTGGTTGATGCAGAGATTGGAGTGCGCGCCATAGGACAGGCCGACGGACGCGGAGGCGCGCGAGATCTCCTCCATCACCACGACGTGCTCGAGATAGCCGAGACCGAGGCCGCCCCACTCCTCCTCGACCGTGACGCCGTGCAGGCCGAGCCTTCCCATCTCCGGCCAGAGGTGGCGGGGAAAGCTGTTGGTCCTGTCTATGTCGGCCGCGACCGGGGCGATGGTGTCGCGAGCGAAGCGGCGGGTCGTCTCGCGTATCTGGTCCGCGATCTCGCCCAGGCCGAAATCGAGCCCGTTCTCCGTCATGCCGACGGCCGATCGATGAACAGCAGCGCCGGCCGTTCCAGCAGTCGCTTGAGACCTTGGATGAAGCGCGCCGCCACGTGGCCGTCGACGATACGATGATCGAACGCGGACGACACGTTCATCGCGGTTCGCACGACCACCTGCCCCTCGATCACCAGCGGCCTGCGTTCGAGCTTGTTGGGGGCGATGATGGCGACCTCCGGGCGGTTGATGATCGGCATCGCCGCGAGGCCACCGAGCGGGCCGAGGCTGGTCAGGGTGATCGTCGAACCGGTGAGCTCGGCCGCCGTCGCCGAGCCGTCGCGAGCGGCGGCGGCCACGCGGGCGAGTTCGCGCGCGCAAGCCCACAGATCGAGCCGCTCGGCGTGATGCACCACCGGCACCATGAGGCCGGACCCGGTCTGGGTGGCGATGCCGATATGAACGGCGCCGGCGCAGCGCAGGACACCATTGCCATCATAATGAGCGTTGATCTCCGGAAATTCCGGCAGCACGCGGACCAGCGCGCGCATGAAAAACGGCAGCAGGGTCAGCTTGGGCTGGGCCGGTGTGCCGGTGTCGTTCAGCTCACGTCGCAGCGCTTCGAGTTCCGTCAGATCGAACTGCTCGACATAGCCGAGATGGGGAATTCGGCTTGCCTCCTCCATCCGCTCGGCGATCCGGCGTCTCAGGCCCGTGATGCGGACGTCGCGAACGTCGGGCTGCGTGCTTGCCGCCTCTCTGCGCCGGGCGAGGAACGCGTCGAGATCGGTGGCCAGGATACGACCGTCCGGCCCGGTGCCTTCCACCGCTTCGAGCGCGATGCCGAGTTCGCGCGCGCGGTTGCGCGTCGCCGGTGCCGCGAGCTTGGGTGGTGGAGGCGTGGCCGGAAGGGCAGCGGCCAGGAGTGCTGCTTCGGGGGCGGCGGTCGGCTCGGCGACGTCGGCATCGCCGCCGATGTCGATCTCGACCAGGACGGTGCCGACCGGCAGGCGGTCACCCACCGCGCCGGAGACGATGGCGACCGTGCCCGCGACCGGCGAGGTCACCTCGACGCTCGCCTTGTCGGTCAGCACGTCGAGCAGGGGCTGGTCCTCCTCGACGCGTTCGCCTTGCCGGACATGCCAAGCGGCGATCTCGGCCTCGGCGACGCCCTCGCCGAGGTCGGGCAGCCGGAAGATGAAGCGGTGCATCAGGATGCCTCCAGCACGCGGCGCATGGCAGCGGCGACGCGGTCGGGGCCGGGAAAATAGTCCCACTCGAAGGCGTGCGGGTAGGGCGTGTCCCAGCCGGTGACGCGCTCGACGGGCGCCTGCAGATGAAAGAAGCAGCGTTCGTGCACCAGCGCCGAGAGCTCGCCGCCGAAGCCGCCCGTCCGCGACGCCTCGTGCACGACGATGCATCGGCCGGTCCGGCGCACCGAGCGCACGATCGTCTCGATGTCGACCGGCACCAGACTGCGCAGGTCGATCACCTCTGCGTCGATGCCGGTCTCGTTGGCGGCCCGGATGGCCACATGCACCATCGTGCCATAGGCGAGCACGGTCAGCGCGGAACCGGGACGTGTCACGGAGGCCTCGCCTAGGGGAACCCGGTAATAGCCATCCGGAACCACGCTGGCCGGATGCTTGGCCCAGGCCTCGACCGGCTGGTCGGGGCGGCCATCGAACGGCCCGTTGTAGAGACGTTTTGGTTCGAGAAAGATAACCGGGTCGTCGTCTTCGATCGAGGCGATCAGCAATCCCTTCGCGTCGTACGGGTTGGACGGGATGACGGTGCGCAGGCCCGACACGTGCGTGAATATCGCCTCGGGGCTGGCGCTGTGCGTCTGCCCGCCAAAGATGCCGCCGCCATAGGGCGAGCGGATGGTGATCGGTGCCCAGAAATCGCCGGCCGACCGGTAGCGCAGACGCGCCGCTTCCGAGACGAGCTGGTCGTAGGCGGGCAGGATGTAATCGGCGAACTGAATCTCGACCACCGGCCGCAGGCCGTAGGCGCCCATGCCGATGGCGGTCGCAACGATGCCGCTCTCCGAAATCGGCGCATCGAAGCAGCGCGCGAGGCCGTGCCTGGCGGCGAGCCCGTCGGTGACCCGGAAAACGCCGCCGAAATAGCCCACGTCCTGGCCGAAGATCAGCACGTTCGGGTCGCGACCCAGCATGATGTCGAGCGCGGAGCGGATCGCACCGGCCATGTTCATCGTGGTGACGCCCGCCTCGGCCACGCTCACAGGCCGAGCTCGCGCCGTTGCTCAACGAGACGCCAGTCAGGCTTCTTGTAGACGTCCTCGAACATTTCGCCGATCGGAGGCCGCGACATCCCGAACGTGCCGATCGCCTCGGCCGCCTTGACCGCCGCGCGGGCGGCTTCGCGCGATTCGCGTCCGAGCCCCTCGTACTCTGCCGGCGACATGACCTCGGACGCTATCAGGTGGGCGCGCAGCCGTTCAATCGGATCACCCAGCGGCCATGCCGCGGCGTCGCCCGCCGGGCGATAGCGGCTGGGATCGTCGCTCGTCGAGTGGGCCGCCGCTCGATACGTGACAAACTCGATCAAGGTCGGGCCGCCGTTCGCCCGGGCGCGTTCCGCCGCCCACTCGGTCGCGGCGTAGACGGCCAGGAAATCGTTTCCGTCCACGCGCAGGCCCGGCAGCCCGTAGCCGATGGCACGCGCGGCGAAGGTGGTACGCTCGCCGCCGGCAATGCCATGAAAGCTTGAGATCGCCCACTGGTTGTTGGTCACGCAGAGGATCACGGGCGCGCGGTAGACGGAGGCGAAGGTGAGCGCCTCGTGATAGTCGCCTTCGGCGGTAGTTCCTTCGCCGATGAAGGAGATCGCAATCCGGTCGTCGCCCTTGTAGGCCGAGGCCATCGCCCAGCCGACGGCGTGCCCGAAACGGCTGCCGACATTGCCCGACAGCGAATAGAAGCCGTAATCGCGGGCGGAGTAGAGCACCGGCAACTGGCGTCCCTTGAGCGGATCGGCCTCGTTGGAGAACGCCTGGTTGGCAAGGTGCGTGAGCGGGTAGTCGCGCGCGACGAGCCAACTCGCCACCCGATAGGTCGGGAAGCACATGTCGCCGGCGCCGAGTGCCATCGAGGGCGCAGCGCCGAGCGCCTCTTCCCCGAGCGAGCGGATGAAGAAAGATGTCTTGCCCTGACGGTGGGCGTTGAACATGCGTTCCTCGTACAGGCGGGTCAGCAACATGGTCCGCAGGCCGCGCAGCAACGTCTCGGGCCGCAGACGTGGGTTCCACGCATCGGTCGCGGTCCCGTCATCGTCGAGCACGCGGATCAGCGCGAACGGAACGTCGCGCATTGCCGCTTCGTCGCAGAGCGGGTCGGGCCGGCGGACGGCGCCGGCGGGGCTGAGCATCAGTCCGCTGAAATCTGGCGCGTCGCCGGGACGCGCCGGCGGTACTGGAATATGCATCTGCAGGCCGGTGCGGCTCGACACGCGGTGATCCATTCGCCCTGTTGCTCGCGACGGCCATCATGGCATCGCCGAAGGCGGAACCAAAACGCGTTTTGCCGCTTGGATCGGCCCGACTTTCCGGTTCTGAAAATTAAGGTAGGCCAGGGCGCTGCCCTGGACCCGCGGGGGCAGGCGCCCCCAGACCCGCCCGGCTGTCGCGATGCTGTGCCGGTTTCGCTACGCTGCTTGAATAGGGGGCGGTTTGTGAGCCGATATTCTTCCTTGGAGGAGATCGGCGATGCACCGGACCACGGGTCAGCTCGGGTTTGCGGATGCTGTGGCGCAGTTCAGTGGTTCTGGCCGCCTAGGTCGGCTGGCCGCGATCTCGGCGCTGATCGACTGGCCGGCTCTGATCCGAAACGGCTTTTTCAGCCGCCACTCCCCGAGCGCGATCTGAAGCCGGAGTGCCGACGCTGCTGCCTCGATTCGTCCTGTACCTTTCCGCCAGCTTCTTGCAGGAACGTAAACAAATCGCAAAAGCGGCGAATAGGCGTCGTGGCCGTGCCAGGCCCCTGATCAGGCGGCGTGCCGTTTCCGTCCGAGTAGGCGTGGCGGTCGCGGACCATTCGCATGCGCCGGCTTTGACGCGTTTGTACTGCCCAGGGCGGCGCGGAGCTGGGTCTCGTCGCCCGAGCAGATCGCGAGCACGCGGCACGGTCCGTCCGACACCGCCACATAGACATGCCCCATGCCGCTGTCGAAATAGATCGAGTCGCCGGTCTGCAGCCTGAGCGGCGCATAAAGGTCAGTGTGCAATTCGATCATGCCTTCGAGAACGTAGACATATTCCTCGCCCGGATGACGGATCATCTCGCTGAACTCATCGATTGAGCGGGCCTTGATCTCGCCGATGATGGGAACAAAGCGTTTGTGGAGGAGGTCGCTTGCCGGATAGAGATGGCTGTAGATGCCCGTCTCGATGGCCTCGCCGTCGCCGGCGCGCGTGATGCTGCGACGGCCGATGGCGCCCGCGACGGGCGGTCGCTCGGCGGCGTCTCGAGAGAACAGGACACCGATATCGATCTCCAGCCCTTTGCTGATGCGGGCCAGCTTGTCGTAGGTCAGCGAAAGTTTTCCATTTTCAATCTTGGAGAGAGTCGATATCGGCAGGCCGGTGCGCTCGCTCACCTCAGCCAGGGTGAGGCTCCTGGCCTGTCTGAGCCCTCTGATGGCGCGTCCCGGCTCAGCCGATGTTTTCACCATGTTGAAATCTTTCTTGTCTGGCGACCTTTCCCAATGCCACGGTAGCACGTCCAGCTCGGGATGCTGAGCGGTCCACCGGCGGCGGCCTCTGATTGTCGGCCGGGGCCGACCGGTCGTTAGCGCACCTGGACCATGCGCTTTTCGGCCTGCAGCCATTGCTGCACTTCCTCGCCCAGGGCCGGGCTCGGGCCGGTCATGCCGGCGCAAGCAAGGACGTCGCCGGTCTTCGGCTTGGGGCGTCCCTTGGCAGTGAAGACGAAGCGCACGGTGGCCGCCGCGGCGAGCTTTTCCTCCCCGCCACGGATCCGGACCATGCGGTGCTCGAAGACCACTCCGTCATCCCAACCCAGAATGCGGCTGTCGACGCGGAACCGGTCCCACGGGTCGAGCGCATGGCGATAGCGTATGCGCTGGGCGGCGACGACGCCTTGCAGCTTCTGAAAATTCATCTCACGCCATAGGCCGGTTCGGATGAGAATGTCGATCCGTCCGAGATCCATGATGGTGAGATAGCGGCCGTTATTCATATGAAGATTGACGTCGATGTCGCCGGGCGAGACCCGGAAGGCAAGGCTGGACCGGTAGTCGGCGCCCACGGAACCCGAACGCCGCAGAGCGAACCAGCCGACGCGAACCAGACGAAACCAGACCTGCATTGATCCTTCTGCGCGTAACGGACGCGCATAGTGCACGGGCGGATCGATCGTGGCGAGCGGCCAGCATCGCCGCGGACGCGGGCTTTTGGCCGCGCGGCAGACGCGCTAGCTTCGGGTCCGGGTCGTGTCCGACGGCCGTCTGAGTGGAACGGGGACGCGATGCGACTTGCGGTGCTGAAGGAAGCGGCGGCGTTCGAGACGCGCGTCGCGGCAACCCCTGAGACGGTGCGCAAGATCGCCGGACTTGGGCTTTCGGTGGTCATCGAGACCGGGGCGGGATCGGGTTCGTCGATCAGCGACGACGAGTTTCGCTCGGCAGGGGCGGAGATCGCGCCCGACGCGGCTTCAGCGCTGGCGGGAGCGGGCATCGTGTTCTGCGTCCAGGCGCCGGATCCGGCGCGCCGCCCCCACCTGGAGCGGGGCACGGTGCTGGTCGGCGTCTCGGGGGCGCTGTGGGATCGCTCGATCGTGGCGGATGCGGCCGCAAGCGGTGTCGACCTGGTCGCGATCGAGTTGTTGCCTCGGATCACGCGAGCGCAGGCGATGGACGTCCTGTCGAGCCAGTCCAATCTCGCTGGCTACCGCGCGGTGGTCGAGGCGACGACGGCGTTCGACCGCGGGTTCCCAATGATGATGACGGCCGCCGGCACTGTGCCTCCGGCGCGGGTGCTGGTTCTGGGCGCCGGCGTGGCTGGTCTGCAGGCGATCGCAACAGCGCGACGGCTCGGTGCGATCGTGTCGGCGACCGACGTCCGGCCGGCGGCCAAAGAGGAGATCAAGTCGCTCGGTGCCACGTTCGTCGGCGTCGAGGACGAGGAGAGTGCTTCGGCGCAGACGGCCGGCGGTTATGCGCGAGAGATGAGTGAAGGCTATCGGCGCAAGCAGGCGGAACTGATGGCGAGCACGGTCGCCAAGACTGACGTGATCATCTGCACGGCGTTGGCGATGGGTCGCAAGGCACCGGTGATCGTAACCAGCGACATGATCCGCTCGATGCGGGCAGGCAGCGTGATCGTCGACATCGCATCCGACGCCGGCGGAAACTGCGAGGCGACGAAGCCGGGCGAGGTGTTCGTCACCGAAAATGGTGTCCGCGTGCTCGGCTGGCTGAACTGGCCCGGGCGGATCCCGGTCGCAGCCAGCAATCTGTTCGCGCGCAACCTGCTCACGTTCCTAACCACTTTCTGGGACAAGGAGGCGGGACGCCTCAACCTCGATGGGGAAGACCCGATCGTGGCGGGCGTCCTGCTCACCCGAGGCGGCGACATCGTCTCGGCGCAGTTCCGGCCGCAGGCCTGACCAGCCACCACAACGGGATAACCACATGGATCCGAAAAACATCTCTACGGCAGCGTCCGGTCTCGCCCGACGTGCAGCAGACCTGTCGGCACAGGCCGATCTGCTGGCCCGGCAGGCCGTGGGGTATGCGCCGGCAGGTCACCCGACTGCCACGGTTGAACCGATCGTATTTCTGCTGGCGATCTTCATGATGGCGTGTTTCGTCGGCTACTACGTGGTGTGGAACGTCACGCCGGCGCTGCATTCACCGTTGATGGCGGTCACCAACGCGATCTCGTCGGTAATCATCGTGGGCGCGATGCTGGCGACCGGGTTGAGCCACGGGGTGTTTCCAAAAATCCTGGGATTCCTGGCGGTCATGCTGGCGAGCGTGAACATCTTCGGCGGCTTCGCGGTCACTCAGCGGATGCTGTCAATGTTCCGGGCCAACAAGCCGATACGGCCGGCGAAGTAGGAATAACAGATGTCGCTCAATCTACTGTCGCTGCTCTACCTGATCGCGGCCGTCCTCTTCATCCTGGCCTTGCGAGGATTGTCGAGCCCGGCGACGTCGCGGCGCGGCAATCAGTTCGGCATGGCCGGCATGGCGATCGCCGGGGTGGCGACGCTGCTTCGGCCCGGGATGACGGGCAGCGGGACAGTCCTGATCATTGTAGCCGTGGTGATCGGCGGCACCGTCGGGCTTCTGGTCGCACGGCGGATCCAGATGACGGCGTTGCCACAGTTGGTGGCGGCGTTCCATTCGCTGGTCGGGTTGGCGGCCGTCTTTGTGGCCGCCGCCGCCCTGAACGCGCCGCAATCGTTCGGCATCGGGGTCCCCGGGGTGATCCGCACCGAGAGTTTGATCGAGATGTCGATCGGCCTCGCGATCGGCGCGGTCACCTTCACCGGGTCGCTGGTGGCCTTCGCCAAGCTGCAGGGGCTGGTCAAAGGGGCGCCGCTCAAGTTCCGCAACCAGCATCCGCTCAATTTGGGCCTGGGCATCCTGCTGGTCGTGCTGATCGTGCTGTTCGTGGCGAGCAGCTCTCAGACGGCGTTCTGGCTGATCGCATTGTTGTCGCTCGCACTCGGCTTCCTGCTGATCATGCCGGTCGGTGGCGCCGACATGCCGGTCATGGTGTCGATGCTCAACTCATACTCGGGTTGGGCCTGTGCCGGGATCGGGTTCACGATCGGCAATCTCGCCTTGATCATCACCGGCGCGCTCGTCGGCGCGTCGGGTGCAATCCTGTCCTATGTCATGTGCAAGGGGATGAACCGGTCGATCTTCAACGTGCTGCTCGGCGGCTGGGGGTCGGAAAGCGGCGGTGCCGCGGCCGCCGACCCAGCGTCCGCCGACCGATCGGTCAAGGCGGGCAATGCGGACGATGCCAGCTTCATCATGCGCAACGCCTCCAAGGTCATCGTGGTGCCGGGTTACGGCATGGCGGTGGCGCAGGCGCAGCACTCGCTGCGCGAAATGGGCGATCGCCTGAAGTCCGAAGGTGTCGAGGTGAAGTATGCGATCCATCCGGTGGCCGGCCGCATGCCGGGGCACATGAACGTGCTGCTGGCGGAAGCGAACGTGCCCTATGATGACGTCTTCGAGCTGGAGCGGATCAACACGGAGTTCAGCACAACTGACGTGGTCTACGTCATCGGGGCCAACGACGTGACCAACCCAGCGGCAAAGTCCGATCCCAAGAGCCCGATCTACGGCATGCCGATCCTCGAAGTCGATCGCGCGAAGACGGTGCTGTTCGTCAAGCGGTCGATGGCGTCGGGCTACGCGGGCGTTGACAACGAACTGTTCTTCAAGCCGAACACGATGATGCTGTTCGGTGATGCAAAAAAGATGACGGAGGAGATCGTGCAGGGGCTCGGCAAGTAGAAGTCTACCAGCGCGCCCGATCGCGCGAGCGTGCCCACATGTAGGCGAACCCGATCACGACGACGACGAGGACGAGAGCCTGCGGCAACGTCAGGTGCGCGATCAGCCGGAAGATGACGGCGAAGATCAGGCCATTGATGATGCTGCCGACGATCATGTGGGTGAGGCCGCCCACCATGGCGCCGCCGCCGGAATGATAGCCGAGCAGGAGGAGATTCATCGGTCCAGGGTGCCTTTGGGATGCGGGTGCGCTCTGGATGCCAATGACATCGGCCGAGCCCGTTGACAAGTCTGCGCCCTGTCGCAACGGTAACGGTGATCCAGGCCGACCAAGAAGCCGGTGATATGACGCGGGAGAGAAGCATGCTGCCCATTCGTGGCGGTTGCCTGGGCGAGGCGCTCTGATGGATGCCGCCGTTGGCCGTCCGGAGGCGCGCCGTCGCGCACGCACCTCGATCAGGGGAGTGACCCTGCCGCTGATCGCGCCGGCGGTCGTTCTCCTGCTGATCTGGTCGCTCGTGCCGCTGGTCATGACGCTCTATTACAGCGTACTGCACTACAACCTCATCGACCCGACGCAGACCGGCTTCGCCGGCCTCGACAATTACTGGTATCTGATCACCGACCCGGACTTCCTGACGTCGCTGCTGAATACCCTGATCCTGGTCGGCGGCACGCTGGTGATCACCGTCGGACTCGGAACGCTGCTGGCGGTGCTCTACGACCAGGAGTTCTTTGGTCGCAACATCGCCCGGCTGCTGGTCATCGCGCCGTTCTTCGTCATGCCGACCGTCTCGGCATTGGTGTGGAAGAACCTGATGCTGCATCCGATCTACGGGGTGGTGTCGGCGCTGTTGCGTTTCGTCGGACTGGCGCCGATCGACTGGTTCGGCCAGGTGCCGCTGCTAACCCTGGTGCTGATCATCTCCTGGGAATGGCTGCCGTTCGCGCTGCTGATCCTGCTGACGGCGGTGCAGTCGCTCGACCACGAGCAGCGCGAGGCCGCCCGGATGGACGGCGCCGGTCCGGTCGCGCAGTTCCGTTTCATCATCGTGCCGCATCTGCGTCGGGCGATCGGCGTGGTGATCATGATGGAGACCATCTTCCTGCTGACGATCTTTGCCGAAATCGCCGTGACGACGTCCGGCGGCCCCGGGGTGGCGACGACCAACCTCGCCTTCCTGATCTATCGCGACGCGCTGCAGCAATTCGACGTCGGCAGCGGGTCGGCCGGCGGCGTGGTCGCGATCATCCTCGCCAACATCGTGGCCTTCTTCCTGGTGCG
>CAXTSH010000063.1:15928-20370 GCA_964246925.1 uncultured Acetobacteraceae bacterium
CCGGCGGCGTGGTCGCGATCATCCTCGCCAACATCGTGGCCTTCTTCCTGGTGCGCTCGGCCGCGCGCAACCTGGAGACCTGAGCGATGAAGCGGACTGGTCTGCAGACCGCGCTCATCGGCGCACTCGGCTGGGCCATCGCGGTCATCATGTTCTTCCCGATCTTCTGGATGGTCCTGACCGGGTTCAAGAGCGAGCTGACCGCGGTGGCGACACCGCCGCAGCTCTTCTTTCACCCGACGCTGCAGAGCTACGTCGAGGTCCAGCAACGGGCGGACTACTGGCTGTTCGCGTCCAACAGCGTGGCGGTCTCGCTGGGAGCGACCATTCTGGCACTGCTGCTGGCGATCCCGGCCACCTACGTGATGGCGTTCTCGCCGACCAAGCGGACGCGCGGCACGCTGCTGTGGATGCTGTCGACGAAGATGCTGCCGCCGGTCGGCGTTCTGGTCCCGATCTACATCCTTGCCAAGGACACCGGCCTGCTCGACACCCGGACCGGGCTGATCATCGTCTACACGTTCAGCAATCTGCCGATCGTCGTCTGGATGCTGTTCACGTTCTTCAAGGAAGTGCCGCGTGAAATCCTCGAGGCAGGCCGGATGGACGGCGCGACGCGGACCGGCGAACTGTGGCACGTGCTGCTGCCGCTGGCTCTGCCCGGCGTCGCATCGACGGGATTGCTCTCCCTCATTTTGTGCTGGAACGAGGCGTTCTGGTCGCTCAACCTGACCTCGTCGCGTGGGGCGCCGCTGACGCAGTTCATCGCGTCGTTCTCGTCGCCCGAGGGTTTGTTCTTCGCCAAGCTTTCGGCGGCGTCCACGTTGGCGGTGGCGCCGATCCTGATCTTCGGCTGGCTTAGCCAGCGGCAACTGGTGCGCGGACTGACGTTCGGCGCGGTCAAGTAGGAGGTCGACATGGCCACTCTCGCTTTGCGTAACATTCGCAAGAGCTTTGCCGGGCATGAGGCGATCAAGGGCGTCACCCTCGACGTCGTCGACCGCGAGTTCGTCGTGTTCGTGGGTCCCTCGGGATGTGGCAAGTCAACGCTGCTGCGGATGATTGCCGGCCTCGAGGAAATCACCGAGGGCGACCTGATGATCGACGGCAAACGCGTCAACGACGTCGGCCCCGCCGATCGCGGGCTCGCGATGGTGTTCCAGTCGTACGCGCTTTACCCGCACATGACGGTGGAGGAGAACATGGGCTTCGCGTTGCGGCTGGCCAAGGTGCCGGTCACGGAACGCAAGGCCAAGGTCGCTGAGGCCGCCCGCATCCTGCAGCTCGAACCCTACCTCGCGCGCAAGCCCGGTCAGCTTTCGGGTGGACAGCGGCAACGTGTTGCGATCGGGCGCTCGATCGTGCGCAAGCCCAAGGTGTTCCTGTTCGACGAGCCCTTGTCGAACCTCGACGCTGCACTGCGCGGACAGATGCGCATCGAGCTGGCCAGCCTGCACGAGCAGTTGTCGGCGACCATGATCTACGTCACCCACGACCAGGTAGAGGCGATGACGATGGCCGACAAGATCGTGGTGCTTCAGGCCGGCCTGGTGGAGCAGGTCGGCTCGCCGCTCGAACTTTATCACCGGCCGCGCAACATGTTCGTGGCAGGCTTTATGGGCTCGCCGCGGATGAACCTGCTGCCGGCGACCGTGAGCGCGGTGGACCACGCCGGCGTGACGGTCGATGCGCCCGGCGGCATTCACGTCACCGCTCCGGTGGCGACCGATCGCGTCAATCCGGGCATGAAGGTCACCTTCGGGGTCCGGCCCGAGCACGTCGTGGTCAACGACAACGGTCCGATCGCCGGCCGGGCTCTGATCGCCGAGCGGCTCGGCGGACTGACGTTGCTGCACGTGGAACTGCCGGACAAGACGATGCTCGTTGTCCAGGCGGACGGTGCGGACGCGACCCAGGTACACGCGCCGGTGCGGTTGGCGATCGATGGTGTTCACTGTCACGTGTTCCTGCCCGACGGCGTCGCGGCCGACCACCAGGAGCGACATCCGCTCGTCGCCTGAAGGCCAGGGGCGTCGTGCGTAAGCACGCCGGCGGCGTGACGCCCGGGGACCCCGCTGGGGCGAGCCGCCCCAGACCCGCATAACATGTGGTTTCCAAAAGGCGACCGCCTTTGGTGGGGTTCGGGGCAACGCCCCGGCCTTGCTTCGCCCAGCTTTTGCAAATAGCTCTCAATCGCACGATCTGATGGACTACGGGATGGATAGCTTGACTGATCAACGCGTTGCGACCTTCTCCGGCCATCCCGCGAGGCGCTTGAGCGGCCGTCTCGCTCTTGCGGTATTCGGTCCCGGACTGGTGGTCATGCTGGCCGACACTGACGTGGGCAGCGTCATCACGGCCGGTCAGAGCGGCGTCCAATGGGGCTATCGCCTGCTGTTGCTGCAGTTCGTGCTGATGCCGATCCTCTACATGGTGCAGGAACTGACGGTTCGGCTCGGGATCTTCTCCGGGCGCGGCCATGGCGAGCTGATCCGCGATACGTTTGGGCGATTCTGGGCATGGGTGTCGGTGGCTGGCCTCGGCGTCGCCACACTGGGAGCCCTGCTGACCGAAATGTCCGGAGTGGCCGGCGTGGGCGAGCTTTACGGCGTTCCAAGATCGGTCAGCCTGGCCCTTGCGGCGGTATGCCTGCTCACGGTTGTGACGACAGGCTCATATCGTCGCGTCGAGCGGGTTGCGATCGCGCTTGGATTGTTCGAGCTGGCATTCTTCGGGGTGGCGTGGGAGGCGGGCCCAAAACTCCCGGCGATGCTGGCCGGTGCCGTGCAAATTCCGATCGGGAACGTGGACTACCTCTACCTTGCGGCGGCCAACATCGGCGCAGTCATCATGCCCTGGATGATATTCTACCAGCAGTCGGCGATCGCCGATAAGCGTCTGCGGCCGGAACATCTCACGCTCGCCCGAATCGACACGGCCATTGGTGCGGTCGTCACGCAACTCGTGATGGCCGCCGTCCTGGTGGCAACCGCGGCAACGATTGGCGCCAGAAACGGACATGCCAGCCTCGATACCGTGGGCCAGATGAGTGGAGCCCTGACGCCGTTCCTCGGCGTGCAGACCGGGCATCTGGTCTTCGGGCTGGGCGTTCTGGGCGCGGGCATGGTCGCGGCGATCGTATGCTCGCTGGCTCTGGCCTGGGGTGTCGGCGAAGTCACCGGCTATCGGCATTCGCTCGAGCACAGACCGACCGAGGCACGGTGGTTCTATGGGATTTATGCGCTGGCGGTGATCGCCGGCAGCGTCCTGGTCGGGTTCTGGCCGAACCTCGTCTCGCTCAACATCGATGTGCAGATCATGAATGCCCTGCTGCTGCCGCTTGTGCTCGGGTTCCTCATCGCTCTGGCAAGATGGGCCCTTCCACCTTCGCACCGGCTGAAGGGCGCATACCTGTGGTTGGTGATCGCGGTCGCGAGCGTCACCACCGCCTTTGGCGTGTTCGGCGGTCTGCAAGGCGCAGGGATGTTCTGAGCACCAGTCTGCAGGAGGTCGGTCGGCTGGAGCGAGCAAGCGGGTTGGGTTCCGCACCGCGAAGGCGTTATAGCGGCCTTTATCTGAGCGGAGCCATTTGACGATGACCCAAATTCGTAAGGACGTGCATGCGGGCGAGCGGATGAGAAGCATCCGACAGAGCCGCCACCTCACGCAGGATCAGTTGGCCAGGGCGGCCGGCGTGTCGCGCAGCCTCGTTGCCCAGTGGGAGACCGGGCGGTCAGGATTCGCCGGCAAGGCGGCGCACATCGCACAGGTGCTCGATATTCCGGTTCGGCTGCTTAGACCCGAACAAAAATCTGAGTTCGACGCTCACGCCCCGCCAGCCTCACCCTCTGAACAGGCATTGCTCCAGGTGTTTCGGGAGTTGGAGGCCGACGACCAGGCCTGTCTGCTTCAGATCGCGAGGCGCCTGTCAGGCCTGCAGTAACGTCGGCACGCAGGACACCGACCTGCCCTGACCTGCAGGCCGGGCATTCGGTGCCATGTTAAGCCCGTGTTGAGGAATGCGTGTCAGAGTTGGCAGGTCTCCAGGATGGAGCTGCCCGATGAACCCATTCCACCTCAACCCGTTCTGCAGCCGGCCTCAGGATGTCGCACCTCCCGACGAGCAGCAGACATCCATCAGGACCATGCGGCTGATCGAGGACCTGCGGCTCATCGCGGCCGAACTCGAGACCGGTCAGTGGGCCAGTGTTGCCATCGTGCAATCGCCCGACCGATTGCAGGTTTCCACACACGGCGGGACGTCGGCCCATGTCACGCCGCTCCTGGCGGCTTCCTTGCTGGCCGCATTGGAGCAGACGATCCTGGCGGGCGAGCTTGTGCGCTCGAAGCTTGCACCGGAATGGCGTCAGCGGCTGCTCGGAGCGGGTTAGGGATACACGGTCCGGAAGTGGCGGAGGGATGACTGCCCGATCGGCTCCTAA
>CAXTSH010000064.1:0-20294 GCA_964246925.1 uncultured Acetobacteraceae bacterium
CCCGGAACTCCTCAATGAAAAGAAAAGTTAGTCTGGCGTCCTCGCACCCCAGATAGAGGTCCGAAACTGGTGGCCCCGACATGTCAAGCACCGACGCCCACGCGCTGCAGCGCTCCGACCTCAACAGTTTCCTCTATGCCGACATCGGCGTGGAGGCGAGCGGGATGACGCTGAGCGTCCTCTCGATCCTGGCACGCCGCGGTGTCGATCCATGGCAGGAGGCAAGCCGCCTCGCAAAACTGCCGCGCGCCGCCGCCATCGACGGCCTGACCAGCATGATCGCGGCCCTGCCTGCCTCCGTCTGGACCCAGGCGGAGGCAGCCGCCATCGCGGCCAGGCTCGTCGGATTGCTTCCCAGACGCGGCGATGCGCCTCCGGCGACCGCGGCGCGCAGCGTCGCATGGACCATCCCCGGCGTGCTGCTGGCCGTGCGCACCGACCGGCGCTGGCTTCTCCCCCTGCTGCTGGCACTGCTCGCCTGCCTGAGCCTTGCACTGGTCCATCAGCACGGCACGTTCCGTATCGCGCACGCATCCGAAGCAGGGGTGCCCCTGCACCCCATCAAAGGCGAACCTTTGAAATCCAAAACTTAGACGACCGTCACGCCCCCGGGCTCGGTCCCGAACCAGCCAATCACCCGAGCAGCCTCGAAACCCTGCGCGCGCGCCAGACCCATCACCACCGAGACCGAATCCGGATCGACCGCGATCAGCAATCCGCCGCTGGTCTGCGGATCGCACAGCAGATCTCTCGTCCAGCTCGGCAGCTCTGCAGCCAGCTCGACCTCGGGAGCGAAGCTCATCCAGTTCCTTGCCGAGGCGCCCGTCCGCACGCCCGCCGCGACAAGGTCGGCAACGCCGGCAAGGACCGGCAGGTCGGCGAACACGATCCGGCAGCCCAGCCCTGCCGCGCGCGTCATCTCCAGCCCGTGGCCGATCAGGCCAAACCCGGTGACGTCCGTCACCGCGTGCACGCCCCCGATGTCCGGCAGCTCGGCGCCAAGCACGTTGAGCTTGGTCGTCGACTTCATCATCTCCCGGTAGAGCTCCTGGCCGAGCTCACCGCGCTTCAGCGCGGCGCCGTAGATGCCGATGCCCAGCCCCTTGGTCAAAATCAGGCGGTCGCCGGCACGCGCCCCGGCATTGCGAAGCACGCGGTCGGGATGCACCAGACCGATCGCCACCAGCCCATAGATCGGTTCGGCACTGTCGATCGAATGTCCACCCGCGACCGGAATGCCCGCCTCGGCGCAGATGCTGGCGCCGCCCTCGATGATCGCCTGCACCATCTCGATCGGCACGCGGCCCACCGGCATGCCGACGATCGCGAGCGCCATGATCGGCGCTCCACCCATGGCATAGACGTCCGACAGCGCATTGCTGGCGGCAATACGTCCGAAATCGCGGGGATCGTCGACGATCGGCGTGAAGAAGTCGGTCGTGGCAATCACCGCCTGCCGATCATTCAAGCGATAGACCGCCGCATCGTCGCCGGTTTCGACCCCGACCATCATGTTGGCGTAAGACGCCCCCACCGGCATCGCGGCCAGGATCTGCCGCAGCACTGCAGGTGCCAGCTTGCAGCCGCACCCTCCACCATGCGCGAGCGACGTCAGGCGGAACGGCTGGTCCATGACGCTCTCCCGGGCTGACATCCAGCCGAGAACCGCATCCCCGCTGAGATGTTCCCGTCTCAAACCGGAGGAAACCGATGTCGGCCACCACGCAGGACGGATTTCTGGAGCGTATCGGTCTGCCTCGCCCCCTGTTCTGGGGCTTCGCCGGCACCCTGCTGTTCATGGTCGGCGACGGCGTCGAAAGCGCCTACCTGTCGCCGTTCCTGGTCGGTCGCGGTATTACCGAGCATTCGGTCGCCATCCTGATCACCGTCTACGGCGTCACTGCCGCGATCTCGTCCTGGCTGTCAGGTGCCCTTGCCGACCTGATCGGACCGCGACGGGTGATGATGCTCGGATTGGTCATCTGGATCGTGTTCCAGTGCCTGTTCCTCACCTTCGCCATCCCGGCCCGTTCCTATCCCCTCATGCTGCTGTTCTACGGCCTGCGCGGCTTCGGCTATCCGCTGTTCGCGTTCGGCTTCCTGATCTGGATCGTGCTGACCGTGGAGCCCAACCGGCTCGGCACCGCGTGCGGCTGGTTCTGGTTCGCCTTCACCGGCGGCCTGCCGACGCTCGGCTCAGCCTTTGCCCGCGGCGCGATCCCGCTGGTCGGCACCTATGACACGCTGTGGCTCGCGCTTGGCCTGGTGATCGCGGGCGGTCTGCTCGCCATCTTCGGCATCGCCGACACGAGCGGCGGCCTCAAGCAGGAAGGTGCCACCGACCATCCGTTCCGCACCCTGTTCGCGAGCTTCGCGATCGTGCGCGATCACCCCAAAGTCGGGATCGGCTGCATCGTGCGCGCCATCAACACCTCGGCCGAATTCGGCTTCCTCGTCATGCTGCCGATCTACTTCACCAAGACGCTGCATTTCAGCCTCTCACAATGGCTCGAAGTCACCACCTGCATCTTCGCCAGCAACATCATCGGCAACCTGTTGTCTGGAATCGTCAGCGATCGTCTGACCTGGCGACGCACCATCATGCTCATCGGCGGCGTCGGCTGCGCAATCTCCACGCTGGTCCTATACTACGTCCCCACCGTGCTGGGCCCGGGCGGCATGTTCCTCACCCTCGCTGCCGGCGCGTTCTACGGCATCACGCTCGCCGGCTACGTGCCACTCTCGGCGCTGATGCCGTATCTGGCCCCTGAGGACAAGCCGGCCGCCATGTCGATGCTCAATCTTGGCGCCGGCGCCTCGGTCTGGATCGGACCGGCGATCGTCGCCGGCTTCCTGAACTGGCTCGGCGTACTCGGCGTCATGTGCATCTACTCGGCAATCTATCTCGCGAGCGCGATCCTGGCCTACTTCCTCACCCTCGATCCCGAGACGGAGCGTCAGATTGCCTCCGATCGAGCCTCGGGAACGCTCGTCGCCGGCCACTGACCGAACGGTTCCCAAAGGCGACCGCCTTTGGCGGGGTTCGGGCGGAGCCCCGACATCATATCGCGAGACGCGAGCGGACCACGTCCGCATCGAGGGCGTCGGTTCGCCCGTCAAGCACGAGTGCGCCGCGCTCCAGCACGGCGATGCGTTGCGCCAGCGCGTGGGCGAAGTCGAAATATTGCTCGACAAGCAGGATCGCCATCGTCCGGCGTTCGCGCAGGAGCGAGATCACCCGGGTGATGTCCTTGATGATGCTGGGCTGGATGCCTTCGGTCGGTTCGTCCAGCACGAGCAGGCGAGGTTTCGTGACCAGCGCCCGGCCGATGGCGAGCTGCTGCTGCTGACCGCCCGAGAGGTCGCCGCCGCGCCGCTTCAGCATCGTCCCCAAAATCGGGAACAGATCGAAAATCTCGTCCGGGATCCGGCGTTCCCGCCTGGGCAGCACCGCAAACCCCGTCTCGAGATTCTCCCGCACTGTCAACAGCGGAAACACGTCCCGGCCTTGCGGCACGGTCGCGATGCCGCGTTTCGCACGCTCGAAGCTCGGCAGCCGAGTGATGTCGTGGCTGTCCCAGATGATTTTGCCCGACGAGGCGAAGTGCACGCCGGTGATCGCTCGCAGCAGGCTCGTCTTTCCCACCCCGTTGCGTCCCAACAGGCAGGTTACTTCGCCCACTTCGGCCTGCAGGCTGACCCCGCGTAGCGCGACCGAGGCTCCGTAATGCAGCGTGACGTCTTCAACCGCGAGCATGGTCAGCGGCCAAGATAGACTTCAACGACGCGCTGCTGGTCGCTGACGTGGTCGAGCGAGCCTTCAGCGATCACGGAGCCCTCATGCAGGACGGTCACGGTGACGTCGAGCGCTCGGACGAAATCCATGTCGTGCTCGACGACGATCACGCTGCGGGTCCGATTGATCTCACGCAGCAGCACAGCCGTCTCCGTCGTTTCCGCGTCGGTCATGCCGGCGACCGGCTCGTCGACGAGGAGCAGTTCGGGTTCCTGGCCGAGCAGCATCCCGATCTCCAGCCATTGCTTTTGTCCATGGCTCAGGCCGCCCGCAAGGCGATCCGCCTCCGCATCGAGCCGAATGGTGTGCAGGATGGCGTCGACCCGACCCCATTCGTCCTGCGTCTCGCGAGCGAACAGCGCACGCGCCGGAGAACGAATGCCGGCGAGTGACAAAAGCAGGTTGGTCCGAACGTCGAGCATCTCGAAGATGGTCGGTTTCTGGAATTTGCGGCCGATCCCGAGGCGTGCGATCGCGGGTTCGTCGAGCCGCCTGAGGTCGACATCATCGCGGAACGTGACCGTGCCTTTGTCGGCGCGTGTCTTGCCGGTGATGACGTCCATCATCGTCGTCTTGCCGGCGCCGTTCGGTCCGATGATCGCCCGCATCTCGCCCCGATCGATCGTCAGCGACAGATCGTTCAAGGCCCGGAACCCGTCGAACGTCACGCTCACGCCGTCCAGACGCAGGATCGTCACGCCGGCAGCTTCTCGGGCAGTGGTGCCGCCCGCCGTCGGCGCGTGCGGCCACGGAGCAGCCCCACGATCCCCCGCGGCAGGAACAGCGTGACGACGATGAACAGCGCGCCGAGAGCGTAGAGCCAGTATTCGGGCAGCGCGCCGGTGAACACCGTTTTGCCGAGATTGACGGCGACCGCCCCGATGATCGCGCCCACAAGCGTGCCTCGGCCGCCGACGGCGACCCAGATGACGGCCTCGATCGAGTTGGCCGGGGCGAACTCGCCCGGGTTGATGATGCCGACCTGTGTGACGTAGAGCGCGCCGCCCACGCCGGCGATGAGCGCCGACAAGGTCCAGACGAACAACTTGATGTGCTCCGGGCGGTAGCCGAGGAAGCGCGTGCGGCTTTCGGCATCGCGGACCGCGACGAGAATGCTCCCGTACCGGCTGATCAGCACCGTCCGGACGAGCAGGAAGGCTGCCGACAGCACGATGGCGGTGATCACGAGCAGCCCGTCGCGGGTGGCGTCCGATTGCAGGCTGAAGCCGGCCACATCCTTGAAATCGGTGAGGCCGTTGTTGCCCCCGAAGCCCATGTCGTTGCGGAAGAAGGCGAGCAGCAGCGCGTAGGTGAGCGCCTGGGTGATGATCGAGAGATACACGCCGGAGACACGCGACCGGAATGCCAGCCAGCCGAACACGAACGCCAGCAGTCCCGGCACTGCGAGAACCATCAGCAGAGCGAACGGGAGATGATCAAAGCCGAGCCAGTACCAAGGAAGATGCTGGTAGCCGAGAAACACCATGAAGTCGGGCAGGTTCGCATTGCCGTAAACGCCCCGGGCGCCGATCTCGCGCATCAGATACATGCCCATGGCATACCCGCCGAGTGCGAAGAACGCGGCATGGCCGAGCGTGAGGATGCCGGCAAAACCCCACACCAGGTCGACAGCGATCCCGAGCAGGGCGAAAGAGAGATATTTCCCGGCCAGCGACACCGCGTAGGTGGGAACATGCATCGGCGCCGTCGGCGGCGTTGCGAGATTCAGGATCGCCAGCGTCAGACAAACGCCCACGAGCACCAGTGGCGTGGCGATCGCGGCGGTGCGCGACAGACCGGGCGAGATCACGTCTCCACGCTCCGCCCGCGCACCGGGAACATGCCGCGCGGCCGGCGCTGGATGAAGGCGATGATCACCACCAGGACCACGATCTTGCCCAGCACGGCGCCGGCGAAGGGCTCGAGAAACTTGTTGAGCACGCCGAGCGACAGGGCCGCCACCAGCGTGCCCCACAGATTGCCGACGCCGCCGAACACCACCACCATGAAGCTGTCGATGATGTAGGCCTGTCCCAGGTTCGGGCTGACATTGTCGATCTGGCTCACGGCGACGCCGGCGAGCCCCGCGACGCCGGAGCCGAGGCCGAACGTCAGCGCATCGACCCAGGGCGTGCGTATGCCCATCGACGAGGCCATGCGACGGTTCTGGGTCACGGCGCGCATCCGCAAACCGAGCGGCGTGGCCCGCAACGTCGCCATCAGGGCCGCCATCACCAGAGCGGCGAACACGATGATGACCAGCCGGTTCAGGGTGATGGTGACGCCGCCCAGCATGACCGCGCCCGACATCCAGGCCGGGCTCGCCACGGCGACATTGGTCGGACCAAACAACGACCGTGTCGCCTGCTGCAGGATCAGCGACAGCCCCCACGTCGCCAGCAATGTCTCGAGCGGACGACCGTAGAGGAACCGAATCAGGACCTGCTCGATGGCGATGCCGAGCGCGCCGCAGACGGCGAAGGCGGCCGGGATCGCGATCGGCACCGCCATCGGTGTCAACGCTGGCAGATGGGTTGCGACCGTCTGCTGGACGACGAACGTCGTGTAGGCGCCGATCATCACCAGCTCGCCATGCGCCATGTTGATCACGCCCATGACGCCGAAGGTGATCGCGAGCCCCATCGCCGCGAGCAGCAGCACCGAACCGAGGCTCAGGCCGTAGAACACGCTCTGCGCGAAGCTCCAGAGTCGCAGGTCGAAGTCGATCACGCTCACCGCTTTGCGGGCCGCGTCGCCGACCGGGCCCGGCGCCGCCGAGAACGCGCCGACCTGCGCACGCGCGTCCAGACCGCCTCGTGCGGCAAGCGTCTTGATCGCGGCCAGGCGGTCCGCCTCGGAGGCGGCGGGATCGGCCAGCAGGCAGGACGCGCGCGCCTGTTGCAGGCGGATCCGCACGGACGCGTCACGCTCACCCGACACCGCCCGATCGAGGGCGGGAAGTGCCGCGGCATCATGCGCCTCGAAGATCGCATCCGCTGCCTCGCGCCGGACCGCTGGGTCGGCCGAGGTCAGGTCGAGCATGCCCTGCGCATCCGCCAGGGCGGATCGGACGCGATTGTTGAGCCGGACCGGACGCAGCGACGAGGGATCGGGGGTTGCCGGCGCTCCGGTCAGGGCGTCGCTGTAGCGTTCGCCGGAGCGGATGTAGAGCGCCGCTGCACCGGCCGGCTCGCGCGACGTGAAGAGTTCGTGCTGACCGAGCGCGGTCAGGATGGCGGCGGCACGCGGCGAACCTGACACTCCAAGCTGCTCGACCGAGCCTGCGATGTCGTCGTAGGCCTTCGACGCGAGGCCTGCCGCGAACCCTGGCGGCGCACCCGCTCGCGCCGCGTCGGGCGAGAGCAACAGGCATGGGAGCACGAGCCGGATCCAGAGGATCCGCGCTCGCCTGTCAGGCATGACGGCCGAGACAGGTCTTGGTGACCGTGTCGTAGTTGCCGCACATGATCGGCTTGCGCCAGTCTCCGACGAGGTCCCTGGTCGACGCGATGTAGGGCGACCAGGCCTTGCCCGCGACCGGCGCCGGCGTCTGCCAGACGACGTTGAACTGGCCGTCATCCTGGATCTCGCCGATCAGCACCGGCTTGGTGAGATGATGGTTGGGCAGCATGGTGGCGATGCTGCCGGTCAGGTTGGGTTGGGTAATACCGGGCATCGCCTCGATGATGGTGTCGACGTCGGTGGTCTTGGTACGCTCGACCGCCTGCACCCACATGTTGAACCCGATATAATGCGCCTCCATCGGATCGTTCGTGACGCGCTTTGGATTCTTCGTGAACGCGTGCCACGATTCGATGAACGACCGGTTGGCCGGAGTGTCGACGCTCTCGAAGTAGTTCCAGGCCGCGAGATTGCCGACCAGTGGTGCCGTGTTCATGCCGGCGAGCTCTTCCTCGCCGACGCTGAACGCCATGACCGGAATGTCGGTGGACTTGATGCCCTGGTTGGCGAGCTCCTTGTAGAACGGGACATTGGCGTCGCCGTTGATGGTCGAGACGACGGCGGTCTTGCTGCCGGCCGAACCGAAGCTCTTGATCTGGGCCACGATATTCTGCCAGTCCGACTGGCCGAACGGCGTGTAGTTGATCATGATGTCGCCCGGTGCCACGCCTTTCGACGCGAGATAGGCAGCCAGGATCTGGTTTGTCGTGCGCGGATAGACGTAGTCGGTGCCGGCCAGAACGAAGCGCTTCGCTCCGCCGCCGTCCGCGCTCATCAGGTAGTCGACCGCCGGGATTGCCTGCTGATTGGGCGCAGCACCGGTGTAGAAGACGTTCCGGCTGCATTCCTGGCCTTCGTATTGGACCGGGTAGAACAGGATGCCGTTGAGCTCCTCGAAGACGGGCAGCACGGACTTGCGCGAGACCGATGTCCAGCAGCCGAAGGTGACCGCGACGTGATCGACCGAAATGAGCTCTCGCGCCTTTTCGGCGAACAACGGCCAGTTGCTGGCAGGATCGACGACGACAGCCTCGAGTTTGCGCCCGAGAACGCCGCCTTTGGCGTTCTGCTCGGCGATCAGCATCAGCATGACGTCCTTCAACGTCGATTCGCTGATCGCCATCGTGCCCGAAAGCGAGTGCAGGATGCCGATCCGGATCGGCCCGCTGCTGTCGGCGCGCGCGCGTCGCGCCCCGGTTGCGCAGAGTGCTGCGACCGAAAGGCCGTAGCGGGAGAGGCGTCGGCGGCTGAGGGCGAGATCGGTCAAATTCTCCTCCTGTTGCCCGGCGCCGAAGCGCTGGTCTGTTGCGCCACAACAAGCAGGAAATGGGCCATGCACGGGCGCAAGCTGGGGCTCTGCCCCAAAACCCCGCTGGGCGCCGCGCGCCCAGACCCGCCCGACTTGGTCCACCGTGTCGGCCATCGTATCGACAGTCGGGCGGGTCTGGGGGCGCGTGCCCCCAGCGGGGTCTTGGGGCAGCGCCCCAAGCCTGCTTCGCAGAGGTCCTTTTGGAAACCGTGACTAATCAGACTTGAGCGGGCCGCCCATTTCCGCCGACACCATGCGCGCCGCTTCCAGCACAAGCGCGCCGAGCGCCGCGATCCGTTCGTCGACCACCCGCGCCATCGGACCTGACGCCGAGATCGCCCCCACCACCTCGCCGGTCTCATCGAAGATCGGCGCGCCGATGCAGCGCAGCCCGACGGCATGCTCCTCGTCGTCGATCGCATACCCGATCGCGCGAGCCCGCCCGAGATCCGTCCGCAGCGCGCCCGGCGAACCGATCGTCTTGACCGTCAGCCGCGGCATCCCGCGCCGGTGCAGCAGTTTGGCCAGCGACCGGTCCGACATCGCCGACAGGATCGCCTTGCCGACAGCCGAACAATGCATCGGCACGCGCGAGCCGGGCCGTGCAAAGGCGCGCATCATCTGCCGGCACTCGACCTGCGCGAGATAGACCGCCTCGCCGCCATCTTCCTCGGCCAGGTTGACGGTCTCACCGCTGTCTTCCATCAGCCGGCGCATGTGCGGCCGTGCCAGCCCGACCAGGCTGCGCGTCTTGGTGAACGCGCAGCCGGTGACGAACGCCTGCACACCGACAGACCAGACCCGTCCGTCCGGATCGAACCGCACGTAGCGCTCGACCTCCAGCGTGGTCAGCAGCCGATGCGCGGTCGACGCCGGCAAGCCCACGACCTGCGCCACCTCCGTCAGCGTCAGCCCGCCCGACGGTGCCTCCGCGATGCGGTTCAGCAGCGCCAGCGCCCGTGTCAGCGACTGCACCAGCTCCGGCGACGCCTGTCCCATTCCGGAAACCCCCAACCCCTTGCTGCACAGGCGAAAATACAAGCGCTTTCCGCCATTCGGAATACTTACCGCAGAAGTCGACGGCGCTCTAATCTCTCTCCAGGCAAACCGGAGAGGAAGACCAATGGCCAGAATGAAGGCGGTCGAGGCAGCCGTTCTGGTTCTGGAGCGTGAAGGTGTGACCACCGCCTTCGGCGTCCCCGGCGCCGCGATCAACCCGTTCTACGCCGCACTGCGCGCGCGCGGTTCAATCCGCCACATCCTCGCCCGACACGTCGAGGGTGCCTCGCACATGGCCGACGGCTACACCCGCGCGCGTGCCGGCAACATCGGTGTCTGCATCGGCACCTCCGGTCCCGCCGGAACCGACATGATCACCGGCCTCTACACCGCGCAGGCCGACAGCGTGCCGATCCTCTGCATCACCGGTCAGGCGCCGCGCGCCAAGCTCTACAAGGAGGATTTCCAGGCCGTCGACATCGAGACCATCGCCAAGCCCGTCACCAAGTGGGCTGTCACCGTCCGTGAGCCGGCACTCGTCCCGATGGCCTTCCAGCAGGCCTTCCAGATCATGCGCTCCGGCCGCCCCGGCCCGGTGCTGATCGACCTCCCCATCGACGTGCAACAGGGTGAGATCGAGTTCGACATCGAGACCTACGAAAAGCTGCCGCTCGCCAGGCCTGCCGCCAGCCGCGCCCAGGCCGAACGCGCCCTCGCGATGATCAACGAAGCCGAGCGCCCGCTGATCGTCGCCGGCGGCGGCATCGTCAACGCCGATGCATCCGGTCTCCTCGTCGAGTTCGCCGAACTCACCGGCATTCCCGTCATCCCGACCCTGATGGGCTGGGGCACCATCCCGGACGACCACGATCTGATGGCCGGCATGGTCGGCCTGCAGACCAGCCATCGCTACGGCAACGCCAACTTCCTCCAATCCGACCTCGTCATCGGCATCGGCAACCGGTGGGCCAACCGTCACACCGGGTCGGTGGACGTCTATCGCCGCGGACGCCGCTTCATCCATATCGACATCGATCCGATGCAGATCGGCCGTGTCTTCGGTCCCGATCTCGGCATCGTCTCGGATGCAGGCGCCGCACTCGCCATGCTCCTCGAAGTCGCGCAAGACATCGACCTCCCCGACCGCAGCGCCTGGTCGGCCGAGTGCCTCCACCGCAAACGCAACATGCTCCGCCGCACCCATTTCGACGAAGTCCCGCTCAAGCCGCAGCGCGTCTACCAGGAGATGAACGAGATCCTCGACCGCGACACCTGCTACGTCAGCACCATCGGCCTGTCGCAGATCGCCGGCGCCCAGTTCCTGCACGTCTACAGCCCGCGCCACTGGATCAATTGCGGCCAGGCCGGCCCGCTCGGCTGGACCCTCCCGGCCGCACTCGGCGTCCGCGCCGCCGACCCGCACCGGAACATTGTCGCCTTGTCGGGCGACTACGACTTCCAGTTCATGATCGAGGAACTCGCCGTCGGCGCGCAGCACAAGCTGCCCTACCTGCACGTCGTGGTGAACAACTCCTATCTCGGCCTGATCCGCCAATCCCAGCGTGGCTACCAGATGGATTTCGAAGTCAGCCTCGCGTTCGAGAACATCAACGCCACCGACGGCGCCCCGCAGGCCTACGGTGTCGACCACGTCGCGGTGGCCGAGGGCCTCGGCTGCAAGGCGATCCGTGTCAGCAGCCCCAACCAGTTCAAGGACGCCTTCGCCGAGGCCCACGCCCTGATGGCGCAACACCAGGTCCCGGTCGTGCTCGAGTTCATCCTCGAGCGCGTCACCAACATCGCCATGGGCACCGAGGTCGACAGCATCAACGAGTTCGAGGACATTCTCTGCCTCGATCCGTCCATTTCGCTGCAACACGGTCAGGAGATGGGCGGGTCACCCAAGCGCCTCGAGCCCACAAGCTAGCGCCGGAGCCCGACATGCCGAAGTTCGCCGCCAACCTGACCATGCTCTTCACCGAACTCCCGTTCCTCGACCGGTTCGCGGCCGCCGCCAACGCCGGCTTCGACTGCGTCGAGTTCCTCTTCCCCTACGGTGAGGACAGCGCCACTCTGGCGCGCCTGCTTTCGCTCCACGGTCTGACCCTGGTCCTGCACAACCTCCCCGCCGGCGACTGGGCCGCCGGCGAGCGCGGCATCGCCTGCCATCCCGATCGCGCGGCGGAGTTCCGCGACGGCGTCGCGCGCGCCGTGGCCACCGCGACCGCGCTCGGCTGCCCGCGCCTGAATTGCCTCGCCGGCGTCCGCCCACCCGGCGTCTCGACCGACACCGCCCGCGAGACCCTGGTCAACAATCTGCGCCATGCCGCGGGCGAGCTCGCCGCCGCCGGCCTGCAACTCGTCCTCGAACCGGTCAACACGCGCGACGTTCCGGGCTTCTCCGTGTCCACCACGAGCGCCGCCCTGTCGATCATCGACGACGTCGCCGCCACGAATTTCAAGTTGCAGTTCGACGTCTACCACGCCCAGGTCATGGAGGGCGACGTCGCCCGCACGCTGCGCGACCAGTTCCACCGGATCGGCCACATCCAGATCGCCGACAATCCGGGACGCCACGAACCGGGCACCGGCGAGCTGAACTTCCCCTTTTTATTCAAGTTGATCGACGAGCTCGGCTACACCGGCGCCATCGGCTGCGAGTACAAGCCGCTTACCACCACCGGCGCCGGTCTCCGATGGACCACCCCGTATTTCAAGCGGGAGCTCGCGGCATGAGCGCGCTCGGCTTCATCGGCCTCGGCATCATGGGCCGCCCGATGGCGGCAAACCTGCTCGACGCCGGCCACGCCCTCTTCGTTCACAACCGCTCGGCCCCCCCGTCGTCGCTGCTCGCCAAGGGTGCCAGGCGCTGCAGCACCGCCGGAGAAGTCGCGCACCGGGCCGACATCATCTTCATCATGCTGCCCGACACGCCGGACGTGGACGAGGTGCTGTTCGGTCCCGGCGGTGTCGCCGAGGCGCTCTCGCCCGGCAAGGTCGTCGTCGACATGAGCAGCATCTCGCCGCTCGCGACCAAGTCGTTTGCCGAACGGATCGAAGCCTTCGGCTGCTCCTATCTCGACGCGCCGGTCTCCGGCGGCGAGGTCGGCGCCAAGGCGGCAACGCTGACGATCATGGTCGGCGGACCCGCCGGCGCGTTCAAGACCGTCCGCCCGATGTTCGAGCTCATGGGGCGTCCCACCCATGTCGGCGGCCATGGCGACGGACAGACCGCCAAGGTCGCCAATCAGATCGTCGTCGCGCTCACCATCGAAGCCGTCGGCGAGGCCCTGGTCTTCGCGTCCAAAGCCGGTGCCGACCCCGCCCGCGTCCGCGAGGCCCTGATGGGCGGCTTCGCCGCCTCTCGCATCCTGGAAGTCCACGGCGAGCGCATGATCAAGCGCCAGATCGAACCCGGCTTTCGCATCGCGCTGCACCAGAAGGACCTCGATCTCGCCCTGCAGAGCGCCCGCACGCTCGGCGTCAGCCTGCCCAACACCGCCTCCTGCCAGCAGCTTTTCAACGCCGCCGTCGCTGCTGGCGGAGGTGGATGGGACCATTCCGGCCTCGTGCGCGTGCTCGAGCGCCTCGCCGGCCACGAAATCGGCTCCACCTGACAGCCATGCCATCGCCTACCCTGCTCCTGCGACGGATGTTCGACGCGGCCGTCCTTGCCGCATCCCCAGCCGTCTGCGTGCCGCTGCATCTGCCGCGCCCGCCCGCCGGCCGGACCGTCGTCGTCGGCGCCGGCAAGGCGGCTGCCAGCATGGCGCATGCCGTCGAGCTGCACTGGCCCGCCGGCGCCCCGCTGTCCGGCCTGGTCGTCACCCGCTACGGCCACGCCGACATCGAGCCGCTCACCCGCATCGACATCCTGCAGGCCAGTCACCCCGTTCCGGACGCCGCCGGCGAGCAGGCCGCTGCCCGCATCCTCGCGGCCGTCGGCGGCCTCGGACCCGACGATCTGCTCCTCTGCCTGATTTCCGGCGGCGGCTCGGCTCTCCTGTCGCTCCCCGCACCCGGCATCACGCTCGCCGACAAGCAGGCGATCAATCGCGCGCTGCTTCGCAGCGGCGCCTCGATCGGCGAGATCAACTGTGTCCGCAAGCACCTCTCGGCGATCAAGGGCGGCCGCCGCGCCGCCGCCGCCGCGCCGGCCCGCATTGTCAACCTCCTGATCTCCGCCGGCCCCGGCGACGATCCCGCGCTCATCGCGTCCGGCCCCCCCGGCCCCGCCCCGAGCACGCGCGCCGAGGCCCGCGCCGTGCTGGCCAGACGCGGCATCACGCCCCCACCCGCCGTCGCAGCCCGGCTCCTCGACCCCGACGCGGAGACCCCGAAACCCGGCGACCTCGCCTTCGCGCGCACCCAGACTCGTCTCGTCGCCACTCCGTACGCCTCGCTGCAGGCCGCCGCCGCGATCGCCCGCGAGGCCGGCATCCTGCCCGTCATCCTCGGCGACGCGATCGAGGGCGAGGCCTCCGAGGTCGCTCGCGTCATGGCCGCCATCGCCGCCTCATGCGCTCTGCACGGGCAGCCCGCGCCGCCCCCCTGCGTGCTGATCTCCGGCGGCGAGACCTCGGTGACGGTCCGCGGCCGCGGCCGCGGCGGACGCAACGCCGAGTTCCTGCTCGCACTCGCGGTCGGCCTCGACGGCCAGCCCGGCATCCACGCCATCGCCTGCGACACCGACGGCATCGACGGCAGCGAGGAAAACGCCGGCGCCGTCCTCGCCCCCGACAGTCTACGCCGCGCCGCGGCACTCGGTCTCGACGCGCGCGCCCTTCTGCACGACAACGACGGCCACGGCTTCTTCGCAGCCCTCGGCGACCTCGTCGTCACCGGCCCGACCCGCACCAACGTCAACGACTTCCGCGCCATCCTGATCGCCGCGCGAGGCGACCAGAACAACAGCTAGCCGGCTGAAAAGCCGCAGGGAACACTCCATGCTGACGATGCCGCTGCCCGACCAGGACGTGCTCAGCCGACGCGACGAGATCGTCGCCGCCCTCCGCCGCATCGTTCCCGGCGAAGGCGTCATCGACGCCGAGCGGGGCCGGCGGGCCTACGAGAGCGACGGCCTGACCGCCTACCGGCAACTGCCGATGGTGGTCGTCCTGCCGGAAACCACCGCGCAGATCGTCGAGATCATGCGCACCTGCGCCGCCCACAAAGTCAAAGTCGTCCCACGCGGCGCCGGCACCTCGCTGTCCGGCGGCGCGCTCCCGCTCGCCGACGGCGTGCTTCTCGGCCTGGGCAAGTTCAAGCGCATCCTCGAGATCGACATCGCCAACCGCTGCGTCGTGGCCCAGCCCGGCGTCACCAACCTCGCCATCACCCACGCCGTCCAGGACCAGGGTTTCTATTACGCCCCCGATCCGTCCAGCCAGATCGCCTGCACCATCGGCGGCAACGTCGCCGAGAACTCCGGCGGCGTGCACTGTCTCAAATACGGCCTGACCACCAACAACGTCATCGGCATCGAGATGGTCACGGTGGACGGCGAAATCCTTCGCCTCGGCGGCAAGCATTTCGACGCCAGCGGCTACGACCTCCTCGGCCTCATGGTCGGTTCCGAAGGCCTGCTCGGCGTCGTCACCGAAGTCACCGTGCGCATCCTGCCCAAGCCGCCCGGTGCCCGCGCCCTCCTTCTGGGTTTCGCCACCACGTCGGACGCCGCCGACTGCGTCGCCGCGATCATCGGCCAGGGCATCATCCCTGGCGGCATGGAAATGATGGACCGGCTCGCGACCGAGGCCGCCGAGGCTTTCGTGCACGCCGGCTATCCGCTCGACGCCGAGGCCGTGCTCATCGTCGAGCTCGACGGCTGCGAAGCTGAAGTCGACCACCTGATCGACCGCGTCGAAACGATCGCCAGCCGGCACAACGCGACCTCGTGCCGCACCAGCCGCTCCGAAGAGGAACGCCTGCTCTTCTGGGCCGGCCGCAAGGCGGCCTTTCCCGCCGTCGGCCGCATCTCGCCCGACTATTACTGCATGGACGGCACCATTCCGCGCAAACGCCTCAGCGAAGTGCTGACCCGCATGAAGCAGATGGAGGCGCAACACGGGCTTCGCTGCGCCAACGTCTTTCACGCCGGCGACGGCAACCTCCACCCGCTCATCTGCTACGACGCCAACGTTCCCGGCGAGCTCGAACGTGCCGAGGCGTTCGGCAACGACATCCTCCGCCTCTGCGTCGAAGTCGGCGGCGTACTCACCGGCGAACACGGCGTCGGCGTCGAAAAACGCGACCTGATGGACACCATGTTCACCGCGACCGACCTCGACCAGCAGATGCGGCTGAAATGCGCGTTCGATCCGGAAAGCTTGCTCAATCCTGGCAAGGTCTTTCCCCAGCTTTGCCGCTGCGCCGAAATGGGACGGGTGCACGTCCACAAAGGGCAGACACGTTTTCCCGAACTGCCGCGCTTTTGATGCTTGCTCATAAGTTCCCAGGGGCTCTGCCCCTGGACCCCGCCAAGGGCTTGCCCTTGGAACCATCCGATGCACAACAGGCGCGCGAAATCATCGCCTGGGCGGCAGCCAACACGAAGACGCTCGAAATCGTGGCTGGCGGCAGCAAGCGCTTTCTCGGGCGGCCGCCACAAACCGATTACATGCTCAGTCTGCGCAAGCTGATCGGTATCGTCGACTACGAACCTTCCGAACTCGTGCTGACCGCCCGAGCCGCCACCCCATTGGCCGAGATCGAAGCCCTCCTCGACCAGAACCAGCAAACCCTCGCCTTTGAACCCCCTCATTGGCATCAAGGCGAACCCACCCTCGGCGGCATCATCGCCTGCAACGTCGCCGGCCCCCGGCGCGTCCGCGCCGGCGCCGCGCGCGACCACTTCCTCGGCTTCTTCGCCATCAACGGCCGCGGCGAGGCCTGGCGCGCCGGCGGCAAGGTGGTCAAGAACGTCACCGGCTACGACATGTGCAAGCTCCAGGCAGGCGCGTTCGGCACGCTGTCCGCGCTGACCGAGATTTCCATCCGCGTCATGCCAAAGCCCGAGACCGCCTGCACCATCCTCCTCCGCAACCTCGACGACGAGGCCGCGGTCGCGATCATGTCGCGCGCGCTTAACACCCCGCACGAAGTCTCCGCCGCCGCCCACATTCCCGCATCCGGCGTCACCGCCCTCCGCCTCGAAGGGCCATCTCCCTCCGTCGCCTTCCGCGCCGGCGCTCTCGAACAACTCTTCGGCCGCGCCGACCGTCTCGACGCCTCCGAAACCAAGGAGTTCTGGTCCAACGTCGGCACCATTCGCAGCCTCCTTCCCACGGAGGACCGGATCATCTGGCGCCTCTGCCCGATCCCCTCAGAAGCGCCCGGCATTGTCCGCCGCATCCGCGCCTCCCTCCCGCCCGCCGAGGCCTTCTACGACTGGGCCGGCGGCCTGGTCTGGCTCAGCCTCGTTCCGACACCGGACGCCGGCTCCCAAATCATCCGCGGCGCCATGAACGGTGGCCACGCCACCCTCTTCGTCGCCCCCGGCCCGATCCGCGACACCATCCCCGTCTTCGACCCGCTCCCAGGCCCGCTCGACGCCCTCAGCCAGCGCATCAAGGCCGGCTTCGACCCGCACTTCATTCTCAATCCCGGCCGCATGCAGGAAGGACGCTAGCGTCCATGCAGACCAGCTTCTCTCCGGCGCAGCTCACCGACCCCGCTACCGCGAGCTCGGAGAAAATCCTCCGCACCTGCGTGCATTGCGGCTTCTGCACCGCGACCTGTCCCACCTACGCCCTGCTCGGCGACGAGCTCGATAGCCCCCGCGGCCGCATCTACCTGATCAAGGAGATGCTGGAAAACGACCGTCCCGCCGACGCCACCACCGTCAAGCACATCGATCGCTGTCTCTCCTGCCTCTCCTGCATGACGACCTGCCCGTCGGGCGTGAACTACATGCACCTCGTCGATCACGCCCGCGAGCACATCGAGCGCACCTACCGGCGCCCACTCAAGGACCGCCTGCAACGCCGCCTGCTCGCGCTGGTCCTGCCGCGCCCCGGCCTGTTCCGCCTGTCGCTGATCGCCTCCTCGCTCGCCAGACCGCTCGCACGCTTCATGCCGCGCGAGCTACGCACCATGCTCGACCTCGCCCCGTCACGCGTGCCGCCGGCGAGCCGGACCGATCGTCCCCAAACCCTTCCCGCGATCGGTCCCCGCACCCGCCGCGTCGCACTCATGACCGGCTGCGCCCAGAAGGCCCTCGCGCCGCAGATCAACGAAGCGACGATCCGTCTTCTGACCCGTCACGGCTGCGAGGTCGTGGTGGCGCGCGGCGCCGGCTGCTGCGGCGCTCTCAAGCATCATCTCGGTCTCGGCGGCCACGACTACGCCCGCGCCAACATCGAAGCCTGGTCACGCGAGGCGGATCTCGACGCGATCGTCATCAACGCGTCCGGCTGCGGCACGACCGTCAAGGATTACGGCTTCATGTTCCGTGACGACCCGGCGCTTGCGGAACAAGCCGCCAGGATATCCTCGCTTGCGCGCGACATCACCGAACTGATGACCGAGATCGGCCTGCACCCGCCCACGATAGCGACCGGCCAACGCGTCGCCTATCACAGCGCCTGCTCGCTTCAGCACGGCCAGCAGATACGCCTCGAGCCGAAGCGTCTTCTCGCCGCCGCCGGTTTCGAAGTCCTTGACGTGCCCGAAGGGCATCTCTGCTGCGGTTCCGCCGGCACCTACAACATCCTGCAGCCCGAGATCGCGACCGCACTTCGCGACCGCAAGGTCGCCAACATAGAGCGCATCGCCCCCGACCTGATCGCCGCCGGCAACATCGGCTGCATCACCCAGATCGCCACCGGAACGAGCCTCCCCGTGCTGCATACCGCCGAGCTGCTCGACTGGGCGACCGGAGGCCCGCGACCGGCCGCCCTGCCAAAGTAACGGCGCAAGGCGGCAAAGAAAGCCGTGCTCCTGTCCGGCAGCGACACCTCGTCGCCAAACTGAGCTCGGGGCGCTGCCCCGAACCCCGCCAAAGGCTTTGCCTCTGGACACCCGACATGAGTGATGGGCTTTCGGCATGCTCGTTGCTGACCCATTCGGAGTTCCCGGCAACGAGGCGGGTCGTTGGATCGCCTGAACGATGGTAGGCGATCAGGCACGGGCACCCGCCGCCCACCCTGGTGATCGGCTCTCAGATCGGGCTTGACGGCATGGGTCGTGAAGACTAACCACCCGCCTTTCCGGAACGCGGGAGACCAGACCTGCGGGCGCAAGCCTGCGGGCCACGTCGCATGAACCGCGGTCCTCCTCTCGTAGGAGACCGAGCTTGGCCAAAAAGATCGTCGGCTACATCAAGCTGCAAATCCCCGCCGGCAAGGCCAACCCGTCACCCCCCGTCGGCCCCGCCCTCGGCCAGCGCGGCCTGAACATCATGGCCTTCGTCAAGGAGTTCAACGCGGTGACGCAAGGCATGGAGCCCGGCATGCCGGTCCCCGTGGTCATCACCGCCTACGGCGACCGCACCTTCAGCTTCGTGATGAAGACGCCGCCCAACACCTACTACCTGATGAAGGCTGCCAAGGTGCAGAAGGGCAGCCCGACCGTCGGCAAGGGTGCGACGATCGGCTCCGTGACGACGACCCAGCTCCGCGAGATCGCCGCCCAGAAGATGGTCGACATGAACGCCAACTCCATCGAGGGCGCGGTCAGCATGCTCGCCGGCTCCGCCCGCTCCATGGGCCTTGCGGTCGTGGAGGGCTGAGCCGTGGCACGTGACAAGCGCCTTCGCGCCGCCTATGCGAGCTTCGATAAGAGCAAATCCTACCCGCTCCCCGAGGCGATCGGCCTGATCAAGAACGGGGCTAGGGCCAAGTTCGACGAGACCGTCGAGATTTCGCTCGCCCTCGGCATCGACCCGCGTCACGCCGACCAGATGGTGCGCGGCCTGCTGAGCCTGCCGCGCGGCACCGGCAAGACGCTGCGCGTCGGCGTCTTCGCGCGCGGGCCGAAGGCCGAGGAGGCGCGCGCCGCCGGGGCCGACGTCGTCGGCGCCGATGATCTCGCCGAGCGCGTCCAGGCCGGCGACATCGGCTTCGACCGCTGCATCGCCACCCCCGACATGATGGCCCTCGTCGGGCGGCTGGGCAAAATCCTCGGTCCGCGCGGCCTGATGCCGAACCCGCGCCTCGGCACGGTGACCATGGACGTCCGCGGCGCCATCACGGCCGCCAAGTCCGGCCAGGTCGAGTATCGCGCCGAAAAGGCCGGCATCGTCCATGCCGGCGTCGGCAAGGCGAGCTTCGAGGCGGACGCCCTGATCGAGAACATCCGCGCCTTCGTCGACGCCATCCAGAAGGCCAAGCCCGCCGGCGCCAAGGGGACCTACCTCAAGCGCGTGTCGGTCAGCTCGACCATGGGCCCCGGCATCTCGGTCGACGTCGCCTCGCTCGCCGCCTAATTCGCCCTCCCTCGCGGAGGGCGCGCAGGAGGCCATCTCGGTGGTCCTCCGTCCTGTCCGAGACCGCACGCGACCCGGCCGCAGGCCGGTTCTTAATCGGGGGCGACCCCGGCGCGCGGGAGACGGGGTCGGAACCCTGGTGGTTCCTTCTTCCGGACAGGCGAACCGGACGTGCGGCAACGCGCGTCCAGAAGGGAACCGGTCCGCGACGCCTAGGCAGCACGGACCACACAACGGAGACGGACATTGGACCGTACGGAGAAGCGCGAGTTCGTCTCGATGCTCGCCGCCGTCTTCGCCGA